>JANNAZ010000385.1:0-1996 GCA_031384895.1 Cyclobacteriaceae bacterium | reverse complement strand
CCTGGATGTGCCCCGAAGGTTTGGGGCAAATCCACACATCTTTCCACGCCGGCGGAATAGCCAACTTGCGGATCCGCTCAAGGGTCTTCTTGTCTTTTACTGGTTTTTTCTTGAATGCGTATGCAAATCCCTTTCTTAGCGGCTTCCTGGAGATTCCCGTAATATCGTCCTTGACATAAACCAGGTCAACCATAGCGGCCGCCCGGGCATAGTTCTTATCCAGAGTCATAAACTCTTTGTGGGATAACTCCAGCTCGTCGTTGTCTCTCTTCTTCATACGCTCAGTCTTCTGCGTTGATGGAACGTCAACTAAAGATACGGCTTCCGCCGATGAGGCCCAACACCCTGGGAAACGACCGGAATTCCAGACAAAATCTTATATTCGATTTCAAGATTCCACCCTCCATGAAGCTAAACACTGCCTTCCTCGCAATTCTTACCCTGTTGAGTTGCTCACCCAACGGTTCAGAAAAAGAAAATAAAAAAGATCCGGCATACGTCTTAGGAGGTATTGGCTCCTTTTCAGAAATGGTTCATGTAGGCGTAAAGAAACTTGCCCTCAGCGCAGCACTACCTCCGCAAGAAATGGACCAGCTCCTGGAGGAGGCGAAACGGGTGGTCGAAAAAAACGGAGTACAGCTCTATCGGGAATCCGATCTGCTGGTAACTGATCTCTTTCCCGCAACAGAAACCCAAGGCAAGGATGTCCTGCTGATCTACTCAGGGACTACCAAGGACGAGTATTTGATGCTTAAGCAGGAAGCCAAAAAACTGCAGGATGCCGGGCAGTATACCGGGCAGGCGCGCGAGACCCTTTCCCGGCGATTTGGGCAACTGCTCAGCTACCCAACACAGCATGTCAACGAACTCCTTTCGAAGAACACGCCTTTCCGGGTGATGAAGGATTTTGGTATCCGTGCAACAAATGTTTTTTTCTATTATAAAGACCTGGGCAAGGCCGCCGATTTTTACAGCAAGACGCTGGGCCTTGAACAAGTGGCCGACTACACGATGGCTCGCATTTTCCGGGTCACCGGCGATTCGTATTTGATTTTGGTCGATGCCGCAAAAGGGATGCATACGTCAGACGAGCCAAAGACTGTCGCGCTGGCCTTGATTACGGACCAATTGGAAGCCTGGTATGCGCACCTGAAAACGGTTGGCGTGAAAGTCAAATACGATATGAAGGTAAAGCCAAACCGACCCCACGATGGATTTGTGATAGAAGACCCTGAGGGATACCTGTTGGAGTTTGAACGCTTTAATGATCACCCGGAAAACGACAATTTCGTTCCCGCGCTCAATACCCAACCAACGCTTCTTTGCGGGCCTTTCGTGCCGAAGGGCCTCGGGTTCAAAGCGACCGTGACCTGGCTCTATTATAAAGACATGGTAAACATGGAAAAATTCTACCAACAGAAACTGGGGCTACAACCTGCTGCAGATCAGGGATGGGCCAAGATCTACCAAGCCTCAAAGAGCGGATACATGGGCTTGGTGGACGAGCGACGCGGAATGCACAGTTTCACTGAGAAGAAGGCCGTAACCGTCTCCTTTCTTATCGATGACCTGGATGGCTGGTTCAATTACGTGAAGGCCAAACAGCTTTTTGAACTTCGATCAAATGAAGTGAGCACGGGGCCTGAAAAAAGATATCGTGACTTTGTGGGTTATGATCCGGAAGGCTACTATTTGGAGTTCGATACGTTCTATGATCACACGGACAATGTCCGGCTCATGGCGGCACTTCAGAAAAAGTAAAGTCTCACGGCCTGAGGGCCCTCGCGTACACTGCCATTGCCTGCTCACTGAAGCGCCTCAGGCAGGAAGGAATAAACACGAAATGAGAATACTAGTTTAGGAGCGGCTCTGTCTATCACCGAATCAATGAATCAAAATGGATCCGACCACCGTACATCGGTGTAGACCGCAGTCCCGCTGAGGGTTTTGATGAAAGCGGTTAGCGAATTTTTTTCAGCGACCGTCAACTGCAACT
>JANNAZ010000348.1:0-5284 GCA_031384895.1 Cyclobacteriaceae bacterium | reverse complement strand
CGACAGATGGTGAATGACCTTGTACCCTGAGCCATCGGAGTTGACGGTGAAGATGGTTCCATATCCGTACTGACCTCCCTGGTGGCCGGCGCCCGCAAAAATCCCTGGGGCGATTTCAGTCAATGGACCAAAAGGCAGCGTGCCGTCCATGCTCGCAAAGTCATGGAGAACCGTAAATCCGGAACCATCGGTATTGATCCTGTACATGGTTCCCAAATTATTTGCACCGCCGTACTGGGTTACGCCGTAAATCGCTCCATCACTGGCAAGCATGATCTTGCCTGAACCATTTACCGTGTGGTCATGGAGTTTGGTGAACCCGGTTCCGTCTTTGCGAATCTTGTAAAGGGTTCCCAGGTTGTTTGCTCCGCCCTGGAAAGTATTGCCATAAATGTATCCGTCATTTTTGCTTACGGCGATGGACTGCGGAATCAAGCCATCCGTTCCGACGAATTCTTTCAGGTGATAGTATTCGGACATATCGGGTTTGAACTTGAACAGCGTGCCATTCTGCACGCCGGCCGCACTGTATTGGGTGGAGCCATAGATGAATCCATCTGAACCCATTTCAAAGGCCCCCTCCGGGTACTGACCCATTTGTCCGAAGTTGTAGAGTGTCTGGAATCCAGTACCATCAGGCTTCATCGAATAAGCTGTACCCAGATTGCCTGTTCCGCCGGTGGTCGTAAGACCGAACACACGGGTTCCCTGAGGTGCGACAGAAATATTTTGTGTGACCGATGCTGCCGCATTGAAATAGGCATCACCAGCCTGGCTGGCCGTGATCGTGGCTGAGCCAGGGCCCACAAGGCGTACGCGGTCGCCGGTTACCACCGCAACGCTGTCGTTGCTGCTGCTGTACGTGACTGGCCTGCCTGAACTTGATACCGCATCCAGGTAGAAGGGAAGATCGCCAAGTTCCTTAGCGGGTATGGGGTTGAAGGTAATAGACTGATCGCCTTTTACGACGGTGATTAATTGGGTTACCGTTGCTGGTTTGTATTGATGCGTTCCAACAACGGAGGCCGTTATGGTTGCCGTGCCCAATCCATGGAAGGCAAGCTGGTTTCCTGCGACAGACGCCACTTGTGTGCTGTCCGAACGGAATTGAACCATGTTGCCTGATGCGGAAGAGGCCGTCAGCGGGTAAGGTGTTGTGCTGAAAGGTATGGTACCGATGGAATCAAACTCGATGAGTTGATCTTGTTTGGTGATGTCGATGACTTGGATACGATGGTTGCGCATGTCAGCAACATAAAGTTTGGTTGCTGATGGATTGGACGCAATTCCGCGAGGCGTGTTGAACTCAAGGTAGTTTGTTCCAGAAGCTCCTGTTCCATACGTATGGAGAACCGTTCCATTGCTGGAATATTCTCCAATGTTCCCTGGATAGGAGGAAGCATATATGAAGCCATACGAGTCAACATCAATACCATATGGGTTTTGAACTGAGAAACTGCTTAGCCAATTTCCAGTGTTATCATACTTGGTGATTGTATTGCTATTTCCAATTAGCGCAACATAGATATTGCCTGCATTATCAATTTCCATCTTGTCAGCCTGGGTGGGTAGGTTTGTAACTAAACCGAGGTATTGTCCTGTAGAATCAAACTTTTCAATTTTATAAGGGAAAATCCCAACTACGAAAATGTTCCCTGCCGGATCAATTGCTATATCTGTAACTCCATTAAACTGTCCGGGCCCCGTGCCATGATCACCAAATTCCAACAAAAGATTTCCAGAGGGATCAAACTTCTTGACCTTTGGATTCCCAGTATAGCTAGATACATAGATATTGCCGACATGGTCAATACCACCCCCATAGGCCATAGGTTGTATTGTCTTCTCCCAAATAAACCCACCTCCTGAAGAAAACTTTTGGATTCTTCCATCTTCGGCCGCAACAACTACCGTCCCATCAGGTGCAACCTCCACATCGAGAGGGGCGTTGAATTGTCCAGGTCCCGCACCAGGACTCCCCCACATCATCGCAGGCAAAGTATTCTTCAATGTGTCAGCGCCCGGCACCTTGTATCGTTCAGCACTCGGATCGCCATTCAATTCAAAAATGGCCAGATGATACTGCGTATCCGGCTGGAGTCCACCCAGCGCGATTTGATTTCCAGTACCAGCATACACAATTCGTTGACTGTTGCCGAGATCCTGGCCAGCGGTATACGTAGCGCTGTCGTGTGGCGTAAACGTTACAGCCGTCCACGGCCGGAGCACGGCAATTCTCTTTTGTCCATTGCCTGGCGTGAAGGAGACTTTCAGTGAATCGGTTGTCACCGTTGTGAATACGAATGCCGATGCGTTGACCGTCGGAGGGAATATCGTTTGCGCCTCGACAACCGTCAGTAATTGGTTAGCTGCTACATTAGTCAAAGTCTGCGCAATCCCGGAAGGCCAGTAAATTTTTAAAGTATCCACCTGGGAAGCACTGGCAATTCCAAAATGCTGCACCAGTGAATTCTGAGAAGCCAATCCTGTTTGTGTAGTGACTTCGCGTATTTGTTTGGCACCGCCTGCTTTGATTTCGATGCGGGCTCCGACGCCGGAGCGGTTCGAAACAGTACCCTGCAAGTTGAATTTTATCCACTTGTTGCTGTTGCCGTTGTTGCGGTATAGCGCCGGTGGCTGCCCAATACTAAACGTGTTGGAGAGAAGATCCAGGAAGCCGTCACTGTTGGCATCGCCCAGTGAGAGTTGGGCTATCGTTGGTGCAGCAAGTGGAATGAAGGACTGAGCGGCAGAAGGAATTTGAGAGAATGTGCCGTTTGCGTTGTTGAGATATACGTTGACTCCTGTATTTCCGGGTTTTCCATTGTGGACGACCAGGTCGATATCCCCATCGTTGTCCAGGTCACCGAAGGAACTTGCACGTCCCCGCACATCAGCACCAAGCACGGTAGTGGATGTTTTCTTAGTGAAGTTTCCAGATCCGTCATTGACATAGAAAGCGCTCTGAATGGTTCCTCCTCCTTGCGAATTCATCGCAAAGAAATCCATATCACCATCATTGTCGATGTCCGCCCATGAGCCACCGCGGGAATTGCCCAAATTGTCCGTGCTGATGGGGCTTGCAGCCATGTACGTATAGACTCCGTTACCGTCATTCCGATAGAGGCTATTGAACGTGAACACATCATTCTTGCCTATCTGGACCAGGTCAAGGTCGCGGTCACCATCCATATCGGCGAAAGCCAGCGTCCAATAGCCTGCGTTGGCGAATGTAACAGGGGCCAGGGTGAACGAACCATTACCCCCATTCTTGTATACCGTACTTGGGGTACCGGCACCGTGTGTAAATAAATCTACTCGCCCGTCATTGTCGTAGTCAGCCCAGGCCGCTCCGTCGGCAATTTGATTCAAAGCAATACGCGTAAAAGTCTTGTTACCCTCATTCCGGTAGAAAGCCCCCTTGCGGTCTGTCAGCAAATTGAAGCCGGCATCCCCCACAAAAAAATCCTGGTCGCCGTCATTGTCCAAGTCGGCCCAGGTAATGTTACGGGGTCCCTCGTCGGTAGGCATATTAGCATTGAGCAATCGAGTGAATGTGCCATTGTTGTTTTCATAGAGGTCAACAGAACGGCCGCTGATCCCACCTTGTAAATTACTGATGGCTAAGTCATCATCCCCATCGTTATCAATGTCAGCCCAATAGCCGCCGTAGGAATCCGCGGGGACGCTATTGATAATCCCGTCGTTTTGTGGCCAGCTGAAATATGTCAGCGCTCCCGGCGTAGCGATATTCAACGCATAGTCGGTGCTGGTCAGAGTTAACCCCGGTACCAATGGATTGGTAACTGTTAGTTGATAGGTGCCGGCGTCAGATCCGAAGACTGAGGATATCGTCAAAATATCATTTGTTGCGCCTCCGATGGGCACCGCTGCTTTGTTCCATTGGTATTGGTTGGCAGAGCCACCGACGGCAATTTGGATATTCCAAGGGTTGCCTGTTTGTATATGGCTTGTGCCGCCTCCGCCAAATTGTCCCTGAGGGCTTAGTTGAACTCCGGGTACATTGGCAACGGGTTCGAGATCTTCAAACGTAAGGCTATTGTTGGTAAGTACCAGGGAAGTAAGGTTGGTCAGCCCGTTAAGTGTTGGCAGGCTCCTGAGGCCGCAGGCATTGAAGTTGATCGTTGTCAATGCGGTCAATGAACTTAAACTAGCAGGCGGCGCGATGCCCGGGTTGTCTGACAGATTGAGGGTTTGAAGTGCGGTGAGCGAAGTAAAAGATGCAGGAAAAGGACCACCCACTATATTATTTGGCAAAGCCAATCCACTGACTCGACCGTTGTTGTTCAGGGTCACGCCATACCAGGTATTTACTTTTCCTGTGAGCCAGTTGGTTTTGTTGGTCCAGCCAGCGCCATTCATGGCTGTGTAGAAATCTACCAGTGCAAGAGAGTCGGCTTGATTGACGGGGGGAGGGGGAGCGATCTCATTGATATTAAGGATCTGATTGGCGGCCACATTGGTGAGTGTCCGGGTCAGGCCGGAGGGCCAGTAAACCCTGACCGTATCCACCTGGGTTGCGCCGGCAATACCAAAGTGCTGGACAAGAGAATTTTGAGAGGCGAGTCCGGTTTGCGAGGTAACCTCGCGTATCTGTCTGTTCGTACCAATCTTGATTTCAATCCGAGCGCCAACTCCGGAACGGTTTGAAACAGAACCCTGCAGGCGGAACTTTATCCACTTGTTGCTGTTACCCACATTATGGTAAACAGCCGGCGGTTGGCCAACACTGAAGGTGGCCGAGAAGATGTCCAGAAATCCGTCGCTGTTGGCATCGCCCAATGAAACCTGCGAAAGGGTCGGGTTTGGCACAGGGATGAATGACTGGACACCGGAGAGCAGTTGTGAAAATGTTCCTGTTCCGTTATTCAAATAAACATTGACACCAGTGTTTCCAGCCCTGCCGTTGTGAACAACCAGGTCTACGTCTCCATCGTTATCAAGGTCGCCAAAGGAACTTGCGCGTCCACGGACATCAGCGCCCAGCACCGTAGTGGATGTTTTTTTGGTGAAGTTACCGGTACCGTCATTGATATAGAATGCACTCTGTACGGCGCCACCTGCTGCGGTGTTCATAGCAAAGAAATCCATATCTCCATCGTTGTCGATATCTGCCCATGAACCACCACGGGCGGATTGGAGGTTGTCCGTGCTGATAATATTGGAGGATAGGAAGGTGTAGACACCCGCGCCATCATTTCGATAGAGGTTGTTGAAGGCAACGTCAGGCGTCCTTCTGCCCACCTGCACCAGGTCCAGGTCA
>JANNAZ010000323.1:0-62216 GCA_031384895.1 Cyclobacteriaceae bacterium | reverse complement strand
GAACCCTCCCAAGAAGTATTTTCGACTTGCTCCCGGTCAGGTCGTCCGGTTGAAGAGCGCCTACATTATCCGTTGTGAGCAGGTGATCAAGAACCCTGACGGTTCGGTGAAAGAGGTTCATTGTACCTATGTGCCCGAGAGCAAGAGCGGTTCGGATACCTCCGGAATACCGGTTAAGGGTACACTCCATTGGGTCAGTGCGCCGCATGCGGTTCCTGTCGAGGTGAGAATGTACGATCGACTATTTACAGCCGAGGATATGAACTCAATTGAAGGTGATTTCCAGAACCATCTCAATCCCAATTCACTCACTATTAAACCAACGGTTTATGCAGAACCTGAAGTGGAGAAGGCAGCAGCCGGTGAACGCTTCCAGTTCCTGCGTATGGGATATTATTGCCTCGATGCCGATTCTACAACCGGTAAACTCATATTCAATCAGACGGTGACGCTCCGGGATATGTGGGCGAAAGAAACAAAGAAGGGATAATTTCTAGTTGGAAATGAAGGGAACCTTGCGGCCACGGTAATCACCGATCTTCTCCCGAAGTGAATTAAAGGTTTCATATGGAGCCTTTGGGGCAACCAGGTTGACTATCCACGGCGGCACCGATCCACCGAGGTCGATATCAATCGAATACTCCACCGAAAGCTTTCCGGGCCCGAAAGGCGCCACTTTCCATTGCGCTCGAGAATAGGGCACGCGGATAACATTAGCAACTTTCGGAAGATAATCAGGGATACTCACCGCTTCCACAATCATCCCTTTTGTCATGGGATCAGGATCGATAGTCAGTCGAATGACAAAATCTCGGTCGTTGGTGAGCACCGGCGCCTGCACGTTGGTGTAATAGATAACCTCCCGTTCGCTCAAGCGCTTAAGAATACGGGCCCCAATGGTTTTGTATTGCCACGCTCCGTACTGTTCGATGTCAAGCAAGGCCACCGCAAGTTGAGAGAGCGTACTCGTCAGTGTAAACGACGACTTGATGGTCTTGTATCGCGAGTCGGCCCGGAGGCAGGTATATACTTTGATGCTATCTTTTTCAAGCTCCAGTGTGCAATCAGCTTGCGCTGCACTGAGGAAGGGGATGAGTAATAGGACAAAGCAATAAATCTTCATCGGGGATTAGTGGATGGGTATAGAAAAGAGAAGACCATCTTTCAAGTCTCCAAAGGGTTGCTCTTTGGAGTTGCCTTTCAGGAGTTCCCGCGATGTCAGTTGGAGTGTCCGACCTTCGCGCTTCAGGATGAGGTAATGAAATAGCGGCTTATACGTGTCAGACAAATCCTTATCCTTGATTTTCTTCTTTCCCTTAAAAAGTGACTGTTTTAGTCCGCCGCCTCCACCGATGACAACAAAGTCTTTTCCGTTGTGATTAAACCGTTCAAAATTGTGTGAATGACCGGTGATGAACAGGGTGGCTTTTTTGGATTGAAGGAATGCAGGTACGAATTTTTGCTGAACCGGCTCTGATGAGTGCACAATTTTACTGTTGGTGAAGGGTGCATGGTGACATGCCATGAGTGTTGCGAGTACCGCGGGGTTTGCATCAAGGGAATCCAGGGTCTTTTGAAGCCACGCCTCTTCTTTTGCGAGATCCTCGGGGGCAAGTTTTTTGAAATTTGAATTTAGGAAGACAACGGCCATCGAGTCTACGATTATGCGAAACCCTGTTTTGTTATGGTTTGGAAAGCGCTTTTGAAATTCAGCTTCTCCACGTTTTGAGGAAGACATCACATCGTGGTTACCTAACAAGGCAGATACAGGGATTCCAGCTTTGCGGCAATTCTCCAAATAGGAATCCATGCGGACCCAAGTTTTTGGCCTACAGGACAGGGACACCACATCACCTAGAATAAAAAGTGAGGAAGGCTTGCGCGTCACGATATCGCTGAAGAGCCTTTTTGTCGCTTCGGCATTGTGGTATGGTTTTAACCAGAGCGTTTCCGCCCACATGGGTGCTTGCGTATCGCTAATGAAGTATATCTCTTTTTGCCCTTGCGCGGCTATTGCTGAAAGAAGTGCAAAAGCAAGAAACAAGGATGAACAGCACGGAGAGGAAAAACGAGAGCTTAAAAACATTTATCTTTGATTGATCCTTGCCGGAATGACCAAAAGCCATGCCGAATCCAGTCAAAGCGACAAAGGTACGCATTTTAGATACCTAAGTTCTACCGTAGCGCCAGCGCTGGACTCCCCTGAGCTTAGAAAATCCACTTCTTCCACCACCACTGAAAAACCACAAGCCCCCAGATTCTGGCGTGGACATCACCCGGGCTCAGGGCAAACAACTTACGCTTGAGTTTGTGGATTTCACTGTAGTTGAAAATGCCTTGCTCTTCAATGAATGTTTTTGAGAGAAGGTCCGTTTGAATGGTCTGCTTCATGTCACCGCGAAGCCATTTCAGTAGGGGCACTTCGAAGCCTTTCTTTGGTCGTTGGTATAATTCAGGAGGAAGCATGTCCTTGAACGTTTCTTGCAAGAGCTTCTTTCTCATCTTTCCGTCAATCTTGTAACTGTCTGGTAGCGTAAACAAGAAGTTGACTACGTTGACATCGAGGAACGGCGTGCGAACTTCCAGTCCATGAGCCATACTCATGCGGTCAACCTTGGTGAGCATGTCGTTCGGCAGGACCAGGGTCATATCGGTCAGCAGGATGTCGCTAATTCTTTCATGTGACGGAATGGATTTCAGTATGTCGCGCTTTCGCGAAAAATAGGCACTGTGCATGCGCAGTTCAGCTTTGAGAAGGCGGTCGGCCTGGGTCTCTGTCGCTAGCGATGCCCATTGCCAATACCGTTCTGAGGAAGGGAGATTTGCTCCGCGCGCAAACCGGTCCAGTTGGCGAACAAGATTGGAAAGTGGTGCGTGCCGCGATTTTGGGAGGAGCGACCACACGGGCGATAGGGCAGCAGCCGTTTTTTCCTTCATGCCCGGATTCAGGGCGCGATAGAATGCCGCATGCTTGTTGTATCCGCCAAGAAGTTCATCAGCACCGTCTCCGGAAAGGGCCACCGTGGCATGCTTCCGGGTTTCCCGGCTGAGCATGTATACTGCAATAGCGGAGGAGTCGGCAAACGGT
Source organism: Cyclobacteriaceae bacterium (assembly GCA_031384895.1). Lineage (GTDB taxonomy): Bacteria > Bacteroidota > Bacteroidia > Cytophagales > Cyclobacteriaceae > ELB16-189. The sequence goes on along the minus strand of JANNAZ010000323.1, from coordinate 59,128 downwards.
TCATCAAGTGAATCCAGGATGTCGTGGAGATGTCCGTACATCTCCTGATTGCTTAGTGTAAATACCGTGTGTTTGGTCTTGAAGTGATCCGCTACCAATGTGGCATATCGAGTTTCATCAAAAAACTTCTCATCGCGATAGCCGATCGAAAAAGTCTCCAAGTCGGGCTTGTGACGGCTGGCCAATCCGGTAATCACGGAAGAATCCACGCCACCGCTTAGAAATGCACCGAGTGGTACATCCGAGACCAGCCTGCGCTGAACAGATTCTTCCAGTAGCCTGCTAAACGTTGCCTTGGCTTCTGCGTAGGATGGGGCTGAATCGCTTTTAGTTGGTTCGTACGGAATGGAGTAGTATTTCTGAAGACTGAGCTTACCGGCCTTCACGCGCAAGGCGTGGCCCGGCAGAAGTTTCTTGACGTTTGTAAAAATCGTTTCAGGCGCGGGAATGTAATTGAGTTGAAGATACGTGTACAATGACTCATAGTCGATTTCCTTGTCTATTCCGTAGGCGAGGATGGCCTTCATCTCGGAACCAAAAAGGAACTTGTCCTCATCCATGAGGTAATAAAGAGGTTTCACGCCGTAGCGGTCACGGGCTAGAAAGAGCGACTGCTCCGCCTTGTCATAAATGCAAAATGAAAAAAAACCGTTGAGTTGATTCAGGCATGCTTCGCCATCGCGGATGAAGAGTTTCAGTAACACTTCAGTATCTGATTCGGTGTTGAACGAAATGCCTCGGTCGGCTAGCCCCTTGCGGAGCTCCTTGAAATTGAAGATCTCTCCGTTAAAAATGATGCACCACCGATTGGCTTCATCCCACATGGGCTGGTGCGCGATTTCCCGCGTGTCAATGATGCTGAGCCGGCGATGTCCAAGACAGACCCAGTCATCGACATAGACATCGTGGAAGTCAGGTCCCCGATGAGCGAGGGAAGCCGTAGCGGCAGCCACATTGATCTTGCTGAATTTGCCGACCAGGTTAAATGCAAAGACACCTGTGATTCCACACATGGTTCAAATATAGGGTCTAATCTGTGGTAATCTGTGGAATCTGTGGCTGAAAAAAAATTGCCACAGATTACACGGATTCACACAGATGAATGCTAGAATATTTTTCCAGGGTTGAGTATCCCCTGCGGATCAAACACTTTCTTGATTCCGCGCATGAGGTTGAGGTTGACTTCGCTTACCGCCAATGGCATGTAGGGGCGCTTGGCAATGCCGATGCCGTGTTCGCCGGACAATGTACCGCCAAGGCTCACCGTCAGCTTGAATATCTCTCCAATGCCTTCAGGTATTTTTGTTGACCAATCTTCTTCCGAGATGTTCTCTTTCAGAATATTGACATGCAGATTGCCGTCGCCCAGGTGACCGAAGCAAACCGTATTAAAGTTGTATTCCTTCCCGATTTCTTTGATGCCCTTAATGAGTTTGGGAAGGTTGCTGCGCGGAACGACCACATCTTCGCTCTTGGTTAGCGTGTACCAGTTTACTGCAGGAGAGATGTTCTTGCGAATCTTCCACAGTTCTTCTTTCTGTGCTGAACTTTCGGCGAATAGAATCTCCCCGGCATCAAATCGCTCCAACACCTCCATTACCCGTTCAGCATCTTTCATCAGCACCTCCTCATCGTTGCCATCGAGTTCACACAAAAGATAGGCATTCATGCCGTCTACCAGTTTTGTGGTTACAGGACTGTTGAGCACTTTTTCACAGTAGTCAAACGTCTTGGCGGCAGCCTCTTTCTCAAAGAATTCCATCCCGGAAGGTTGAATGCCTGCAACAAAAATGGCGGCGATGGCTTCGCATGCTTCTTCGTTGCTGACAAACGGAATCATCATCAGGACGTTCTTCTGCGGAAACCCACGAAGTTTGAAAACAATCTTGGTAATAATTCCGAGCGTCCCTTCACTGCCACACATGAGTTGGGTGAGGTTGTACCCGGTAGAGTTCTTCAATACGTTTGCTGCAGTCCAGATTATTTCACCTGTTGGCAGAACCACTTCCATGTTAAGGACGTAATCGCGCGTAACCCCATACTTCACGGCTTTGGGCCCGCCAGAATTGTTGGCGAGGTTACCCCCCAGAAAGCAGGACCCACGGCTGGCGGGGTCCGGTGGATAGAATAACCCTTTTTCTTTTACAGCATTCTGAAAAACTTCTGTGATGACCCCTGGCTCTACAGTGGCCTGCAGATTGAGTTCATCGATGTGGAGAATTTTGTTGAAGCGTTCCATCGAAATGACGACGCCGTTTTTTACGGGGAGTGCGCCACCACTCAACCCGGTGCCTGCTCCGCGTGGGGTAACCGGAATCCGCTCTTTATTACAGATCGTTAGCAGCTCACTGATTTCTTTTGCCGTTCCGGGCTTGATCACTACATCGGGCATGAAAAAATAGTCCTCGGTCTTGTCGTGACCGTATTCTTCCTTGCCTCCCTGGTCAACAATCACATGGGCGTTGCCAGCAACCTGCCTGAATTGGCTAATGACCTGTTCGCTAAGGTTACTGAGGCTTGCTTCCAGGGTTTTAGTTTGTGCCATGAATGCAGTAAATTTGATTACTTTTTAAACTTTAGGTGTATGAGGGTAGCGGCCAAAGGTACGCAAATCTCGTTTTACAAATCATCACTGAGCCTTCTCGTTTTGATCCTGGTGCTGTCGTCATGCGGCAGCGCGCGGAAAGGCCGTGTTCACGAAAAGCAGATAGCGGCGGTAATCCAGACGGCAAGAACATATACCGGCACGCCATACAAATGGGGAGGCACCACCCGCTCCGGGATGGATTGTTCGGGACTAACATCAAACGCCTACCGGGCTGCGGATGTCAAGTTGCCTCACCAGGCGACCGACCAGGCCACCATGGGCAGCAAAGTGAAGATCAAGGATGTTAAGCCGGGTGACCTGCTGTTCTTTGCTACGGGAAAGAAAAAGAAAGAAATCACACACGTCGGAATTGTTACCGATGTAAAGGCGAAGGATAATGTAAAATTCATTCATGCGTCCACCTCGCTGGGGGTTGTGGAAACCAATCTGTACTCAGACTATTATATCAAGCGGTTCCGTCTAGCGAGAAGAATCCTGGAGGAGCCCTAAGCCGTTGTTCGGTTACCGGTTACCAGTTGCCAGTGTCCGTGTTGTAGTCACCAGGTGGTGACTCTTGACTTTAGCCCATGTTCGGTCAGATTTGAAAGACGAAGTTGGTCGCCGGGGAACGTTGGTCGGGATTTGCAATCCCGACCCACTTCGAAGCCGCAGCCTTCTTCGAAGCGGATTTGTAATCCATCCCGATCTTCAATTCAAGTGCGGTCTGCAAGCAGTCGTTATAAGCGTCATGAAAACCAGATTTTTGGGAAAGCGCTCGTTCCATAGATTCGCGCTATGGGATTTAAGTATGCTATTCGTAGCGACAAGCTTCACTTTCTTACGCATACTGTAGTCGATTGGATCGATGTTTTCACCAGGAGAGAGTTGGCGAATGTTGTAGTCGACTCCCTTAATTATTGCGTTGAGAATAAGGGTTTGGAAGTTTACGTATGGTGTCTTATGTCAAGCCATCTGCATATGATCGTGCGAACAGCTGAGGGTGCTCGGGACGACCTGTCCGGTATCATGCGCGATTTCAAGAAATTTACTTCAAAGAAAGTTGTCGAAACGATTTCGGAAATTAACGAAAGCTGCAAGGAGTGGTTGCTAAGACATTTTCAAACCGGACCAGATTCGTTTCATGTATGGCAAGAAGGCAGGCATCCCATCGAATTGTTTACGAAGAGATTTACCGATCAAAAGATGGATTACATCCACAACAATCCAGTGGCGGCTGGAATCGTCTGGGTACCGCAGGATTATTTGTTGAGTTCAGCGGGTGATTATTATATCAATAGAAAAGGGTTGGTAAAGATTTGTTATATTGAATAAAGAAATAATGAAGGCAGGGCAGGGTTATGGAACGAACCAGTACGGATTATAAATCCCCAACCCTTGAGATTGAGTTTCAAGAGAGGTCGGGATTGCAAATCCCGACCAACGCCTCACGGCAAGTCACTTACACAATGACACAACCGGAAGATTCATTCATGCGTCCACCTCGCTGGGTGTTGTGGAGACCAATCTGTACTCGGATTATTATATCAAGCGGTTCCGTCTGGCGAGAAGAATCATAGAGGAGCCATAGCACCATTGATCAGCCCATGTACAACATGGATTATCGTACAGATACGCAGAGTTGAAATGCACATCTTTCCTTATCTTAACAGCAACAAACTCGTACCGATATGCATCCTACCCGTCGTCGATTTCTCAAAACAATCGCTGCCTTAGCCTCTTTTCTTTCCCTGAATTCAATAGCTGCCCGATCAGCGCCAGCGGCTGCCGGACCGCTCGTTATTTCAACCTGGAATTTTGGCAAGCTGGCCAATGCTGAAGCATGGAAAGTACTTTCAAACAAGGGCCGTGCACTTGATGCGGTCGAGCAAGGAGTTTGGGTTCCAGAGGGTGATCCGAAAGAAACATCCGTTGGCCTTGGCGGGCTTCCTGATCGGGACGGCCGGGTGACCCTCGACGCGTGTATCATGGATGAGAAGGCAAATTGCGGATCGGTAGTTTGCCTCGAGCATATCGTTCATCCTGTTTCCGTGGCCCGTATGGTGATGGAAAAAACACCCCACGTCATGCTGGCCGGAGAAGGGGCGTTGCAGTTTGCACTTGCGAATGGATTTAAAAAAGAAAAGTTACTTACACCGGAATCGGAGAAAGTCTGGAAGGCCTGGCTAAAGGAAGCCAAGTACAAGCCCGTTGCGAATATTGAAAACCATGACACGATCGGCATGTTGGCGCTAGACGCTGCAGAAAATCTTTCCGGGGCATGTACCACCAGCGGGATGGCCTTTAAAATGAAAGGCCGTGTGGGCGACTCGCCAATCATCGGTGCGGGTTTGTTTGTGGATAATGAAATAGGCGCGGCAACATCGACAGGCGTTGGCGAAGAAGTCATTCGAATTTGCGGATCACACCTGGTGGTTGAACTGATGCGCCAGGGCAATTCACCACAGGAGGCCTGCGAGAAAGCCGTCAAGCGAATTATCCATAATCAACCTGAGAAGTCAAAGGAAATTCAGGTGGGCTTTCTGGCGATCAATAAAGCAGGGCAATATGGCGCATATGCCCTTCAGCCAGGATTTACGTACGCGGTGTATTCGAAGGAAGTGCCGAATACAATTTTTGATGCAAAAAGTTATTACGCGTAAGTTGAGTGCCATGACCTGCGAATTAGTAGTCTACAATGTGGAATCGGCTTTCAAAGCCCAGGAAGGCGGCGCTGACCGCATCGAGTTATGTGACAACCCTGCCGATGGGGGCACAACCCCTTCCGGAGGTACCGTGGAGGTTGTCAGGCAGAATGTAACGCTCGACGTCTACGTCATGATTCGCCCCCGGGGTGGAGACTTCGTCTACAGCAGCTATGAGTTCCATGCTATGAAGAGGGATATTTTCCAATTTCAGAAAGCGGGTGTCGACGGATTTGTCTTCGGTATTCTTAATCCCGATGGTACGCTGGACAAGAAACGGTGTAAGGAACTTATAGATAAAGCGAAACCTCTGAAGTGCACGTGCCACCGCGCCTTCGACATGACGCGTGACCCGTTTCAGGCCCTTGAAGACTGTATCGAAGTGGGATTTGAGCGTATACTCACTGCCGGTCAACGACCCAAAGCACTGGAGGGAGCAGAGTTAATCCGACAGTTGATTGAAAAGGCGGGTAGCCGGATTAAGATTATGCCTGGGTCAGGTGTCAATGAACAGACGGTAAAGGAAATTGTGTCTAGTACAGGAGCTAGAGAAATTCATTTTTCGGCTACCTCCGAACGGGCAAGCCCGATGACGTTTCGCAACGAGGCAATTGCTGCCATGGGTGAGCAAGGGAACTCGGAGTTTATGCTCCGCACCGTTGACCCGGAAAGGGTAAGGCGGATGCGTGCTTTGGCGGAGGGAAAGGACCGAGCTTAGTAGTTTATCCAACCCCCGGCCCCTAAAGGGGAAGTTGAATTTCCCACTTGTCAGAAGAAGTATACCCGGTACGCCCAAGTCCCCTTCAGGGGATTTAAGGGTTCACAAGCTGAATCGATACCGAATTAATGCAATACCTCAATCCACTCGGTTGGGGTCCGTCCGGGAAAACATGGCCCAAGTGAGCATCACAGACATTACACAGCACCTCTACGCGCACCATACCATAACCTGAGTCCGTGTGGTAGGCAATTACGTTTTCTTCGATGGGCTGCGTAAAGCTCGGCCAGCCCGTGCCGGACTCAAATTTTAACCCGGAGTCAAAGAGTGGAGTATTGCAACAACGGCAGGCATACTTCCCGGGTGTATGGGCCTCGCAGTACGCGCCGGAAAACGCACGCTCAGTGCCTTTTTTTCGGGCAACATCGAAGACATCAGCTGGAAGTAATTTCCTCCAATCTTCTTCAGCCTTTTCCAGCCGTGAAGGAGGTGTTGGGTTGCCTTTGGAGGCGAACGAAAGTAGATCAGTCCATTTCAGCATGGGGAAGTGTGTAAGGTGTTGAAGTGTTGAGGTGGAGATACAACGAGCAACGATACTAAAAGAACCACAGTTTTACAGCCATTGCAATTATCGACGCAACCATCACCCGTTTAATCCAGACTTCTCCGGCGGAGACAGACCAGCGGCTGGCGTACCAGCCGCCAAGGGCATGACCCACCGAGAGCACGAGCCCGGTTACCCAGATGATTTTACCTTGGAGAGCGAAAACGATGACGGAAACTCCGGTATAGACGATCGCGACGAAGACTTTCACATAGTTGCTTTTGACCAGCGACAACCGGTTGACCACACTCAGTACGGCGATCACAATAAATCCGATCCCTGCCTGAACGAATCCGCCATAGATGCCGACGAAAAAGAAACAGATACTTCCGATGAGTTGGCTTCTGGTGCTGAGTTGCTCTTCCCCTTTTGACTTGAAGGGATCGTAGAGAATCAGAAAGACTGACAAGACCATGACGCCGACGAAAATTCGGGTAAAGACTTCGTCTGCCACGCGCGACGCAAGTACCGAGCCAATCACGCCGCCTCCCAGCGAGGCCAGGCCCAGATACAGGCTATAGGGCCAGGGCAGTTCAATGCCTTTGCTTTTGAATCCGCCGACGGCAAAAATATTCTGAAAGAGAAGAGCCACCCGACTAGTGGCGTTGGCCGAAGTAATTGGTATCCCGAGAAAGGTGAGGATGGGTACGGAAAACAAGGACCCGCCGCCGCCTACCGTGTTCATGAATGCGGCCAAAAACCCAACGGCGGTAATTAGCAAATACTCATACCAGGCGTACATCAGCGTGCTTTGGCCGTGCGGACAATACGGGCAAACAGATCAGGAAAAAACCGCTTAAGATAGACGGCAGCGACTTCTTTCATGCCGCCGATATAGACTTCATTCTTTCTTCTTTCAATAGCAGCAATCATTTTTTTGGCGAAAGCCTTCGGATCAATCCCGTCCTGGGTAGTAGGCTCCATCTGGTTAAGCTTGGTGCCATCTCCGGTCATCGAATTCATGGAGTTACTGGTTCGCACCCAGCCCGGACAGACCAGCGTGATAAAAATGTTCTTGCTGTCTTTCCAGAGCTCAGCCCGGAGTGAATCGAAGAAACCATGCAGGGCGTGTTTGGCTGCCGCATACCCGGAGCGGTATGGGGTACCGATGATGCCCATAACGCTGGTTACAACCACGAAGTGCCCGCTTTTCCTTTTCAAGAAGTGCGGGAGTAAATATTTGGTTATTGAAAGTGTTCCAAAAAAATCGACCTCCATAATTTTCCGATCTACGTTGATCTGTGTTTCTTTCGCGAGACTTCGCTGACCAACCCCAGCGTTGTTGATAAGAATATCTACGTGACCAAACAAGTGGGTGGCGGCTTCCGTGATCAGCTGAAGATTGGATGACTCGGCCAAATCGAAGGGTAAGAGTTTGATTTCGGGTTGAGCCAGCGGATGGCAGTTGCCCTTCACCCGTTCCAATTCATCTTTCCGCCGAGCAGAGAGAATGAGTTTCACTTTCTTGCGTGCCAATTCGTATGCTAGCGCTTCTCCAATGCCGGACGAGGCTCCTGTAAGCCAGATAACTTTTCCTTTAAGGCTCATGCGGTCTTGTTGATTTGCTTAAGGCGGTGCTCCTCCGCGTATACCCAAATAGTATAAATTCCAAGTGCCGTTCCAAACGGAAAGGAAAAGAGTTTGAGGCAACCGATGATCAGGGCGAGCGTCAAAGACCATGTCTTTTGTGTCAGGAGGCCCCAGCCGGCTATCAATGAAGGAACGGCAATTACGAGAATCACAAATACAGCGATCGTCCGGATAAATGGAACTATCCATACGAGGATCCACTGATCGTCCAGCTCTGCATGCTCGAAAATCATTGGAAAGAACAATGAAATGAGGGTGGACAGAAGAATCATACCGATCAGGTGCAGCATACCGGAGACGATGTAGAGTATTCCTAAGATGCGCTTGTGCGATTCCAGGGGTTGTTGATTTTGCATAGTGGTCTATTTAATACGTTCGTAAATTACAAAGTCAAAGGCATATGCGTGACGGTCATCGATCGGGTGATGCTTGCGCGAGGTTTCCTTCCAGTTCGTCCGGTCAAATTCGGGGAAATGGATGTCGCCTGGAAGCTCTGCCTCAATTTCCGTGAGGTAAAGGCGCTGTGCGAATGGCATACCGAGTTGGTAAATCGCCGATCCGCCGATGATAAAGAGTTCAGTCTCGCCCGCCTTCTGAGCAATGCCCATGGCGTCTGCCAACGAGTGAACAACAGTGCAGTTCGGTGCCTGAAGATTCTCCTGGCGGGTTACGACAATGTTTGTGCGGTTGGGCAGTGGCCTGAATTTTTCAGGAATGGAATCGTAGTTCTTGCGTCCCATGATTACATGATGACTCTTGGTGGTCTGCATAAAATACTTCATGTCATCGGGCAGATGCCAGGGGAGGTCGTTATTGCGGCCAATGACGAAGTTTCTGGTTAGTGCGGCAATAAGGGAGATGGTCATGCTGGGTGCTGGGTGCTGGGTACTGGGTACTGGGTGCTGGGTACTGGGTGCTGGGTGCTGGGTGCTGGGTGCTGGGTGCTGGGTGCTGGGTGCTGGGTACTGGTGCCACCCACTATCCACTACTCGCTAATTTATTTCCTCTGAAGAACTCTTCTATCATCATTCTTTTCTTTCCTTCTGGTTGCAACTCTTCAACGGAGACCCATCCATCGGCGGTCTTGAAGTAAAGATAATTCTTATTGTCTGTCTTCCACGGCCCGTTTTCGGAATCTTGACGGGCTATCAGTTCGACGCGAAGGATTTTGAAGAGCTTCCCACTTAGGTAAGTCCACGCCGCGGGATATGGGCTCAGGCCACGGACAAAATTTCGAACGTTCTCGGAAGGCTGGTTCCAGTTGATTGCGCAAGTCTCCTTGAAGATTTTTGGGGCTGCCTTCATCACCGCGGATGCCTGCTGCTCTTTGGTCTGGTACGTGCCAGAACTGATGGCCTCCACCGTGTGCAGAACCAGTTGCGCGCCCTTTACCATCATCCGCTCATATAAGGTACCTGCGTTGTCGTCGGGGAGAATAGGCTCTTTTTCCTGGAAGAGAATGTTGCCTGTATCAATCTCATGACGAAGGAAGAATGTAGTAACACCAGTTTCTTTTTCGCCTTGTATGATTGCCCAGTTGATTGGTGCGGCGCCACGGTACTGAGGAAGGAGGGAGGCGTGCAGATTGAATGTACCCAGGCGAGGCATTGCCCATACCGCTTCGGGTAACATGCGGAATGCAACGACGATTTGTAGGTCGGCATGGTATGGCCGAAGCTCCTGCTGGAACTCCTCTGATTTCAGATTTGTGGGCTGCAATATGGGAATGTTATGCTTTAACGCGCATTCCTTAACCGGCGAGGGCTTGAGTGTTTGGCCCCGGCCTTGCGGCTTGTCGGGCGCAGTAATCACGGCCACCACATTTAGTTTGTGCTGGATCAGGATTTCAAGGCTGGGAACCGCAAATTCGGGGGTTCCCATAAATATGATTCGACATTCACTCATTAGTAGCAAAGATCATCAATAATAGTCTTTGGATAAAAAATGTAAATTTGTAAGTAACCTAACCTATCGCAAGGCGATCCCCATGAGAAAAATATTGTACACGATTGGATGCCTGACTTCAATATCATTCGTTTCTGGCTGGGTCATGGGCATGCTGCACCTGCCGGGTGCACGGGAACTGTCGATCTACGGGTTTCTTGGGTTCGTGATTATTTTTCTGCCTGTGCTCAGCATTGATCACCATCGGGCGCGGATTAAGCGAACAACGCTGCAGAAGGCAAAATTCCTAACGGGCTTGTCCAGCGCCTTGCTCGTAGCCCTCTCCGTTATCTTCAAGTTGCTTGAACTTCAGGGCGCGGCGGAGTTACTAACTACGGGGGCAGGTCTTTTTGTCGTGGCGTTTCTTCCGCTCCAGTTTTATAGTATGTATCGTATAGCAATTCCTTGATTTAGCTCTTCCGTAGATCCGTTCGCATATACCTCCTGCATATCGGGCACGCCGTCCAAACATGCCCACGCGCGGGGCAAAAGGTTCGCCCAAAGTAAATCAGCTGGAGATGAACTTTCGCCCACTTCTTTTCAGGAATAAGCCGTTTTAAATCCGCTTCTGTTTTCTCCACATTCTTGCCCGTAGATAATCCCCAACGATACGCCAGGCGATGGATATGCGTGTCAACGGGAAACGCCGCCTTGCCAAACCACTGGGTCATCACTACGGATGCGGTCTTGTGACCAACAGACGGAAGTTCTTCCAGGGCTTCAAAACTATCCGGCACCTGGCCATTGTATTTTTCAAGCAGAATTTTTGACAGCCCATAAATACCCTTCGACTTCATCGGGGATAGTCCGCACGGTTTGATGATTTCACGAATCTCTTCGACAGACATCCGGATCATGTCCTTGGGATTATCAGCCCTTGCAAAGAGGACAGGGGTGACCTTGTTCACTCGCTCATCCGTACACTGAGCTGACAGCAATACAGAGATCAGCAGTGTATAGGCATCAGCGTGTTGGAGCGGCGCCTCGACCTTCGGATAGTGTTTGTCGAGGATCTGGAGGATGTCGTTTACTTTCTCAGCCTTGGTCATAACTGGCCGCGCGTGATGTTTTACGGATAAATAAGGTACCTGGCCCGCACCATCCTAAATGCATCCAGTTCAGATTTCCACGAATCCCGGATTTGCTCCTCCGTCATCCCCGAACGAATTTGTTCTTTAAGCGTGGTATTTCCAGCCAGTTTGTCGAAGTACGGAATGAAGAACTTATCCTTTTCGGTGAACGCGCTGTACATGGCGATGAGGTATTTCAGTGTCACCCGGCGAGGGATCTCTTCATTACGAAGATCCAAACCATAACAGAGTTGGTCTTTCAACGGAGGCTCTTTCGACATGCCTGCAATACTTACCGGTGTGAACTGGTACGGCTGACCTTTCAGGTCCGGGTGACCCGTAACTTCAAACGGATTCTGCGTCCCTCGGCCAATGCTAAGAACTGTCCCTTCAAAAAGGCAGGTCGAAGGATACATGCCGATGGCATGGTCGTTGGGGAGGTTGGGTGAGGGGTGAATGGAAAGAGAATAGGTATCAGTATGTTTCCAGTTCTGGAGCGCAACCACCTCCAATGCGCACGTGCGCTTTCCGTCCAGCCAGCCCTCTCCGTTGATCATTTGTGCATATTCGCCGATGGTCATGCCATGTGTGATGGGAATCTCGTGCATTCCGACGAAGGATTTTTGCTCCGGCTTTCGTACTGGCCCATCGACATAACTTCCGTTGGGATTGGGGCGGTCTAGAATAATCAGCTTCTTTCCGTTTTCCGCGCAGGCCTCCATCATGTAATGAAGCGAGCTGATGTAGGTAAAGAACCGTGCTCCAACATCCTGAATGTCGAACACCACCACATCCACATCTTCCAGGTGCTTAGGTGTGGCCTTGTAATTCTTGGCACCGTAAAGGGAGACGACAGGTATTCCGGTGACCGGGTCCAGGCCATCTTTTACTGCTTCGCCTGCATCGGCGGTGCCCCGAAAGCCGTGTTCAGCAGAGAAAATCTTGATCAGGTTCACACCCCGCGACTTGAGGGTATCGGCCAGATGGCGCTTGCCGACTACAGCAGTCTGATTAACTAACATAGCCACCCGCTGACCGGAGAGTTTTGGCAACAGCAGGTCCAGCTGATCGGCACCGGTCAGTGGGACTTTTGGCTTGGCAGGCACCGAGGTGGGTTTGGGTGTGGCTGTCCTCACTGGCTGACGACAGGAATCGAGCAAGGCGAACGTGGCGAACAATACCAGCCAAAGAAAAAGTCTTCTCATTTTACGTTCTTTACAGTGAGCATGTCAAAATTACGGCAAACTTGAACCTTTCCTACTTTCTTGCGAAACGAATAAGCACGGGCCAAAAGACCGGACTCGCTTCGGCTATCCATGGCATCGCCGTTGTGACCCTTACCGTTGGGCTAGCTGCGTCCATCGTTTCCTTTCTCATTATGCAAGGTTTTGAAAACACGGTCAAGAACAAGATCTATAGTTTTAGTGCGAATATTCTGGTCACTAAACTCAGCCTAAGTAACTCCATGGAGGAGCAGCCCATGGATCTCAACATTCCGCTCTATCGCGATCCGGCTCAGTTTCCATTTGTTCGCCACGTTCAGGAATTCAGCCACAAAACCGGGCTAATCAAATCGGAAGAAGATGTGCTGGGAATCGTTCTCAAAGGAGTCGGAAAAAGTTTTGACCAGCAATCGTTTGGAGTAAACCTCGTGGAAGGATCATTCATCCATTTTCCTGATTCCGGCTACTCTCGTGAAGTCGTAGTGAGCCGAACCATTGCCAATAAAATCAAGGTGAAGACGGGTGATGAAATCACGATTCATTTTTTCCAGGACCCTCCGCGGTTCCGCAAGCTCAAAGTGGCTGGCATTTATGAAACCAACTTATCAGACTACTTCGACAACAAATTCATCATCGGCGATGCTCGTCTCATCCAGCGACTCAACGACTGGCCGGATAGCGTAGCCGGAGGATTGGAAGTATATGTAACCGACATGAGCAAAGTCGATGAAGTCTACCAGCACATTGGCGAAAGCATGGATTTCGACTTGTTTGTGGAGAAAGTCAGCGAGAAGTTTGTTCAGGTTTTTGAGTGGCTTGGGCTGGTGAGTCGTCAGGTTAATATTCTTCTCGGCGTCATCCTCATCGTAGTGTGCGTAAATATGATCTCGGTTATACTAATTCTGGTTATGGAGCGGACACAAATGATCGGGTTACTAAAGGCGATGGGCAGTACCGAGCGGACCATTCGTTCCGTGTTTGTTTACCAGGGCATTAACCTCATCTTGCGGGGGTTGTTCTTTGGCAATGTTATCGGCATCGGCTTCTGCTACCTGCAGGATGAGTTTAAGTTCATTACACTCAACGCCCGCGATTACTACATGAGTTACGTTCCCATCGGATGGGATTGGTCGATGATTCTGTTTCTGAACGTATTGATATTTGTTGTAGTCACGTTGGTGCTCTGGGTGCCCACGGCCATTATTTCACGCATTAGTCCGATTAAGGCGATTCGCTTTGACTGATTCAGGCCGGGCGGTCGTAGCGGCGAAACCAGCTGCTAATCTTCATCCGTAAAACTCCCAGGAAGGCCTCTTTGAAAATTCCGGTGGACATTTTAGATTGACCTTTCGTGCGATCGGTAAAAATGATTGGGACCTCCACTAGCTTAAATCCGAATTTCCAGACAGTAAATTTCATTTCGATCTGGAAGGCATACCCGATGAACTTGATCCGGTCCAAGGGGATGGTCTCTAGCACCTTCCTGCGATAGCAGGCAAATCCTGCCGTGGTATCCTGGATATTCATGCCCGTAATAAAACGGACATACATGCTGGCGCAGTATGACATAAGAACGCGCCCCATCGGCCAGTTGACTACGTTCACACCGGTTGCATAGCGCGAACCGATGGCCATATCAGCGGATTCGTTGGCGCATGCGGCCAACAGTCGATTAAGGTCTTTGGGGTCGTGCGAAAAGTCAGCATCCATTTCCAGGAGGTAGGTATACCCTTCGCGGAGTCCGAATAGAAACCCTTCGATGTATGCTGTCCCCAAGCCTTGCTTGCCTGAGCGTTCGATGAGGTGAAGACGTTTTTCGGCGGTGTTATGTTTTGCTTGTAGATTCTTGACTATGGCGCCGGTGCCGTCCGGGGACCCATCATCCACAATGAGCATATCGAAGGCGGTGGGTTGCGAAAAGACAGCCTCAACAATGGACTCAATATTCTCGAGCTCATTGTATGTTGGGGTGATGACTAGTGCCTTGTTCACGGAGGGAAATGGTCAAAAACAAACTTAACGAAAAAGGCCTGATATTTGGGCCATGAACCGATGCGTTTTCCTGGACCGGGACGGCGTCCTCAACGAGGATAATCCGAACTACACCTACGAGGTGTCAAAGTTTAAAATCATACCGGGCGTCCCCGAGGGCCTGCAGATGCTGAAACGGAATGGCTTTCGCCTGGTAGTTATTACTAACCAGTCGGGGATTGCCCAGGGGATCTACACCGTCGGGCAAATGAAGGAGTGCCATGCCTATTTGCAGAAGCAGTGCGGGCATGTCATAGATCACTTTTACTACTCCCCGCAGCACCCTTCCGTCACGAATTCCCTGCTTCGCAAGCCGGGCTCGCTGATGTTCGAAAAGGCAATATCAAAGTTCGCTATTGACGTTACGCAGTCCTGGATGGTGGGAGATCGCAGTCGCGATTTGATTCCGGCACGCAAACTTGGGATCCGGACGATTCAGGTTGGGGATAAGGATGAGGGGGATGTGGAGAATAGGGGTGACTTCAAAGCAAAAAACCTTTTGGAAGCAGCCGCTTTGATCTTAAGTCCATAGGAAATTGCCATGGATTACCACAAATGGTATTATCCGTAAGCATCCGTTAAATCCATGGCAAAGCTTCTTTGATAAGCGATGCGGCTATTGGTTAGTAATTAATGTCATAATGAAGATAATGAAAGTCAAACTATTCAAAAAGCGACAAATGACAGGAGTGCAGCTAATTTTTGTTTGGATTCTCAAAAAAGAGATATTCGACTTCCCTTTGCAGAGCAGTTGCAGCAATCTAATTTTAGTATATGAAAAACTTATTCACCCTTCTTTTCCTCCTGGCTATGCTGGCTGGAAAGGGCCAAACATTTGAAGGCAGTATCCGCTGGTCCATGTCTATGGAAATCACGGATCCGGCAACGAAAAAAGAAATGGAGCAGGCGCAACAAAAGTTGAATGATCCGGAGACACAAGCCGAATTGAAAGAAATGCAGGAAAAGATGAACGACCCGCAAATGAAGAAAATGATGGAGTCGAATCCTCAGATGAAGGCAGCAATGGAAGCCGCGATGAAGACTGCAGGGTCAGGAGGCGCGCCAGCGAGCATGAGCAACATGATGCCGAAGGGCATGGTAATGAAAATCAAAGGCGGGAATATGGTTTCGGTCATGGAAGGTGGCATGGCCGATGGTATGGAAGTGCTTCACCTCAAGAATCAGCCGGCAACGCGCATCAACCGCGCGGATAAGACCTATTCCAAAATGCCGGAAGGAAAAGTCGTGCCCCCCAGCCAACCAAAAATGATCTCGACAGGGGAGAAGATGACCTTGCTCGGATATGCGTGTGAGAAGTATATTGTCGAGATTAAGGAACAGGACAAGACGGTGACGCAAGTATTTTGGACAACTAAAGAAATAAAAGACATGGACATGAAGGCGATGTCTGGTCAAGGGATGGGACAGGGGGGACAAGCAATGTTTTACGACAAAATGGAAGGCGTGCCGCTGAGAATGGAAATCGCGTCACCTCAAGGCAAAATGATCATGGAGATTACAGAGATTAAGCGTCTGAAGTTGAATGATTCAGAGTTTGTAATTCCATCCGGTTTCAAAGAGGTAAAAATGCCAGGCTACTGAGCCAGGCTGGGGTCAAATTAAGCTGGCTTTTGTGCCGGCGTTTCTTTTTCCAATGACTCCTTCACCACATTTCCGTTGGCGTATCCCAGCACCTTCATCATGCTGTCACTGCTTTGCTCGGGGGCAAACAATCGCGTGCTGATTTCGCCGTCCTCATTACGGGAGACTAGCACATGTTTGGGTGCTGGCACCAGGCAATGTTGTATGCCGCCGTACCCGCCGAGGGACTCCTGATACGCGCCGGTATGGAAGAAGCCGATGTAGAGTCGCTCTTCGTCGTTAATCATGGGAAGGAAAACTTCTCCGATGTGTGCTTCCGAATTATAGTAATCCATGCTGTCACACGTCAGGCCTCCGATGTTCACTTTGTGATAAGGGTCATCCCATTTATTCACAGCCAGGAGAATGTATTTCTGGTTCAGCCCCCAGGCATCCGGCATCTGGGTAATGAACGAACCATCGATCATATACCAAAGCTCTTTATCATTCTGCAATTTCTGATCCACGATGGAATAGAGGATCGCTCCGCTTTCGCCTACCGTATAGCTTCCAAACTCCGTAAAGATGTTTGGCACAGGTACGTTATTCTTGTCGCAGATCCATTTGATATTTTCCACGATCTGCTCGATCATGTATTTGTAGTCATAGGAAAAGGTGAGGGACGTCTTGATCGGGAAGCCACCGCCAATATCAATCGAGTCCAGCGTATCACAAATCTTGCGAAGCTCGCAATACTTGAATATAAAGCGACTCAGTTCACTCCAGTAATATGCCGTGTCCTTGATGCCTGTGTTGATGAAGAAGTGAAGCATCTTCAACGAGGCATTGGGGCTGGTGGCAATCTTCTCCTTGTACAAGGGAACGATATCGCTGTAGCGGATGCCCAGGCGAGAGGTATAAAACTCAAACTTGGGCTCTTCGTCGGAGGCAACACGGATGCCGACATGATAAGGGACGTTCACGCGCTGCTCGTACACATCAATTTCCCCAAGCGTATCCAGCAACGGGATGCAATTGTGGAAGCCTTCGTTCAGGAGGTTGGAAATGTTTTCAGTATAGGCGGGCATTTTGAAGCCATTGCAGACCACGAAGGTGTCTTTCGTGATGCTGCCGCGTTCAAAAAGAGATCGTACGATGTTTATATCAAAACCAGAACTGGTCTCGATATGTACATTGTTTTTTAAGGCTTCCTCCAGCACAAAAGAAAAATGGGAGGATTTAGTGCAGTAACAATAGGTGTATTTTCCGTTGTACTTGAACCGCTCCATTGCGTTGTTGAAGGTGGCCTGTACAAAGCGGATATTTTCGCTGATCCGTGGAAGGTAAGTGAGTTTCAGAGGTGTGCCATACTCCTTGATGATATCCATCAGGGGCACGTCGTTAAAAAGCAACTCGTGTTCCCAGACCTTGAATTCTTCCTGAGGAAATTCGAAGGTCTGTTCAATGAGTTCACGATAGCTCTTCATTTCATGTCCGGGGTTTATGGGTCTTTCGTAAAAACGCAATATTGGAATAAATTTGCCATCTTTGCAATACAACACGTGTATGCAAGGCCACCAATTTCATCTCCGGGTCACTCTATTGCATTCCCTGCCTGATCTCTGAGGCAGGACAGATTTTTCAGTGCCGTATCTGTCCTGCGTTTTTGATCATTAATCTGAGATTTTGTGAGCGAGAAAATAAGAATCATAGAAGTAAAGTCCGAAATCGGCGCCGGCACCCGGGGGGCAAGCCTGGGTGTTGAAGCAATGAAAATTGCCAGTCTGGATATGAAATCCAATTTCTTCCGGACCTACGAGAGCATCGAGGTGGAGAATGTCAACGAGCTGCTCTTCAACAGTGCAGAGCATGCCTACGCCAAATTCATTGACGGTGTACTTATCATGGAAGAACGAGTGTGCCTGGAAGTTTACGAACAAATCTGGGACGATTACTTTCCCCTGATCATGGCAGGTGACCATAGCACGGCCTATGGGACTATCGCGGGTATCAAAAAGGCTCACCCGAAGAAAAGACTCGGAGTTATCTGGATCGACGCTCACGCCGACTTGCACTCACCCTATACCACCCCGTCCGGGAACATGCATGGAATGACCCTCGCCATGGCGTGTGATATTGATAACCTGGAATGCAAGATTAACGACCCGAAAGGAGAGACAATCGAATACTGGGAGCAGCTTATGAACGTCGGCATACCCGGCGCCAAGATCTACCCCGAAGACCTGGTGTTTATGTCAATGCGCGACATGGAGAAGCCGGAAAACTACATCATCAACAAATACGGCATTCCGAACTTTACCCCGGAGGACGTAAAACGAATGGGACCCGCGGCTGTGGCCAAGGAAGCGCTCAAATACCTGGATCATTGTGATCTGATTTATGTTTCGTTTGACGTCGACAGCATGGATAGCCGAATCTCGATTGGCACGGGCACTCCGGTTCCGAACGGATTAACGGTGGAGGAAGCAAAGATCCTGAACGTCGAGCTGGCCAAAAGCCCCAAGCTATGCGCCTGGGAAATTGCCGAAGTAAACCCAACGCTCGATACGCAGAACAGCATGGCTGAAAGTGGGTTTGAAATTATGGAAGCAACCGCGAAGTCGATCGCGACACGCCCGGTTATGGCAGAGTGATAAATCCTCGGATAGCTATCAACCCAAAAGGGATGACAGTTTGATAACCAGAAACCAGAAGGCATCACACGGATGAGCCCCGTAGGGGCGACATTTTGTTGCGACGACAATTTCTTTCATTTGAACGGTTCTTTACTTTCTAAAAGGTATCCGCTCTGCGCGCGATGTACTTAGCTCAAATCGATCTACAATACCTTTCTTGTTCCGCCTGAATTCATACAAATCCATGTCTTCGGATAGAAATCCGTCGTGGAAGGAAGGAATCAATTTGAATGCGCCGTGTGGCATGCAATTGATCCAAAGGTCATTGCCGCGGAGTTCTACCGTGTAAGTGGCATCTGCTTCGTCAGAGACGTACTGGCCGGTAAGACTCTTCAGGTAGGAGATGTCAGTCACGGGCGACTTCACGCGGACATAGGTGCTAGTGTCCGACGGATTCTTAAGCAGGATCTGTCCTGGTTTTTTTGCAATCCAATACAATCGATCCAGGTAGAGTGTATCGGCGTGAATCACCTGTAGTGCTTTGCCTTCGTTGGTGATCTTTCCCGTTGAATAGGCGAGCGTAAACACATCAAACCCCCGTACGCTCCGGAAAATCCCATCAAAACGTTTCAGGTTTTCCTCAGAAGTGGTAATGTTTTTTGCTGACTCTTTTGGTATCACTGCCTTTCCAAGGAATATATCAGCGACCTGTGTTGCACCTCCTCCAGGATTGAAGCCTCCATCGTTACTCAAAATAGCGATGGTAAGTTTCTTTCCAGGATAATAGTAAAGCGCGGCCCGGTATGCCGCTGTTGCGCCCGTGTGCGAGATTTCCCGAAAGCCGTTTCGTTCACTGATCACCAGACCGCCGGCATAGGTAATTTCTTTGCCGCCGCTGAGTTTTCCCTTTTGTGTCCGCATTTGATAGACTCTGTCACCGCCAATGGCATGAGTTTCCAGCTGCCTGTTCCACTTGATTAGATCTTTCGTGGTCGTCAAAATCCCGCCATGTCCGTGAACGTTCTCGAACGGCATCTCCTGTTCGTATTTTCCCGATGAAAGCACATAGGCAATGGACCGGTTTGCAAGTACCTCTCTGAAATTGTCCCGCCACTGTGTGTTCTTCATGCCAGCAGGTTCAAACAGCCGCTCCCGGGTGAAGTCCGCAAGGGACTGTTTTAAAATTCGTTCGATAATTGTTACCAAAAGCGAATAGTTGGAATTGCTATAGGAGTATTCACTGCCCGGGTAAAAATTCAAGGAACGCTGCTTGCAAATAATCTGTAAGGCCAGCTCCTGAGTATACACACGGGTTGTTCGGGGCCATCCTGAAATTGCCCCGACAACGCCCCAGTCTTTCAATCCGCTGGTATGGTTGAGCAGTTGCTGAATCGTTATTACCCCGTCGTAGTTAGGCAGTTCAGGAACATACTTTCTAATGTTGTCGCTGAGCGACAATTTGCCTTCACTCACGAGTAGCAAGGCCGCCATGGCTGTGAACTGCTTCGAAAGGGAC
Organism: Cyclobacteriaceae bacterium; assembly: GCA_031384895.1. Classification (GTDB taxonomy): domain Bacteria; phylum Bacteroidota; class Bacteroidia; order Cytophagales; family Cyclobacteriaceae; genus ELB16-189. The sequence continues at coordinate 38,926 of JANNAZ010000323.1, read as the reverse complement.
CCGCCTTCAAAAATGGCCTCCGTCGTGTTGGGTACATTGTGTTCCAGGTCGGCGATCCCAAATGCTTTGTTGTAAATGATTTTCCCATTGCGCTCAACGGTAACCACGCCCCCGGGGGTAGCATTGTTCCATCGGGTGAAGAGCTGGTCGATTCGCCGGAGGGTATCGGCAGCGGGCTCTTGAGCTAGGGCTTTGCAAGAGAGCAGTAGCAAGAGGGCAAGGGTGCGGTGTTTCATAGTGGGAATTTGAGCAAAAATTTGCATATGGCCTCACCCATGGCCCTGTCTATAAGGAGCGGACGGGAACCCCATTTTCAAATATTCAAATTGCCTCATTTTCAAATTGACTTTATCCTATCTTCGCCCCCAAATTTTAACCACGTCATGAGCCAAAACAGACCGATCTCCGCGTTCATCGAAAAGAACTACCTCCACTTCAACTCCGCCGCCCTGGTAGATGCGGCCAAGGCCTATAAGAAGCACATCGCCGAAGGAAAGAAAATGATGGTGACCTTGGCCGGCGCCATGAGTACCGCTGAGCTGGGTATAAGCTTTGCCGAGATGATCCGGCAGAACAAAGTGCATATTATTTCCTGTACGGGCGCCAACCTGGAAGAGGATATTATGAACCTGGTAGCGCACAGCCATTATCGTCGTATTCCCAATTACCGGGACCTTACTCCGAAAGAAGAATGGGATCTTTTACAAAAGCACCTGAACCGGGTTACAGATACCTGTATCCCCGAGGAGGAGGCGTTTCGCAGGTTGCAGAAACATCTGTTTAAAGTCTGGAAAGATGCCGAAGATAAAGGTGAGCGACTATTTCCACATGAGTTTATGTTCCGCATGATCAACAGCGGCGACTTGAAGCAGTATTATGAAATTGATCCGAAAAATTCATGGATGATCGCCGCTGCCGAACGCAATATGCCGATGGTTGTACCAGGCTGGGAAGATTCCACAATGGGAAATATTTTTGCCTCCTATTGCCTTACAGGCGAATTGAAGGCCTCGACCATGAAGTCCGGGATTGAGTACATGGTCTGGCTTGCCGACTGGTACACCGAAAATTCCGGGAAAGACGGCATCGGGTTCTTCCAGATTGGCGGAGGAATTGCCGGTGACTTCCCAATTTGTGTGGTGCCCATGTTGCATCAGGACCTGGAGCGAGATGGCGTTCCGTTCTGGAGTTATTTCTGCCAGATCAGTGATTCGACGACTAGCTACGGTTCGTATTCTGGGGCTGTCCCAAATGAAAAGATCACTTGGGGTAAGCTGAACATAGATACGCCGAAACATATCATTGAAAGCGACGCGACCATCGTGGCACCGCTGATGTTCGCATACATCCTGGACATGTGATATGAAAACAGAGACCATTCGCCAGACCGCCACGCTCCCCGCACCACCTAAGGCCGTGTACGAGCTGCTCATGGACAGCCGAAAACACGCCGCGTTGATCGGGGGAAAAGCAACGGTGAGCAGGAAGGTGATGGGTAAATTCAAGGTCTTTGACGGATATTGTAACGGATACAACATCGAATTAGTAGAGGGAAAGAAGATTGTTCAGGCCTGGAACTTTGCCGAAGATGGCTGGCCCGGCGATCATTACTCCGTGTGCACATTTGTTCTTAAGAAATCAGCTGGTGGAACGACTTTGGCATTCACCCAGCGTGGGGTGCCTGAGCGCAATGTGGGAGCACTTAAAAACGGGTGGAAGCAGTTCTACTGGCAGCCCATGAAAGCCCGGTTGGCGAAAAAGTGATGACGATCGGCCGTCAGCAACATTGCTCAAATCGTTTTATCTTGCAGCCCTGAACGCGGGCATGGAATGAATCTTGATATCTCTCTTCGTACCGAAATTGAAAAGGCTGTGGCCGCATTGTTCCAGCAGCCCGCGCCGATTCTGCAAATTCAACCAACCAACCAGGAGTTTGAAGGATCGCATACACTCGTATGCTTTCCACTGACGAAGTTTTCTAAAAAATCACCGGAAGAAACGGCCGGATTGATCGGCGACCACTTAGTAAAGGAGGGCAGCCTGGTGGCCAAGTACAACGTGGTAAAGGGATTTCTTAATCTTTCGATTGCTGACGCCACGTGGGTAAATGTATTTTCAGATATCCTCAACACGCCAAACTTTGGCCGTTTATCGGCTAGCGGAAAGGAGGTCATGGTCGAGTACTCATCACCGAATACCAACAAGCCCTTGCACCTGGGTCATTTGCGAAACAACTTCCTCGGCTTTTCAGTGGCCGAAATCTACAACGCGCTGGGGTACACAGTTCATAAAGTTCAGATCATTAACGACCGCGGCATTCATATCTGCAAAAGCATGGCAGCGTGGATATTGTTCGGTAAGGGGGAGACGCCGGAGAGCAGCGACATGAAAGGTGACAAGCTGGTAGGAAAGTATTATGTCGAGTTTGACAAGACCTATAAAGCAGAGGTCAAGGACCTGGAGGCTGGCGGTATGTCTACGGAGCAAGCTGAGAAAGAAGCTCCGATCATGAAACAAGCCGTAGATCTCCTTCTAAAGTGGGAAGCAAAGGACCCTTCAACGATCTCGTTGTGGAGGACCATGAATGGTTGGGTATACCGCGGTTTCGAATCGACTTATACCCGAATGGGTGTTGATTTTGAGAAGTTGTATTACGAATCCGACACCTACTTGTTAGGGAAGGAGGAAGTGATGAAAGGCCTGGCCGCGGGCGTATTCTTCCAGAAAGACGACGGGTCGATCTGGGTAGACCTGACAGGGGATGGGCTGGATCAGAAAGTATTGCTTCGCTCTGACGGAACTTCAGTATACATGACCCAGGATATTGGTACAGCGATATTGCGTTTCCGGGATTTTCCGAAGATCGAAGGCCAGGTGTACACGGTGGGCAATGAACAAGAATATCATTTCAAGGTGTTGTTCCTGATCCTTGGCAAACTGGGCTATGCGTGGGCTAAGAAGTGCTATCATTTGTCGTACGGCATGGTCGATCTGCCTACCGGAAAGATGAAGAGCCGTGAGGGTACCGTGGTTGATGCCGACGACCTGATGGCGGAGATGGTAGGGGATGCCGGCAAGCAAACTGCGGAACTCGGCAAAACCGAGGGCATGAGCGAACAAGAAATTGCCGACCTGGGCGAAATGATCGGCTTGGGTGCGTTGAAATATTTTTTGCTAAAAGTCGATCCGAAGAAGCGGATGTTGTTTGATCCGAGTGAATCCATTTCTCTTCAGGGACATACTGGGCCGTTCATTCAGTATACGCACGCAAGAATCCGCGGCATGCTCCGCAAGGCCAAGGACCGGGGAATGACGTGGAACTCAGCGTCCATCAGCCAGTTGAAAGCGCTGGAGCCCGCCGAGCGCGGAGTGATTGTGCGCATTGATCAATACCCCGCGAAGCTGCAGGAAGCTGCAAAAGAATATTCCCCATCCGTTGTTGCCAATTACGTCTACGAATTGGCCAAAGACTACAATCAGTTCTACCAGGCTATTTCCGTGCTAAATGAAACAGATCCTGTGAGATTGGGATTCCGGCTTGCGTTTTCGCATGTTGTTGCAGATGTGTTGAAGAGCGGGATGGGGGTGTTGGGAATTCGGGTGCCAGAGAGGATGTAGGCTGGTGATTCGCTCAATTCCTGTATAGACAGAAGGAATATACAAGCAAATCTCTTAACAGACTGTTCCTTTCCAATCAAAGGACTTGCACACAGCTACAGCTTTGAGAAAATCGGCAACCAAACAAAAGTGAAACAAGTGATGCAATACACCGTAAAATTCGGCTTGCTTGGAAAGTTGCTTGACGGCATGATGACACCCAAGCAATCCGACAGTGGAATAAAGAAGGTTTTTGCATGGCTGAAATCATATGTCGAAACTCGCTAGCCTTCACTCAAGGCTAGCCAGAAAAAGTCGTATGACTCATTTGACGATGAAGAAAGAGCTATATTAGTTAAACAGTCACATTCTGATTCAGTCTACTGGTACAAGTCTAAAATGGCAACACGACTATCGGCTCTACTCTTCACTCTCGCAGGAGCTATCACCTCCCTCACATTCATGTTCCAGATGGGGAGCCAGCAAGATTCCCTCCTATTGATTGTACTCTTCACCGGGTGGGTGTCCTCTCCGTTTGCTGCGCTACTAGGTGCCTATACGATGTCCAATGGTTGGTCTAGTCTTGCTCGCAAATCACTCTACAGCATCATGATTTTTTTGACTTTAATTTCGGTGCTTTGCTACAGCGGCTTGGTGAGCCTGCCGGGGGCCAGACCAGCTTTTATGTTTCTCATGGTTCCGCTCGGGTCGTGGTTGGTGATAGGGATAACCTTCCTCTTGATCCGGCGACGGAGGCTCTAATCAGTCCCAAAGCCTGGCCACCACCAACTTTCAACTAAATACGACAACCCGGTTTGGCAATTTTTTCCCTGTCAACGAGTCGTATGTCTGTTCATCTGAATAAATGATCATGCACCTTCCGGTGAGTTTGTGGAGTAACGCCGAAACGCCGACTTTACCAACTTTTTGAACCCCACTCGCGGATGAAATTCTCTTTATGGGTCCTTGCCCTTTTTGCTTTGATCTGCGTATCCTGTGTCCGAGGTGCCTTCCAGCCGGTGAACGAGGGCCGTGAATATGGAGATCCTGTCCCGCTGATGGTCTCTCATCTCGGCAACTCCGGCCCTCACTATTTCCTTCAGGATGTCATATGCTTCGATTACCTCTGCAGAAAGAGGGCCGGCAAGAGAAAAGCGATGAAGAGTATAAGCTTTGCGGATTTTAAGAAACGTATCGAACGGAATGCGAAGAAGGGCGCCTATAAGAACCTTACAGTGCCAAAGAAAGCCGTCCCACCTGATACCTTACGTGCGAAGCAACCGACGCCAATCGGTGTACCTGCACCCCTCATTACTTCTGAGCCGGCAGTCGATCAACCGGTTCTCAAGGCAGACAGCCTGATCACGCTAAGTGAATTCCTTTTTGAGACCAACAGCTACAAACTCAAAGGCAACCATTTCGCCTCGCTGGATTCTCTTGGTAAGTTTCTGCAGGCACATCCGTCGCTGAATGTATTCGTTTCGGGTCATACCGATAACGTGGGAACAGAGCATCACAATGTTGCACTGTCCTTGCGCCGGGCGGAGACCGTGGCTGAGTACCTGATTGATCAAGGAGCTACTTTTGATCGCGTGACCTTTGAGGGATTTGGAAGTTCAAGGCCTATCGCCGGAAATGATACCGATAACGGGAGAGCGAAGAATAGGCGCGTCGAGATTCTGATTCGCAATCCTGTTAAAAGGTAATGACTTTCACTTCAGCTATTTATCTGCCACGAAAGTGTATGGTTACCCTGACTACTTGAATGCTTCTGATTCAGCAAATCCCATTTTTCGTTCGAGGATTCTAGATTTGTTTGTGTCAAAACGCGCTACCCCTAAATCCCCTGAAGGGGACTTTGGAGTGCACAACAGTGGGTAAAGATTTGTACTCCCCTTTAGAGGATTGGAGAAAGCATGAACAAGCACAATATGTTCTTAGGGGCAAGGGGCATTCTATTTGAGAGGGCTAGGGAACTTCGTTTGAGAGAAACTCCCGCAGAGAAAATGCTTTGGTCGAAATTGTCTAATAAGCAGATGGGGGTTAAGTTTAGGCGACAGCATCCGGTATGTGATTATATAGTAGACTTCTATTGCCATTCCCTCAAAATTGTAATTGAGGTTGATGGCCCGGTTCATTCTATCAAAGAGAATGTTGCATATGATAAGATTCGTTCAGAAACTCTTCAATCGTTCCACATTGAAGTCTTGCGATTCACTAATGATGATGTTCTCAGTAATATGGATGGCGTTATCAAAAAAATTAAGCTTCACCTTGCCCCCTAAACCCCCTAAGGGGACTTTAACCTGCGCCTGTATATGTAGATACAACAAGTGGGTAAATTTTATTCTCCCCTTGAGGGGTCGGGGGTTGGGAAACTCTTCGACTCCTAAATCACCTTAAGGGGACTTGGGCGGTGAACTTTTCAACCCCTAATTCCCCCGGAAGTGACTTTAGCGTGAACATATATGTAGATACAACTAGTAGGTAAATTTTATTCTCCCTTTTAGGGGTCGGGGGTTGCCACCAAAATGAACATTTCCTTGCCATATTTGTTCTTTAATCTCTAATAAACCAAAAACTATGAAAGCAGCACTCCTAACACTCCTTTCTGCCTGGATGTTTTCCGCAGCCTCTGTCTATGAACTAAAAATGAATGCCATCGATGGTAAAATGATTGATTTGGGACAGTACAAGGGTAAAACCTTGTTGATTGTAAATACCGCGTCTAAATGCGGATATACACCTCAATATGCTGACTTGCAGAAACTTCAGGATACCTATGGTTCCCGTGTGGTGATTTTGGGTTTTCCCGCCAATAACTTCAAGGGCCAGGAGCCGGGCAGCAATGCGGAGATTGCAGAGTTTTGCACAAAAAGCTACGGTGTAACCTTTCAGATGTTTGAGAAGATTTCGGTGTTGGGCGAAGATCAGCATCCGCTCTACGCATGGCTAAAGGAAAAAACAGGCTCTGAGCCGACCTGGAATTTTTGCAAATACATCGTCAAGCCTGACGGATCGGTGAAATTCTTCAATCAGAAGGTGAGCCCTATGTCCAAGGAAATTCTCGATGAAATCTAGTATCTACCTGATCACCGGAGGTATTCTCGTTATGAGTTTAGGCGCATTTCTTACTGACAAATTTTCTTTACCGAAAGACCTCATCGCGGATTCCATCTACTCATTCAAAATCAATGGACTGGATGGAAAGGAAATTGACTTTGCTCAATACAAAGGCAAGAAACTTCTCATTGTGAACACAGCCTCCAAATGTGGGAAAACGCCGCAATATGCCGGCCTTGAAAGACTCCATGAACAATATGGAAACAAAGTAACGTTGCTAGGCTTCCCAGCCAATAACTTTCTCTGGCAGGAACCTGGTTCCAATGCAGAGATTGCCGAGTTCTGCCAGAAAAACTATGGTGTAAAATTTCAGATGTTCGAAAAAGTTTCCATCAAAGGAAGTGATCAGCATCCCTTATACCAATGGTTGCAAGCCAAGACGGGAGAGAAACCGGATTGGAATTTTGCCAAGTACCTCGTTAGCGCGGACGGAACAACAGTGACTTTCTTTAAATCCTCCGTGCAGCCCCTCGACAAGCAACTGGTCAACCGGATTGTAGAATAGGCATGCTGAGTAGAATCTGGAGCGTAAAGCCATTTTCCCTCGATATCGGCTTACTGCTGGTTCGCCTCACGCTCTCCGGACTTATGATCCCGCATGGGTACAACAAACTCCTAAACTTTACAGCAGAAGCGAACACTTTTCCTGACCCAATGGGAGTTGGCCACCCGTTATCATTGGGTTTGGCAATCTTTGCTGAATTATTCTGTTCCATTCTACTGGCGTGCGGACTATTTACCCGTTTTGCCCTAATCCCCCTGATCGCCACAATGGGGATTGCCGTGTTCATTATTCTTGCTGATGACCCGTTTGGAGACAAAGAGCATGCGTTACTCTTCCTGATTCCCTATGTAGGCTTGTTTCTGACTGGCCCTGGAACCTGGTCACTTGACCAGTTCCTGAAGAAGTGACATCTTCGTCATTGTATGAACATCAAATCCTGGGTTGACGCATTCCGTTTGCGAACCCTTCCGCTGGCCCTGTCATCCATTGGGATGGGTGGGTTTCTGGCAGCCGCCCAAGGAAAATTCGATACCCTAATTTTTGCGTGGTGTTGCCTGACGACTATTCTGCTCCAGATTCTTTCTAACCTGGCTAACGACTACGGGGACACGATCCATGGGGCAGACCATGCCGGACGAAGTGGCCCGAGCCGTGCGGTTCAGTCTGGATCCATTACGGCCGAAAGCATGAAAAAAGCGATCATCCTCTTTGTCGTGCTGAGCCTTGGTAGTGGCATCGCCTTGCTGTTGAACTCCTTTGGACTTGAGGTGCGCCCTTTGATCACCTTCTTTGGATTGGGGTTGCTCTCCATCGCTGCGGCTATTCTCTATACTGTAGGTCGTAAGCCGTATGGGTATGCCGGACTGGGCGACCTGGCAGTTCTAGTATTTTTTGGTCTTGTTGGCGTGATGGGATCACTCTTTCTTTTCGCGAAGACCATCGATTGGAGAAGTCTGTTCCCCGCCCTGGCGTGCGGCTTCTTCGCTATGGGTGTATTGAACATTAACAACATCCGTGACATTGAATCCGACCGCCAGGCAGGGAAGTACTCGATCCCGGTGCGCCTCGGGAAGAAAAAGGCAGGCTATTATCAATGGGCACTTTCAGCCGGCGGATTGTTAGCGGCTACAGGCTATGTCCTATTGGATTTTAAGTCTGCGTATCAATTTCTCTTTTTGCTCTCTACGCCCTTATTTTTCTCCATAAGCAAGAGTGTCAATGAAAGAACCGCTGAGGAATTGGATCCCTACCTGAAGCGGATGGCGCTCAGTACCTTAGTGTTTGTTCTGCTTTTCGGCATAGGCCAGCTGACCTGATCATTTATCAAGAAGCTGAATCAGCTTCCGCAACGCTTCCTCGTTGTTTTCGGAATGTATGGTTTCCGTGACGCCTTTCTTTTCGCGCGTAGTCAGGCGCCAACTTAAGGATGCGCGCGTACTGTGCTGCCGGATGCTGTCCATGCTCTGGAGAATGGGGACGTAACTGGTGGGCATGTACTGAATGTCAACCCGGTCAATAGGTCCATTGAACCAGGACTTCGCATACCCAACAAGGTTATCGTTTGTGATATCCTGAAAGTTCTCAAAATTGTTGTACACGCTGGCAATCGGCTGCGTAAAATCATCGATGATGGTGTTTCCCTTCTCTTCGGAAATGGAAGTGACTTTAGGCGAATCCCGGATCGAGAGGATTACTATGCCGGACGTGTTTTCGGAAATCCAATCCTTGAAACTGTAGATATATCGAACCGCATCCATAATCCCGAAGTTGTCGGAGATACCCGCATCCATGATCTGAATGGGCGGTTGGGTGGGGAGGGTTGTATTGGGTGTAATGTAAGGAAACGTGGCATTCATGCGCAACGCAGAGAGAAACCGGAGGCTGGGCCCCCCGTGCTTTTCAAACATCAATTGAAAGTCAACACCGCTTATCTTACGGTTGGTATAATTCGGAAAGTTGAGGACTTCTGAATTCATATAGGCTACGGGCTGGGCGGAGATATATAGTTTTCGGCCATCATTAACGATTGTAGGAGAAAGGATAACCATGGGTATAAGGCCACTGACTTCGGGTTCGTAGTAATCCGAAATGGTCTTGTCCATCATTCCTTCCGTATCAATATTCAGTTGCTCTTCAAAAGTGTAACCGCGGTCACGCACGTAAGAATGCCCTTCATACTCAAAGCGATTGAACCCGACAAACAGGTCGTTGGCGAGTAAACTAAAAATCAAAGGATTGAGGTTGTCAGTGGCAATCTTGTCCCGGTGCTCGGCAGAATGTGGATTCACGGGTTCACCCATCTTTTTACGTAGTACTGCTTCACGAAAATAGCTCGCGCCAATTAGTCCGCCGGAAGCACCCGTGATGAGAATGCTTTGGTCAATTAGTTTTCCCCCGCTGAGGCTGTCTGCCGTCTGTAGTGCCGTCAAGGTCCATAGGGCAGCCCGCTTGCCTCCGCCACTGGCACAGATAAAAACCATCTTTGGCTTTTTTGAAGGCTCAAATTTCTTCCTCCAATTCTGTAGTATGCCCAACGTGTGCTCCTGGGACAAACGGATGTTTGTGCTGTCGTTGTGCTTGCTTAGGGTTTCCATGGTGTAGGCCACAGGAGGAATCTTGTAGTCAAGTCCGAAGGCTGGATATTTCTTAGTCAAGAGGCCTTGGCCAACAAAGTGATTCAGCGCGAGAAAAAGAATGAGCGCAGTGGTTGCCGACCACCCGCCAAACCAGTAGGAAAACGCTCCGGAAACCATGACACAAATCGTCAGGAAGATCATGGCGCTGGCGGCAGCGGGAAACTGAAAGGATGGGTAATCCTTGAAAATACCCAGGATGAGCACTGCTCCAAAAATCAAGAGTTCGATAATCACCAGATTGAATTGGTTCTGGTCGAACACTTTCATGATAGCATCCTTGTCGTAGAAATCCTTCTCGTCTGATACCTTTTTAAACTGTAACCTGTGAGTCAGGTAATTGTCTACGCGGACTTGTTTTTTTCGCGATAAATCAGATTTCTTCATGGAACTGGCCCGTGTGGCTTTCACAGCCTTTTTACTCACCTCGTCAATGCGACAGACCATGTACTTGAAAATATCTTTCTGAGTGAAGATAAAGTACACCTGAAGCAGCCCGGCCATCATCACAATTCCTGCAAAGAACCCGGCCAGGTCCAGGGCCAGTTCCTGCCCGGTTGTATATTCATTGTTGATCTGAAACCCAATCAACTGATAGAGGTAGGTAGTGAAGAAGGCAATAGGGATGATACTATTGTTAAGGCTGAACTTGTTGAACGGATTTGGCAACGAAGCTATGAACGAAAAGCGGTGCCCGTCGGTGATGTAGCAGGTGATGTTAAATGCAACGGTAAATCCGGATACCATTACGCCTATAATCAGGAAACTGGTGAAGTTCACCTCATTGAGGTATTCGGGATCCAGAAATAGGTACGGAATACCAAGGTACTTCCCAAAATTTCCGGTAATCATGGCAAAAAGAATGATCCAGCACAAGATCAGTACATGGTTGCGTCGCAGGTTATTCAGCAAGAGCTGAATGGGAAACGAATAGAAGATGGAGTCTGTGATCCGGTAGAGCCTTGCCATATTGGTAGTTGGCTCAATTTATGAAATCAGGTGCTAACGAGCTAACGCGAGAACGTGATTAGGTGCTAAGTTGTTAACGTGAGCTACGAGTTCGCGTGTTTCCACGCCTTATCATTGCACAGGTAGGTGCCTGGTTACTGCAAATTCATCATCCGGCATCTATTTCCTTGGGACGCTCAATACTTAATTCCCTGCCCGCTTGGCCTTTAAGGGGAATGAACCAAACTGGCCAACAGTCATGGTACCTGACATGGCGTCGCCCTCGATGATGGACTTCACCACAATGGTTGATGTGCTTCCGCCGAAGTTCACTTCGTAGGCGAAGGTCAATTCATTGCCATTCAGGGTTACGGAAGAAAGCGGAGTCTCGCGGTTGTTGCGGCTATTGACCATGACCCCTGAGAATTTGTCACCTTCCTTTTTGAGAGTTAGTATGCCGCCTCCCCCTTGTGGAGACTCCAGGGTGTAGGTCCAGACCCCTTCTGCCACCACAACTGCTGCGGGATTGGACGCAACGGCAGGGGCAACACTGGCTGGCCTGGCAACAGCAACCGGTGCCATTGCAGGACGTCCACCGCCACCGCCGGCCGGGGGAGCTTGGGCATCACCACCACCTGTGTCGCCTCCGTCTTTCAGGTCATCATTGTTGATGGACTTCTTGCGGCGACGCGGCGCATCGAAGCTCATCTTCCCGATGCGGTAACTGAACGTTACTTTGAAATTCATGCTGTACAGTTCCGTTGTGCTGTTTTGTGAAATAATCGGAGACTTGACCGAATTCTCGATACGTAAGGCAGGTGTAAAGAACTGCTCAGCGCCAACGCCCACACTTCCTTTCTTGTTGGCAAACTCTTTTCGAACACTCAGACTATAGACATAGAAGTTACCCTGGAACCCCTGGAGCTGAACTTGCGGTCCTCGGTAAAAACTGAAGAACTGAAGCCCCCATCCTTTCGTGAGCGCATAACTTCCGAACAATCGGAAATTGGATACCCATCCCTGATTGCTCGCCGTATACAATGGGTTCGGATCATTGTTTTTCAAGACGGCATAGTAGATGTCTGTTCCGGCATTCAACGTCAACTTGTTGGAAATATTGATGTTCGCAAAAACACTTCCACCGTAAGCATCCTCTCGCCCAATGTTTTGGTAGGTAGTCAAGAGCGTATCTGGATCTGTTGCGTTATTGCCAAAAACTGTGCGGAGGCTCTGGATGGCATTGTCCGTATTGCGGACAAATGAGGAGAAGTTCACGCTGGTGCTCTTGATCGAGGTGCTATAAGACAACTCGTAGTTGTTTGTGTATTCGGGCCCGAGGTTTGGGTTGCCCACCGTTATCGAGTACGGATTGCTTCCCTGGACGTTGGGGTTCAGAAACTGGATAGAAGGTCGTTGGATACGACGGTTGTACGCCAGCTTTACCGTGCTTCCATTTTTCAGGCGCTTCGAAATATTGGCACTCGGCACAATCACTGGGTAAGATGGAATGATGACCGGCCCTTTTTCCGAAGCGAAATTGGCGTTGATGCTGGTATACTCGTAACGCGAACCTACCTTGAAGCTATAACCTGACTTCGAACTGTATGTATAGGAAAGATACCCCGCCGCAATATTTTGATTGTAGTTGAATATATTTGAAAAGTTACTATTGGTTGTTGGCACGTAGGGTCCATTGGCGCCGGTTGCCGAAAAATACGCGTAGTCACTGGTCACCTTCCGCATGATGGCCTTTCCTCCAAACTCGAGCAATTGATTTGTACTGATGGGCGTCTGGTAGTCGGCCTGAACCGTTATTTCTTCATTGAAACTCTTATTGTCATTCTTAAGCCGACTCTGGACAGATTGATCAGTTTCACTAAGGATAGAGTTGATAAAATCATTATTCCGGTTGTTCCGGCTATATTGGCCCAACAGACTAAATTCTTGCTGGGGTTTCTTGAACATATGGGTATAGGTGAGACTTGCATCCACCGTACCTGAAACATCATCGACCTCCACATCGCGAAGACTGCTCGTTGTGAGGAGGCTATTCTGGTAGATTTGGGTGGTAAGCTTATCCTGAAAGTTGAACCCGTTTCGAGCGCCGTATCGTACCGAAGCGGCCAGTGAATTGGTTGGGTTGATGTCATAGTCCCATCCCAGGTTGATGTTGCCAAACAAGTCGTTCCTCCGTGTATCGGCGTTCTGAATGTTTGTGGATTCAGATCCCGTGGTGGATGTGGTGGTCTGGTTGTTGTTGAATTTACCCAACACGTTATAACTGCTTCTTCCGAAGCCGCCAAGAGAAAAACCCATTTTCTTCTTCCGGTAGTTTCCGCTGAGTCCGAGGTTCGATCCCCGGTAGCCGGCGCTTCCGTCTACGTTAAAAGTTAAACCCTGCAGTGTATTCTTTTTGGTGATGATGTTAATAATCCCGGCAGATCCTTCAGCATCATATTTCGCAGAAGGGGAAGTGATCACTTCCACGGTTTTTATTTGATCGGCTGGGATTTGCTTGAGCGCGTCTGCAACGCTACTGGCAGTGATTGTTGATGGTTTGTTGTTGATCAGGACGCGGATATTCTGGTTTCCGCGCAGTGAAACGTTTCCGTCCAAGTCTACCGAAAGGAGGGGAACGCGGCGGAGGACGTCGGTTGCATCGCCTCCTTTGGCTGTCGCATCGTTTTCGGCATTGTATACCGTGCGGTCAACCTTTTCTTCCACCAGGCTGCGTTGGCCCTCGACCACGACAGCCTCTAGTTCGCTGTTGCTGGAAGTCATCTTGATGGCACCGGTTTCCACCGTGGCTTTCTTTTCAGAGATGGCGATGTTCTCCAGAACAATATTGTCGTATCCGATAAATGAAACGACTAGTTTGTAAGTCCCATTTGGCACCTTGGTAATGTTGAAGCGGCCCTTATCATCGCACACCGCACCATTAATTGGCTTGTCTGAGCCTGGATCAGTCAGGGCGACTGTGGCGAACTCGACGGGCTTGTTGCTGGCCACATCGATAATCACGCCGTGAATCTTTCCTTTGCCTTCCGGGGCCTGCCCCTGAGCGAATAAAGTTGCCAATACCGCTAAAACTGTCAAAATCCTCTTCATACCCCTTTAATTGTGCGAAAAATGTGCTCCCCGTGGACATACAGCGCATTAAACAGTTATTAGGCAATAAAGTTGGCCCGCACATGTAAGTATTCTGCCGCTTGCCAAATCGGTGGAGCGGCGACAAAGATAATTTCATTGCCCTTGGTGGAGGCCAGGAATTCCGTCAGCGGTAGAATAAGCGGACTGCTATCGGGGCCCGGGGGGACAATGTGCCTTCAGATAATTGGTGTATAAGGTGGAGAGGTGCTCTGAAGTCCCTTCTCCTTCTGAGATTCCATGAGACCTGTTTGGATAAGGCATGACCTGAAATTGTTTGTTGTACTTGATCAATTCATTGATGAGCATTTCCGCATTGTTATAATGAACATTATCGTCGCCTGTTCCATGAATGTAGAGGAGATTGCCTTTGAGATTCTTGGCGTAGGTAATCGGGGATCCATCCATGATGTCCGATAGGTTTTCCTGCGGCAACCCCATATACCTTTCCTGATAGATATTGTCATAGGTAAGTTGGTTGGCTACTGCCGCAATAGAAATACCTGTTTTGTAAATGTCAGGATATTGGAACATGAGGTTTAAGGTAGCGGAACCGCCGCCGCTCCAGCCCCAAACCGCAATTCGATCAGCGTCTACAAAAGGCCACTTGAGAATTTCGCGCGTGGCCATTGCGTGATCACTGATGTTGATTCGGCCAATATTTCGATATATACTTTTTCTCCAGGCCGCCCCCTTTGGGGCAGGAGTTCCCCGGCCATCAATTGACATGTATATGTAACCGTCTGCGGCCATGTCGCCAATGTAGAGGCGGTTTTTTCCAGTACCGAAACGGTCTACCACCGTCTGACCGGCAGGTTCGGTATACACAACAAATACTACAGGGTATTTCTTGGATGGATCAAAACTTTTTGGTTTCAGCATCCAACCGTCCATTTCAATTCCCTCCTCGGTTCTTACTTTGAAGAACTCAACCCGTTCGGCAGGTGCCGGCTTCATTTTGGCAACAATGCTCTCCGCTTCGACGAGCGGTTTGTTTTTTGGCAGGTCGATGAATTCTGTAAGGGGTGCTGTGTATGTATTCGAAAATGTATGTCGTGCAAATTTTCCTCCGGGTGAGATCGTGTACTCATGAGTGCCGTCCTGCCCGGCGGGACTCAAGCGCTCTGCTTTGCCCGTGCCGTCGAGTTTTGTTTTATACAGGTATTGCTGTGTGGCATTTGTGGGGGAAGCCAGAAAATAGAGTGTGTTGTGGGGTTCATCTACAGCCAGGAAATCAAGAACGTCATAATCTCCTTTCGTGATCAGGGTCTCCTTGGTTCCATCTTTAGATATTCGGTACAGATGACTCCATCCATCTTTTTCGCTCATCCAGAGAAATTCCTTCTGTTTGTTAATCCAAACCATTTGATGACGAAACGAGCGGCTCCCGGGAGGAGCAAAAGAATACATATCGATCCATGCCTGATTCGTTTCGGCGTACACCAATTTTGTCGCGCCGGTGACAGGGCTACAGGAAAAAAGCTTGCTTTCCTGTTGCTTCCGGTTCAACTGTTGAACGAATAATTCCATGTTGGAGTGCCACTCCATCCGCGGCAAATAGTGTTGCTGTGGATCGCCTGGAATATTTAGCCAGATTCTTTTTCCAGTGGCCAGTTGAATGATACCTATTCGTGCCGGCGAAGGACGTTGTCCAATTGTTGGATACTCTACGGGAATCACCCGCGAATAGGCCGAATCCGTATTGTTGACCATGTAGTAATCCTTGATGGTATTCGCATCGATTTGCCAGAAGGCGATCGAGCATCCATCCGGCGACCACTGAAACCCGTCGCGGCAGCCAAATTCCTCTTCATAAACCCAGTCGAAGGTTCCATAAATCAGTTTTCGACTACCATCTGTCGTCAGCGCTTTAATTTTTTCAGTCGCCAAGTCGGCTACAAAGAGATTCTGCTGGCTCACGTAAGCCACATGGGATCCGTCAGGTGAAAATTTTGCAAACATCAGGCTGGATGCAGGTGAGGCCTTCCCAACTTGCTGTAGCTTTTTTGTAGCAAGATCCAGCACCCAATAGTTGCCACGTGTTTCCAGCCGCCACACACGAACGGAGTTGGTATAGAGCAAAAGTTTTGTTTTGTCTTGAGAGAGGGAAAACGAGGTGATTCGCAGCGCGGGCAAGCCAGGGGGCGTCAAATCCTGCTTTGATATGAAGGCCATTTTAGTGTTCAAGGGAAGGGTATACTTAAAGATGGCCCCCTCCTCAATCGTGTAATATGAATTTCCATCTGGAGCCCAATCGATACTCCGTTGAGCAGTTCCAGTCAATGTCAGGGTGATGCAGAGGAACAGGAGAAATAGACGGTTTGTATTGCGGTTGAATGCCATGGCATTAGTTTATTTGGTGATGCGGTCATAAAGATAGAATTGTAGCTGAATAAAGCCCACAGGGAAGGTATCTGATTGAATAGACGTACCTTTGCGGCCAATCTATTGAAATGAAAAACTTTGAATCGCTGGGATTATCCCCAGGCCTCGTCAAGTCCGTGGAGGTTTTGGGCTTTGAAACGCCAACACCCATCCAGGAAAAAGCCATTCCCGTATTATTAAAGGGTGATAAGGATTTTGTGGGCCTTGCGCAAACCGGAACCGGAAAAACCGCTGCTTTTGGCCTTCCGCTCCTTGAACTGATTGATGAAAAAAGCAAGAACACCCAGGCACTCGTCCTGGCGCCAACGCGTGAGCTGGGCATGCAGATTACCAGCGACCTGGAAAATTTCGCTGAGAAATTCAAGTCGTTTAATATTGTCGCCGTCTATGGCGGAGCCAGTATCAGTGAGCAGATCCGGAAAGTAAAGCGCGGTGCACAAATCATCGTCGCCACGCCTGGACGCCTCATTGACTTGATTGATCGGAAGGCTATCAGCCTGAGTACGATCAAGTATGTTATCCTGGATGAAGCGGACGAGATGCTCAACATGGGCTTCAAGGAAGACTTGGACAAGATTCTTTCATTTACTCCGGAAACCAAGATTACCTGGTTGTTCTCGGCAACCATGCCTCGAGAAGTACGGTCCATCATGAAGAATTACATGACTGACCCGTTTGAACTCACAGTAGGAGAGCAAAGCAAGGGCAATGTAAATATTGAGCACCGGTATGTCATGGTGCAGGAACGCGAGAAGTACCTGGCTCTTAAACGGATCCTGGATTTCACACCCGATATCTTTGGTTTAATATTTTGCCGGACGCGGATTGATACGCAACGGATTGCTGAGATGCTGATCAAAGACGGCTACAATGCCGATTCATTGCACGGCGATCTGACTCAGCAGCAACGCGACCGCGTGATGATGAAATTTCGGAATCGCGGTCTTCAGATTCTTGTGGCCACCGATGTAGCGGCACGGGGCATTGACGTGGAAGACATCACCCATGTTATCCATATGAATATGCCTGATGAGATGGAATACTATACGCACCGGAGCGGTAGAACAGCTCGTGCCGGGAAGAAGGGAATTTCTATCGCCATGATTAGCCGGGCAGAACAGGGCAAGCTGAAACAAATTGAGCGGTCACTTAAGTCTCCTGTGCAGCGGATGCTGGTGCCAACGGGCGCTGAGGTTTGCCAGAAGCAGTTGCTGGCGCTAATGCATAGAGTTCGTGAAGTAAAGGTGAACGAGGAAGAGATCGCTGCCTTTCTTCCAGCCGTGTATGAGGAACTAAATGACGTAACGAAGCAAGAGCTGATCAAGCGATTTGCGTCTATCGAGTTCAATCGATTCCTGGACTACTATCGCAATGCGCCGGATCTGAATTCGGAATCTGGTAAATCGCGGGATAGTGAACGCAGAAGTTATCAGACGGGCACGAGGTTCTTTGTTAACCTGGGCAAAATGGATGGCCTGGACAAAGCAAAGATGCTGGAAGTCATCGATGAATTCACCGGTCTGGAGCAAAAGGATATCGGTAAGATCGACCTGAAGGGCGCCTACTCATTTTTTGAGGTGGAGAAAAGTCTCGAGAGCAAAGTGCTAAAGGGATTTCAAGATGTCGAATTTCAGGGACGCCCTGTCCGGGTGGAAGTTACCGGACCAGATACGGAAGGGCCATCCGACCGACCGGAACGCCCCAAGAAGCGTTCATATTCCAGCGGATCCTATTCTAACGCCCCCTACGCCAAGAAGAAACAGGATGGTGGGTATAAGAAAAAGTGGGGTCGGTAGAAAATTGCCTTATTTGCGCTCCAATTGAAGTAGAACCCCGATTCCGGACCTTGAAAACCGGAAGGTGACGACGGTAAGAACCAGGCGGCCCTTAAGCCTTTATTGGAATTGCACTCAATTTTTTCGCCCTATGCCAGCATGACATTCGAGGATGCAATGGTGATCGCTTTTCCTTCAAATACAGTTGGGATCATGATTTCACGAAGTTATTTTGTATTTTTTCCTGTTTATTGGGTATCCCATTATGGCAAAACTGAAGAATATCATCAAGCAGTTGTCCGACAAGGACTACCAGGCGATTTATGATTCACTGATCAGCGGAAATGCGGAGAAGTCAGCCTATTTATTGAAGGCCATGCGGGAGCACCAATTGTCAGAGACTAAGGTGATGGTGGAGTTGGAGATAAATGCCAACGCGTACTATACCATGCGGTCACGCCTCAGCCAGAAAATTGAGGAGTACCTGATCCAACAAATGGAGAGCCCCCGTACCGACCTGCTTCGTAAAGTGGCTAACATCAATGAGGTATTTTTCACTCAAAAGAAGACGATTGCCGCCACCACGCTTCGTAAGCTAGAAAAGGAACTCATTGAGGCTGACCTTGTAGGTGAGTTGCCTACCATCTATAAACTGCTCAAGAAGCTGCACATTAACTCTCCGGAGTATTTTCAATTTTCCCAGTTGTACAACCGGCACGTTGCCTACATGTTGGCTGTGGACAAAGCCGAAGATGTTGTTGCCGACTATTTTAAGAAGTACGGTAACTATTTCTTCACGGGCGACCCTACTGAAAAGGTAAGCCTGGATCTGCTCACCAAGGAAATCCACAACATCGCCAACCTGTATGAGTCGCACCGCTTGTATGTGTACAAATCCTGCATTGTCGTCTTTCATCGCCTGTTTGTAGCTCGGGAAGAAGACATAGGGCAGGACGATGAATCCATTGAGGATATCTTCAACAGGGCTCAGGATATCTTTACCCGCTACAACTTGGATCCGGTGTACTACCACCTGAACCTCTTGTTTGAATTCCTGAAGTTGGAATACTACAATCATTACAAAGTTTACAAACAAGCGGAACGTTACTTTGAAGAAGTAAATGATGCAGCCTCCAATTTATTGGTTAATTATCCATACTACACATTTTCCATCCGTTTTCTGATTTCCAAACTCGATCGAGCACTGCGGCTTGGGGTAGAAGGGGAGTTACTCACGGAACAAAAGGAATTGTTCGCGGATTTTGAGCCCGATATCAATAATGTTCCGCAGCACGTAATTTATACAGTCTACTGCGCATTGTGCAGTTACTATGCAGGACGGTACGATGAGACTGCCAAGGTCTTGAATAACCTCATCAACGATGTTAGCCTGAAAAAATACCCACTGGTGCAAATGGAGGTCAAGGCCCTTTTGTGTCTGCAGTATTGCATGTTGAAGGACATCGACCTGTTTAATCAGCTCTCAAACAGTGTCCAGAGGAACATTCGCATGATCGGCAAGGATGCCTGTGAAAATGTATTGACGTTCCTGAAGATTCTGAAAATCGCAGTAAGCGAAGCGAAGAAGGAGAAGCATAAGAAAATCTCCGGGCTGATACCTCGGTTCAAGTCCTTTTCGGTCACGTATTTTGCACCCACCTCCTTCATCCGGATGGATGAAAAGTTTGTCGAACGTCTTATCGCCCTGGAGATTCAGGGAGGCGAATATGTCGATGAAGAAGAGGCTTAGAAATTCAAGGCCATGATGCTCTCATGGGTCAGCGGCTTATTGAGGTAAAGTTTGACGTTTCCATATTTTTTGGAACGGTTAACATCCTGCGGGTTGATCGAAGAGGTAAGCATAATGATCTGGCACTTCTTTTTCGTGCTGGTCATGAGTCTTTCAAATTCATCCAGAAACTGAAACCCGTCCATCAGCGGCATATCAATATCGAGGAAAATCAGATCGGGTAGTACCTGGTCAGCCAACTCCAGTTTCTCAATGTTTCTCAGAAATTCGATGGCACTTCGCGCGCCAGTATGAATAAAGATATGCTTCGTGATAGAGGCTGCCTCTACCATTTTTTGATTGATGAGGTTGTCGATTTCATTGTCATCAATCAACATGACGGAACGATATTTGTTTGCCTGCATAGGGTAGTTCGGAAGCCTAAAGTAACTTGGTTAACGACGAAATCCAACAGATCACCGGCCTCATTTGTCAACTGATCAGATGTCAAATTTGATACCCTGGGCCAATGGCAACGTGGTGCCGTAGTTGATCGTATTCGTTTGGCGCCTCATGTAAATCTTCCATGCATCGGATCCTGATTCCCTTCCACCGCCTGTTTCTTTTTCGCCGCCAAAGGCACCCCCAATTTCTGCGCCAGAGGTTCCAATGTTGACGTTGGCTATCCCGCAGTCACTTCCGGTTGCCGCCAGGAAGAGCTCCATTTCCTGCATGTTGGTTGTCATGAGCGCCGAAGAGAGCCCCTGCTTTACTCCGTTTTGAATCTTGATGGCGTCGGAGAGTGTCTTGAATTTTATGAGGTAGAGTATAGGAGCGAACGTTTCCTGTTGAACAATTGGAAAGTCATTCTTTACCTCTGCGATGGCCGGCTTTACATAACAGCCCGACTCGTATCCTTTTCCGGACAGCGTGCCACCCGCTACCAGTATTTTTCCGCCTTGCTTTTTGACACGCTGGAGTGCATTCAGGTAATTTTGGACAGCGAGCTTGTCAATCAAGGGGCCTACATGATTTTTTGTATCAAGTGGGTTTCCAATTTTAAGCTGACCGTAGGCCTTCGTTAGTTTATCCTTTACTGAATTATATATCTTTTCGTGAACAATGAGCCGCCGCGTGGTAGTACACCGCTGCCCGGCTGTCCCTACGGCACCAAAGATGGCGCCGCGGATGGCGATGTCCAGGTTTGCATGTTCGGAGATGATAACGGCATTGTTGCCACCCAACTCGAGAAGTGGTCGCCCCAAACGCTCCGTCACGGCTGCGCCTACCGCTTTGCCCATGCGCACGGAGCCTGTGGCTGACACGAGCGGGATGTTTTCATTGGAGGCCAACCATTGGCCAATTTTGAAATTGCCGTTAACGATGCAAGAGACCCCTTCCGGTACTCCGTTTTTTGCAAAAACCTCTGTGATGATTTGTTGGCAGGCGATACTGCACAAGGGAGTTTTCTCTGAGGGCTTCCAGATGCACGTATCTCCGCAGACCCAGGCCAGAGCCGAGTTCCATGCCCACACGGCAACTGGAAAATTGAATGCTGAAATAATTCCCACCAGGCCAAGCGGATGATACTGTTCATACATACGGTGCAAGGGCCGTTCCGAATGCATCGTTAATCCATTCAGTTGCCGAGAAAGGCCGACAGCGAAGTCACAGATGTCAATCATCTCCTGAACTTCTCCAAGGCCTTCCTGGTAGGATTTCCCCATTTCATAGGATACGAGCATGCCCAGGGCTTCTTTGTTTTTTCGCAAGGCGTCGCCGACCTGGCGTACCACTTCTCCGCGTTTGGGTGCAGGCACCAACCTCCATTGTTCAAAGCCTTTTCTCGAAATATCAACAACCTTGAGAAATGTTTTTTCGTCTGCACTCTGCACTGTCGCAATCAACTTGCCGTTCACCGGAGACACCGAGCGGAGAACTGGCCCTGATGACTTGATCCACTTGGTCCCCGTGGAGACGCCTGGGTTAAGGTTTTTGATACCAAGTTGCTTGAGAACAGATGGGAGGTTTGTAACGTCCATGGGAGAATGTGGCTAGTGAATAGTGGTTAGTGAATTTTAGTCGCGCAATTTAGTGACATTTATTGATGTTCGCGGGGTGCATAAGTGCATGTTGCTTGGAAATTAAGCTATGGCTACGATGCATGCGGGGATGTTCCACTCACCCCGCTCTGCCAAAAGCTAATAGCTAAAGGCCACCTGCTGTTCACCACGCAACGCCATATACTTTCTTTACTCCGTCCGCATACATTCCTTCTACCAGCATGCCTCCGGATTTGTAGTCCAGGATCCGATTGAGGTCTTCGACATTGTCAACGATGACTTTGTCAATGTGGGTAATCGTAAATCCCTTCAGAATTCCGGCGTCCATCCATTTGCCTTTCATCAACGCACGGATGAGAACGCCTCCTTCCAGGTTGCGTTTGATCAATTCCGAATAGGAGACATCCTCCAGCGTGGCGCCCTCCAGTTCATAGGATACAAGCCGCCGAGAAATGGATTCACGGCCTTCGAAGTTCTTCAATGTAGTTTTTACAGAAATCGCTTTGCCGCTGCGGCGGTATGTTACCTGAACAGTATGGCCAGGGCGGTGCCTGGCAACCAATTCCTGGAGTTCGGAGACGCTCCCAACAACCTGACCATCGATGGCGGTAATAACATCGCCTTGTTTGATGCCTGACTGTTCGGCGGCGCTACCGGCATTGACCCGCGCCACGAAAATACCACGCACCACATCCAGACTTCTGTCTTTGGCGAGCTTGGCAGTCACGTCACGAATCTCAACTCCGAGAAGGCCACGTTGAACAAGACCAAATTCCAACAGGTCATCCATGATTTTCTTTACGAGGTTCACCGGGATTGCAAAGGAATATCCAGAATAGCTCCCGGTGACCGTAGCAATAGCCGAATTAATTCCAATCAGTTCACCTCTCAGGTTGACCAAGGCGCCTCCGCTGTTGCCGGGGTTCACGGCTGCGTCAGTTTGAATAAAGGACTCCACCTGCAGGTTATTCTTGTCACGAAGGATTCCAATGTTGCGGGCTTTGGCACTGACGATGCCAGCTGTTACAGTTGAATTAAGTTCGAAAGGATTTCCAACGGCCAGGACCCATTCGCCGGGCACGATCAAATCGGAGTCACCATATTTTAAATAGGGCAGGTTTCTGGCTTTTATCTTCACGAGCGCAAGGTCTGTACTGGGGTCCTGGCCGATGACTTTTGCGAAGTAACGTTGATTGTCGTTCAGAACAACTTCAATCCCCGTAGCATCTTCAATGACGTGCTGATTGGTAACGATATACCCGTCATCGGAGATGATCACGCCGGAACCGGAGGGACGGGCGAGGGGGTCGAAGTTCAGATCCATGGGGGTGAGACTGAATTCACCGGTGCCAAACACGGTGTTGATGTTTACGACAGCAGGCGTCACGAGGCGAGCAGCGTTCTCAAAGTTAATTACTGGAGAAGTGGATCCGGGCGTGACGGCCGGGATTCGTACTTTTTGATGCTCAATGATGGACGTGTAATCGGGAATATTTTCCGCATACCGCAGCGTATAGACAACCCCAATCGCAGCGCCAATACCGGCAGAAAGGATGACAACAGAAATAAACAAGAAGCGACGCATAAGTGAAATTAAGCGTTAATTGTTGATTATTGATTGAGGTAAGGACTAATAAATAATCCGCTCAAAACGTGTGATGCGGGCCACCGAGATTTTTGCAATCAACTAGCCACTTCTTGAAACGGAAACTCTTCGGTCAACTAAAGCTATCCCATTCTTTAAGATTCGTCAGATAGTCCGAATCCAGCAATGTCTTTTCGCAAGCCGCTGCATGCGGGAGCTCATACCGGTAATAGAACTTCATGGTATGGATTTTACCTTCATAAAATGCCCGGGTTTGGTTGGTGAAGTCGCCAGCCTGTATCCGGACTTCGGCGGCATGAGCCATCTTCAGCCATTGCCATCCAATAACGACATAACTAACCAGTTCCATGAAGACAGTGGCGTCAGATAAGAAGCGGTCAATGTCGGAAGCGGCAAATTTTGATAGCGAAGTCAGTACAGTCTCAATTCGCGTCAGTTCTTGCTCTAGCTTCCTGCCGTATGATCCAAGCGTCGTTTTTTCAGTGGCCGCGATTGATTCACGAATCGCCCCTAGCAGAACAGCAAGTGCCTTTCCTTTTTCCATGGTGACTTTCCTGCCGAGTAAGTCCAGCGACTGGATGCCTGTGGTCCCTTCGTAGATAGACATAATCTTCAGATCGCGGTAATGCTGCTGCACGGGGAAGTCAGTGGTGAATCCGTACCCACCCAGCGTCTGAACAGCAAGCGCAGCAGAACGGCTGCCTTGTTCGGAAGAATAGGTCTTGACTATTGGCGTAAGAATTTCCAACAGCAGCCAGGTTTCCCGCTGCGAATCACCTGCTGTGCCATGCGAAAGATCATGCAGCTTGTTACATTCCATCGCTAGCGACAGGGCGCCTTCGACGATGGCTTTTTGTGTGAGCAGCATCCGTTGCACGTCAGCATGCCGGATGATGAGTGCCGGTGGTTTGTGTGAATCTTTTTCACTCACCAGCCGACCCTGAGCGCGCTCCTGCGCGTACTGAAGTGATGCCTGGTAAGCGGCCATGGCAACAGAAGCTGCTGTTTGCCCGACGCCAATCCGGGCTTCGTTCATCATCTGAAACATGTAGGAGAGTCCTTTGTTTGGTTCGCCAACCAACCAGCCCTGACAATCTTCCTGATCGCCAAATACCAAGTGGGTGGTCGTGTATCCGCGCTGGCCCATCTTCTGGAAATCTCCTGCGCAAAAAACATCATTGGCTTTCAGACTCCCATCTGCCTCCGGTCTGAATTTAGGAATGATGAATAACGAGATTCCTTTTGTTCCTGCCGGGGCTCCTTCAATTCGGGCCAAGGTGAGGTGCACAAAATTGTCACACCCCTCATGCTGACCACCGGAGATAAATATCTTCTGACCCTTAATCCGGTAGCGATCCCCTTGCATCGGCTTGGCACTCGTTGTGATGTCGGTCATGGAACTTCCGGCCTGCGGTTCGGTCAGGGCCATAGTGCCCTGCCAAAGTCCATCGAACATTTTGGGAACAAACGTATTGATTTGTTCTTTGGAGCCAAAGCTAGTGATCAGCGCAGCAGCCCCGCTGGTAAGGCTGAAATACCCCTGGCATCCATTGTTGGCGGCCTGAAAAATATGTTGACCTGCGTTGTACACCATGAGGGGAAGTTGAAGGCCGCCTACATCAAAGGAAGCAGCTCCATTAATCCACCCTTGTTCGGCCGCCTGCCGGATGATTATTCTAAGTTGCGGGTGAGTACGTACGTTCCCTTTTCCATCATAGTGCGCTGGCTTTTCGTCCATTTCCTTGAAGTAGGGAGCCATGTGCCGGTCGGCCAGGGACTTTGCTGACTCCACCATCATCCAGATTTGTTCCCAGTTGAGATGTGAATACCTGGGCAACGAGAATAAGGGCTTGATGGGGTGTGCTTCCTGCAGTAGGAACTTTAAATGGTCAAGGCTGGTGTAATTAGTCATACAGATAAATCTTGGCTTCAAATTAGCACTATTTTATTAGTGGCTGATTCAAAACAGCCGGTTACCGCGTACGTAACAAAGAAAAACCGGTGATGGTTGGATGCTGTTGCTGCCTACCGTGCTGCCCCGCCGTCAATCGTCAGGCAAATTCCGCTCACAAAACGCGCCTCATCAGAAGCAAGATACACGTACCCGTTTGCGATGTCGTTGGGCTCGCCCCAAAACCCAACGGGAATGAACGCCAGGGATTGTTTTCGGACTTCTTCTGGCATCGCGTCCGTCATAGCCGTTTTGATAAATCCCGGAGCAATGCAATTGGCTGTGATGCCGTAACGGCCGAGCTCAAGTGCCCACACTTTGGTCATGCCAATGATGGCAGATTTTGTCGCAACGTAATTGGTCTGTCCGTAATTGCCACGGATGGCGACATTCGAAGATGCAGAAACAATACGGCCGTAATTGTTTTCTTTCATATACGGAACTGCTGCCTGGGTGCAGTGAAATACACCGGTTAAGTTCACGCCAATGACGTCGTCCCATTCTTGTTTCGACATTTTCAATAACGTGCGATCTTTGGTGATGCCGGCGTTGTTGATGAGGATGTCAATTCTGCCGAACTTCTTGACCGTTGCTTCGGTCGCGCGTTGAACCTGTTCCATGTCTGTAACGCTAACTTTTGTGAACGTTACCCGATGGCCTGCCTTCGTCAACTCTTCGGCAACCGCGGCACCGTTGTCAGAGACATCCCAAAGTGCTACCGCAGCACCTTCCCGAACAAACGCCCGCACCGTAGCCAGTCCGATGCCGCCGGCACCTCCCGTAACAATGGCAATTTTATCTTTTAGTCTCATAGCTGAATATTGGTTTTGTTCAAATTAGAAAAGTGCCGTAATCAATTCGCCTACGTAAGCTGGTTTTTCTTCGCCTTCGACCTCCATGATGCACTCCAGAAAAAGCTTTGTCCCTCCGCCAGCCATTTCTTCCACTTGCCGGATACTTCCCGTCATCCGGATCCGACTGCCGGATTTTACGGCCACCGGGAACCGTGCCTTGTTGAGTCCGTAATTAATGGATGTAGTGACGCCTTCCACGCTAAGCAATTCGAAGAAAAACTTGGAGGCCAGTGACATCGTCAGATAGCCATGCGCAATTGTCTTTCCATCTGGCATATGTTCCTTGGCTCGCTCTGTATCCACATGTACCCATTGGTAGTCATGTGTGGCTTTTGCGAAATCGTTGATCATTTCCTGGGTGACCGTAAACCACTCGCTGACGCCCAAGGCTACACCCACTTTACTTTTAAGTTCGCTCAACTTCAGGACAAGCGGTTGGCCAGGCGAGGAAGATTCAGCTTTGCTAATTTTTTGCTTTTCTTCCGCTTTGGCAGGAGTCTCATCCCAGGTGCCCACTTTGACTACCGCCTTTCCGGTCACCTTCCGATCGAGGAGGTCGTCAAGGGCCGAAGCCGCTTCTTCGAGCGTGTAAATCTTGTGTATGTGTTGCTTTATTATCCCGGCGTTGATCCACCCCAGCAGGTCACCGAAGTTCTGCAAGCTTTTTTGAGGCTCGCGCTCGGCAAAGCTTCCCCAAAAAACCCCAACGATGGAGCAGCCCTTGAGGAGTGGGAGGTTGGCAGGAAATTGTGGGATCGTGCCGGAGGCAAAGCCAACGACGAGGTAGCGGCCTTTCCATGCCATCGACCGCAACGCCTCCGTGGCCAGCGGTCCGCCAATGGGATCGTACACCACATCGACACCTTTATCAGCTGTGATTTCCTTGATGCGTGCCCGCAAATCTTCTTCCGTATAATTGATCAGGTGATCCGCACCTTTTTGAGCGCATGCTTCAAGTTTATCACTTGTTGAAGCTGCAGCAATGACGGTGGCGCCCATCACCTTGGCCAGCTCAACAGCGGCTAAGCCAACGCCGCCACCGGCGCCGAGCACCAGAACAGTTTCTCCGGCTTTCAGGTTTGCGCGATCTTTGATCGCATGATACGAGGTGCCGTATGTATATAGTGTACAAGCGCCATTGATAAAGTCCATCCCTTTGGGCATGGGGAAAACGCGGCTGGCGGGTACTACGACTTGTTCTGCAAATCCTCCGTGGCCACAAAGGGCAACCACCCGATCGCCCGGTTTATGATGTTTAACTTTTTCGCCTATGGAAATTATTTCACCAGAGACCTCGCCACCAGGTGAGAAAGGGAGGGGCGGTTTGAATTGATATTTGTTCTGGATAATAAGGACATCCGGAAAGTTTACACCGCAGGCCCGTACACGGATCAGCACATCGCCGGCCCCTGGAACCGGATCCGGAACGGTGGTCAGTTGAAGGGTATGCGGCAGACCATGTTCAATGCAGAGTAAAGCCTTCATCCTTTTTCAGTTTTAAAGAAAGTGTTGACAGGATGATAAGATAGGAGTAATTATTCAATTTGGGAATTTGAGAATGCAAAATGAAATCTCAGCGTGAGGCATTTGGCCGAAAACAAAATCGATCGGTAAGGAATCACCTCATATTGTCCGCCTGCTCAGCTTAGAGTTGGAGCTGCCTAAGTGGCCTCCTGACACACAGCCAGGTTTGACTAGTTCTTAGTGATCGGCATATTTGCAGACTGCCACTTGGCAATGCCGCCCTCAAGTTCATAGACTTCTTTGAATCCGATGGATCTCATCCTGGCAGCGGCAGAAGCACTCCGGCTCCCGCGAAGGCAGTAGACAAATACGGGTTTGGCTTTAGCTATAGGCAAAATTTGTTTCTCAAAGTTGTCCCCATTCCAATCGATGTTGCGGGCCTTCGCTAGATGACCGCTGGCAAATTCCTGTGGGGTGCGCACGTCGAGTACGGTTGCCTCGCCCGACTGCTTGAGCTTGGTGGCAAACTCCTGGGGAGAGAGGCTGCTCTTGTTTTGTGCCTGAGAACAGCTAAAGGTAAAGGCAGTGAGAATAAGGAAAAAAATAGGGGTGCGGGAGCTCATAATACGGTCAATTGGGTGATATGAGCAAATTTACCATTCGTAGCTGAATTTTGTTTCTTTTGCGACATTTGCAGCAGCAAACGATTTCCCTGCAATTCAACACAAGACAATGAAGCACCTCTTTAGTCCTTGCTTAGCCGTAATCCTGGCCCTTGTCTTATTTTCATGCAGCAAAGACACAGCCACACCGGCGAGTACATTCCCCACTGCCCCTGAGGCGCAAGCCGCTGATGACAACAAGAGCGGTGGCGTTTATAAAGGTGCCATCGTCGGTTCCAGCGGAGTCATTAAGATTGTGTTGCAGAAGGGAGTAAAAGAGATCAAGCTGACCATTGATAATGTATCGAAGACCTTGACGACAACCAGTCTGGACAGTTGGACCTCTGGCCAGATAATTCGAAATGCTTCTTTTGTGGCGGATGATTGGGCAGTTCTTCTCAGCATCGGCGCCACGGGTATTGGCGCTACAGCGATCCTTACTATTCCGGGTCATTCGGGAGCGGAAGCGATCCTGACTAAAGAAACGTCGAAAGCCATCGTAAGGGTATTCGAGGGAACCTATACCGGAACAGAATCCGGCAGTTGGAATTTTGTGATCCAGAGCGAAGCACTCAGCGGAATCAGCCGGTCAGCCGACGGCATGACAACAGCTACCTTTGCCGGGTTGGTCAATGGGAATGTCATTACCTTTGATAC
The DNA here is from genome assembly GCA_031384895.1 of Cyclobacteriaceae bacterium. Classification (GTDB taxonomy): domain Bacteria; phylum Bacteroidota; class Bacteroidia; order Cytophagales; family Cyclobacteriaceae; genus ELB16-189. The sequence goes on along the minus strand of JANNAZ010000323.1, from coordinate 9,827 downwards.
GCTGCAGGGTGGTGGGACGATTGACGGTGATAATGCTTCGGGTACCTGGGCAGGAACAACCCCGGGCGTTAGCGGTACCTGGAAAGGGAAGCGTGTGATGTAATAAACTTCTTACTGGATTCTTCTTTATATTTCTTCACTGATTCAAAACAGCCAAATGACTCTTCAAAAAACAGTCGTATTCATTGTAGAAGATAACCCCACGCAGCAGAAGATGCTGCAAGTGCATTTTGAGCAAATGCTGGGCAACTACGAGGTTCGGACTTTTGCAGACCCCAAAGTGATGCTGCCGCACCTGGGCGAAAAACCTTTTGCAGTTGTCTTGGACCATTTTTTCGAGGACAAGGAAAAGACAGGCCTTGACTACCTCAAGGTATTACGGAAATCTCATCGGAATATTCCGGTCATTTATCATACCACCCTCAACGATCAGCAGGTACGCGAACAGGTATTGGCTTTGGGGGCATTAGAATACATCGTTAAGGATTCTGCATCGCTGGTTCGTTTACGTACCGTGCTGGACAATCTACAGAAGAAGAAAAACCAGAAGGGTTTCTTTGGCAGGCTATTTAGCAAGTAACCCAAAACACCTACTGTGGAATCACAATGGTAAAGGTGCTGCCCTTGCCATGAACACTTTCTGCCATGAGGGTACCTCCCGCATGAATCAGATATTCCCGACAAAGGGATAGCCCAATACCAATTCCTTTCTCGCGGCCTGTACCCTCTAGGCTTGATGATCGTTTGCTGGAAAGCAGCGTCTCCATAGTTTTTTCATCGATACCCACGCCATGGTCCCTCACCCGAAGATGAATTTCTTTTCCGATAGACTCAGCTGAGATTTCAATGCCGCCCCCTTCATGGGAGAACTTGATCGCGTTGGCTAATAAGTTGCGGAGGGCAAGGTGAACGATATCCTTATCCCAGGTAATGTTGATCCCATCTTTCAAATGTTGGGAAAGGGTAAGTTGCTTGGCCGCAGCAGCAGACTCGAAGAGCTTAACATTCTGGCCTACGATACTATTCAGTGTAAACTTTTCGCGATGTGGCTTAGCCCCTTTGAGCTGGCGGGACGTCCACACGAGAATATTATCTACGAGCAAGCCTGTGTTGCCCAGGTCGCTCTGAATCTGACGTGAAAAATGACTAAATTCTTCCTGGGTGACCTGTCCGTTGTTATACAAGTCAAGCATGCCCTGCAGGGAATTCAGAGGGCTTCGTACATCATGGGAGATTACGGAGAGAAGTTTGTCGCGTACATCGTTGGCTGCCACCAGTTCCCGCGTTCGTTCGCCAACCATTCCCTCGAGGCCAACATTGAGTGCCTCCAGGGCCTTGTGGGATTGTGCCTGGTGATTGGCAAGGAGGTATACCTGGAAGAGAAGAAATATGAGTACGCCCACTTCAACATAATACATCGACGGGATATTTAACCCGATAAAGACTGAGTTCTTCATGATCTCCATAAGAATGAAAGGGAAGCAGGCAAGAATGCCGAACAGAATTATTCTTGCGTCTTTGTTGCCGCTTCGCCATGCACGTGCGATCGTGTAGAAGGCGTATACGAATCCCAGGAGATAGGCTACATGGACTATCTCCAAAACTTGCCTGAAGATATTCTGTGGCGTAAACAGAACAAGGGCACATAATAATGATCCGGTCACCACGAAAACCTGAAGCGGTCTGCGGGGGGCATGATCAGCAAAAAGGTCACGCACATACAATGGAAAAAAGGCGACGATCGAATAGACTGCGCCATATTCCAATTTCTTCCAAACCGACCAGGAGACATCTGAAAAGAGATTGGGCAACAGAAATGAACCTCCGTGAATGACCATGGCCCGGATGGCAACAGCGAGACAAATGAGAGATAGCCATAGAAAAGGCTTACCGCGACGATATAGAAAATAGAGAATAAGTTGGTAGAGGCACATGGCAATAAGGCATCCGGCAAAAAAGTTCTCAATGCCATTGGATCTATTCATTCGCATCACGAGGTTTTGCGTGCGCCCGATTTGTGGATAATTCCAGAGGCCGCCGTTGCCTTGTGAGAAATTGGCAACCTGAATGACCACATCGAGCGTGTCTTCTCTTTCTGGAAGGGCTACTATCGTACTGGTCAGCTTTGCAACATATTTTTCCGGATCACGGCTTACCGTACCGGATTCTCCAACGAGGTTGCCATTCACCCAAATCCGGCCTGCGCAATTGATGGCAGGAAAAAAAAGTGAAAAGCCGCGCTGCTGTTCAGGAAGCAAAATATGGACACGGTAAGTGGCGACACCCAACGCTTCGTGAGCCGTGCTTTGGGTCCAACCTTCCCGCATGTCCATCCAGGAGTGTGTGAGCGTAGTATCAAAGTCGCCGGGGGCGATCAGTTTGTTCCAATAGAATTCCCAGGGATCCTCGAGTTGCAAGACTTCTCTTTGGAAGTCATAGCTCCGCAAATCAATTAGCCCTTTGACCGGACCCGGGGGCTTGGTTGGCTGAGCTGGCAGCGTAAAGGAGAAGCACAAGAAAAAAAAGACAAGCCAAGCCTTCATGATGTAAATATGGCAGTTTGTCCCATTTGTTGTGCTGAAAAGATCTCCTTCAGGGCAATTTTTGATCAGGCTGGCCTGTTTCGGTCACCTTCTTGGTCTTTTCAGGACTAACCCCTAAATTCATCAGTTAATGCAAACCAAAACAGTCACATTATGAAACGGATACTCTACATCTTTGTGGCAGCCCTGCTGCTGATCAGTCCGCTCTCCTGCAAGAAGGATGACCCGGCACCCACAAATTCTCTTGCTACAGCCCCCGATGCCAAAGCAGCCAATGATGCGCTCAGCGGAGGTATCTACAAAGGCGCCCTCATTGGCTCCAGCGGAATCATCAAGATCACGCTGCAGGATGGTGTCAAGCAGATTGAAATTACCCTCGACGGTGTTAAGAGAACCCTCACGACAACATCTCTCGCAAGCTGGACTTCTGGTCAGGCTATTGTAGACGCGGTGTTTTCCTCGGGCGACTGGCAGGTAACGCTCTCGATTGATGCCGATGGCCAGAATCTTTCCATTGGATTAAACATAGCAGGCCACCCTAACATCACTGGGGTTATTGTAAAAGAAACATCCACGACCCAGGTAAAGGCCTTTGAAGGAACGTATGCAGGAACTGAATCCGGAACCTGGAACTTTGTCATTCAGGGGCAATATGTAGCTGGTGTGAGCATGGGCACGGGTTCCAGCAGCGTTACGCTCTATGGCTCCATTAGCGGAAATGTCATCACCTTCAGCACGGTTTCGGCGGCAGGGACACTGACACCTGGGAATCCAGATACCGTAGCAGGTGAATGGACAGGATCAACACCGGATAATCACGGGACCTGGACCGGGAAGAGAACACTCTGACGGGACGACAGGCAGAACCTATTCAAAAGAGGCTCCGTGCGGGCCTCTTTTTTGTGGGTTGACTTCCCAAAGAGACAGGATGCGGCAGGAATTGAATATTGAATATTGAATGTCGAATTTTGATGTGACCTTGCGGATAACCAACAACCAGCAACGAACCTATGGCACAATTCCATCTATACGACCTACGCGTTGAAACCATTGAAGGCGACAAACCCTTTGTGTGCGCGCACCAGGCAGGGGAGTCTTTTGAACTGAGGGGTGAAAACCTATACTTCAAAACCGACAAGCCATTTTCCATTTATGCACTTGCTGCCCTGCTGCCCTTGCTGCCAGCGAAGCAACGGCCTTTGAATCAGTTTGACTGGATGGCCACAGACCACATCATTGCTTGCCCGGATCCGCATTGCGGAGCTCGCTTCCGGATCAGCCGCATAGGCAAACAAACATTCAACCGTGCGGATACCACCGTGGTGCCCCTCCCTGCGAACAACCCCTGGGCCGAAAAGGAATGAGTGTCGAACGCATCGGGCTCGCTCCGGGCTTCTCCATTTCGAAGATTATCAAAGGAGGCTGGCAGTTATCGGCCGGTCACAGCCAGGGAACCGGCGCTGATCCCATTAAGGACATGTTCGCCTTTGCGGATGCTGGCGTGACCACATTCGACTGTGCCGACATTTACACCGGGGTTGAAGAGGTGATTGGAAAATTTCTCGCCGCGCGGAAGGAACAGCTCGGATCACACGCAGATATTCAGGTGCTGACCAAATTTGTTCCCGACTACGATGCGTTGGTAACACTCAACAAAGCCTATGTCGAGCGCATCATCGACCGGTCTTTGAAGCGACTAGGCGTCGAGCGACTGGACATGGTCCAATTCAGCTGGTGGACATATTCTATTCCAGGTTGGGTGGAGACGGCCCATTGGCTGAAAGAATTACAGCAGGCCGGGAAAATACATTTGATATCCGGAACAAATTTCAATACCACCAGCGCGCGTGAGATCGTTGAATCAGGTGTAGCATTGACTTCCCTGCAAGTTCAATATTCGTTGTTGGACAACCGGCCGGAGCAGGGACTTGTAGATCTTTGCGCGAAACACAATATTCATCTGTTGTGCTACGGCACCGTAGCCGGTGGATTTCTCAGTGAGCAGTGGCTGGGCGAGGCCGTACCCCTGCCTCCGTTTGACAACCGTTCTCAAGTGAAGTACAAATTAATGATCGAAGAGTTTGGCTCGTGGTCGTTGTTTCAGGAATTGCTGCGGGAATTGAAAAGCATTGCGGACACCCATCAAACCAGTATGGCCAATGTTGCTACGCGATACATCCTGGAAATGAAACAGGTTGGCGCTGCCATCATCGGCGCACGCACAGCGGTTCACCTGGAAGAGAACCTTCGTGTTTTTGATTTTTCACTTGACGCAGAAGATCGTAAACGAGTAAACGATGTAATCAATCGGCGTCGGGGCCCGGCCGGAGATGTGTTTGACCTGGAGCGGATCAAAGATGGTCCGCATGGATCGATCATGCGCTACAACCTCAATCAATTGTCGTAATTAGCAACGATGGCAGAACAAAAACCCGCGACCGGTTGGTCTTCAAATTACTTGTTTATTCTGGCTTCCATCGGCAGTGCAGTGGGGCTCTCCAATATCTGGAAGTTTACCTACCTGGCTGGTGAGCATGGGGGCGGAGCATTTGTATTGGTATACCTCATTTCGCTGGTCGTTATGGGCATCCCGATTCTCGGTGCCGAATTGTTGATTGGCCGAAGGGGAGGGAAGAGTATGGTCGGTTCGCTGGAAGTATTGATCAAAAAGGACGGTCTTCATCCACGCTGGACCATTTTTGGATGGGTTTCAATGATTGGCGTATTTCTGATTCTGAGTTTCTATTGTGTCATCGCCGGCTGGACACTGGACTATACCGTAACCTCGTTTGCGGGATTGCTCAACAACCTGGATGCAACTGCTGCTGTGAATTTCTACAACGAGTTGCTGAATAGTCCGGTGCGCATGATGATCGGACAGGGAATATTTGTCATCGCCACCGTATGGATAGTGGCTCTTGGCATACAAGGCGGGCTGGAGCGGTCACTTTCATGGATGATGCCGGCATTGTTCCTGATCCTTGCAGGCCTCGTTGTCTACGCGATGTTTACAGGTGAGTTCTTGCAAGCAGCCAACTTCATGTTTGCTCCTGATTTTTCCAAGTTCACAGCGAAGACCGTGCTTGCAGCTTTTGGTCAGGCATTCTTTTCATTGGGGATTGGTGTGGGGGTGATGCTTACCTATGGCGCCTACATGCCCCGCACTACGCACATACTTAAATCGGCAGCCATCATCGCATTCTCTGACGGGCTCGCGTCGATGCTGGCGGGCCTTGCAATTTTTCCAATTGTATTTCAGTACGGACTGTCACCTGCGGAAGGACCGGGGCTGATCTTCATGACCTTGCCGATCGCATTTGGAGAAATGCCTGGCAACGGATTTGTAGGGGCATTGTTTTTTCTGCTGCTCGTGGTAGCGGCGTTGACTTCTTCCATTTCCTTGCTCGAATCCATTGTTGCCCATCTTGAAGCGACAACGAGGTACAGCCGCAAAAGAATATCCATTGTCGCAGGTATACTGCTTTGGGTGGTCGGCCTGGGAACAGTGTTCTCCTTTAACCTATGGAAGGATTTTGCACCCTTGGCATTCGGTCCATTGAAGGGCAAAACGTTCTTTGGTTTGTTGGACTATTTCGGCTCCAATCTCCTCATGCCCATGGGGGGCATTCTTATGGCTGTAATTGCCGGTTGGTTGATCACGCGATCGGCATGTGAGGAGGAATTGTTGCGACCGAAACCGCTGCATATGAAGGTATGGAGGTTTCTTATCCGCTACGTTGCGCCTGCGGCCGTGGCGATGATATTTGTGGCGAATTTAACCACCTGACCACCCCTGGTCCCTCCTACCACCCCTGACCCCTCCTGATCCAGGAGGGGAAAACCCAGGAATCAGAAAATGTCAGGTAATTCTTCATTGGAGAAGAGCGAGAAAAAAAAGCTATTCAGGATCTTGAGAAAAACTTTGCCACACAACTGCAGTCCTGCATTTTCTCCTCCCGAAAGGAGGGGTGGGGGTGGTAATATGACAAACCAAATTCATAATCGTAAACACCTCAAGCTCTTCCGCAAAGAACTTCGTAACAACCTAACCTCAGCCGAGGCAACCCTATGGAAGTCATTACAAAAGAGTCAACTAGGAGGCCGCAAATTCAGAAGACAGCATAGTGTTGGGGGTTTCATATTGGATTTTTATTGCCCATCCGAAAGACTTTGTGTTGAGCTTGATGGTGCCCATCACTTTACGCCAGAAGGCCTTGTGAACGATCAGCGGCGAACGGCGTTCCTGAACAGCGTGAATATCCGGGTGGTCCGGTTTGAGAATTGCCGGGTGTTTGAGAATCTGGCTGGGGTATTGGATGAATTAAAGAGGAATTTTACCACCCCTGACCCCTCCTGAAGACAGGAGGGGAAAACCCAGGAGCCAGCTGGCGATTCGAGATCTTGGAAAAAAGCTTACTGTGCAACCGAAGTCCTGCATTTTTCCCCTCCCGAAAGGAGGGGTGGGCGACTGGCCGGGGTGGTGCTTTCAACCACCAGAAAATGAGACAAATGGACAGTATTTCACCGATTTAGCCATTCTAAGATACCTGTTTGGTCTTTTCCCCCCGAAACCCTTAATATTGCACTCCTTTTCAACCAGGAAAGGGCACATAAAGTCCAAACTCCTCCTTAGCTCAGCTGGTTAGAGCATCTGACTGTTAATCAGAGGGTCCTTGGTTCAAGTCCAAGAGGAGGAGCTTAGTAATGAGGCAGTTACGAGAGTAGCTGCCTTTTATTTTTTGTAGTGTCCAACAGTTGTCCAACATTTGGTTGAGATAGCGCTATAAAAGGACTCTAGGCGGTGCGCACCTAACATGGCACTTCTCTGGCGAAAACTCGTTCCAAGTGGTTGAAAGAGTAGATTAATGAACCACTCCCAACGTGGCCAGCATGATTCCTACTCAGGCTTTTGAAATCAAGTTTTGCTGTGCGTAATCTTGTCACCTCAGCAAATGAATAATCACTTTCTTCTTGAATCTTCCTGGATCCGCTAGTTCAGATTCCTTGACGTCTTTTGTATGTCCTTGGAATGTGCTTCGGAAGCCATCTTTAGTTTGACCTGGAATAGCCGGGGCACAATTTTGAAAGCGATTTTCATGTCTCCCAAAAATGACCCCCATGGGTAATCGAGAAAATTTCGGGGACCGATTCAGAAGGCCCCCCTTTTATGACATATACCCCAGAGTTGTAAGCGGATGGAGGGATTCAATCGTAGAACTGGACAACTGCATGATAGTAGCCCTTGCGGACCTCAACTACCCGAGAGGCCATTGACTTCCACCCTTTGTCCAGCATGTTCTTCTTGTGTGGTTTAGACCGCAACCATGCGTTAACAAAATCATCTCCATTCAATGACCCCGCCAGTATCTCCCCTCCATAGTTCAGGTTGCTGTGGATAAACTTCTTGAATCCGTTTGTGGAAACGTACCAGTCAACCTGTTTCTGTTTCGCGCTATCGTAAGTCAGCTGGTGCTTTGGCCCCCTCAGTGCGTTGATCTCCTTGAAGAGAGTGCTATCCAGTTCCTGCGAGAAGGAAGGTTCTGCCAGGAATAGAAGCCCCACCATTATCTGGAATATAAATTTCATGGTCGAATTAGACCCCCACCCCCTAAATTAGAACATTTCGGGGACGCTTTTGGAAGGCCCCCCTTCAATAGCACATACCCCGCAGATGAATACGTACAGGCTGACCCCGTCGCGCGCACACGATGTTTATGCCGCTTGAGGGTGACAGGTTGAAGAGGCTTGCCCATGACTGATTTTTGTCAGGAACTTGATGATTATCTGTTGGTTTGCAGTCAAACTCATTTTATGCTTCACTTGTAGGTGTTATATTACACAATCTAACAATCCTCTGTACCCCTTGCGACTTCACCTTGCTTCTTTGTTAGTTGTTCTGTGTGGGTTGCCGCTGATGGGGCAGACTTTGCCAACTCAAGAAGGGATTCGCGTCGTGAAGGAGAAATCGTACAAACGAGGCAGCACCCTGGAGTTAACCTGGACGGCTGGCTCGACGACAGACAGGGTGACAATCGAATTGCTGCAGGATACGGTGGTCAATACCATGGCGAAGGACACTTTGAATGTCAAACGTTATGCCTGGGACATTCCTCCGAAGATGAAGACCGGTGACAATTACCAGATCCGTGTTGTGCGGACTGGTACGACGGATATCCTGTTCATCACCGATCGGTTTGCGATCAAGCGAAAGGTGCCACTCTTGCTGATCCTTGTGCCGGCCGTTGCCGTGGTGGGCACCACCGTTGCCATTGCGGGTGGCTCCGGCGGTTCCAGTTCTTCCAATGATTTGCCGATGCCGGTTAAACCGAATTGAGGTATGACTCTGCAAGATATTTTTCTCATGCCATTCAGGAACTTCGCTTGCAGGTCCAAGATGGAATCAAGAGTAGCTTTTGGTGTGATCGCGATAGCTGGCCTTTTGTTTACTTCTGAATTAAGGGCTCAATGGACAACAGCAACATTATCTCAGGGAAGAAAGGAATTGGCGGCCGCATCGGCTGGGAATAAAATTCTCTTTGCGGGAGGGGAAATAGCTGGTTCAACGTTTTCTAATGTTGTTGATATCTACGACATCACTAATGACAGTTGGTCTACGGCGACTCTTTCGCAGGCCAGGTATAGCCTAAAGGCGACCTCAGTCGGCAGCCTGGCAATGTTCGCCGGAGGATTTAGTGGGGCCTACTCAAATGTTGTAGATATATACAACGGAACAACTAATGCATGGTCAACAGCACTTCTAACTGCGGCACGTGAACATCTGACCGCGACAACCGTCGGATCCAAAGCAATGTTTGCTGGCGGCATTGATGGTTCAAGTACCCTTCATAGTAGGGTCGACATTTATGATGGATCAACGGGTTTATGGACTACTTCCGAACTATCAGTGGGAAGGTGGTTACTTGCTTCGGCAGCTGTCGGTAATAAGGCATTCTTTGCGGGGGGCCTGGGAAGCACTGGATATTCTAATGTGGTAGATATTTATGACAACTCAACGAACACCTGGTCCACGGCTACTCTACAAGTAGCGCGATCAAGCATGGCGGCTGCATCGGTGGGAACAAAAGTCTTTTTTGCGGGTGGGAGCGATAATCAACCTAGTGAGTCAGATCTCGTTGAAATATATGATACTAGCAATAACTCCTGGACAACAGCAAACCTATCGGTTCCCCGGACACAATTGACGGCTGTAAGCGCAGGGAATAAGATATTTTTTGCGGGCGGCAACTATGAGGGATCGCCGAGTGATGTAGTGGACATTTATGA
>JANNAZ010000266.1:0-10787 GCA_031384895.1 Cyclobacteriaceae bacterium | reverse complement strand
TTGGCATCAATGGTTTTTATGTTTTCAACCCCCGTCGCTTCTCATTTCGATCTGCCTTCACATTTGCCGATCGTCAATTACGGAGCAGTGGCGGATTTCTTGTAGCCGGATCGTTCAATTTGTTTGAGATCGACGGAGACTCCGCGATTCTTAATCCTACCTACACCGCCTTGCTCGGGCAGACCACGCAGTTTACATCACTGGATCTGCGCACTTACAGCCTCGCCCCGGGCTATGCGCATAACTTCATCATTAGGAAAAACTTCTTTCTCAGTTTATTTCTGGCGCTTGGGCCGGCCCTTCAGGATTTTAGGTACACGGATGTTTCCGGCGCCCAGCATGCCAATACGCGAGTCAACAGCTTTGTTGATACCCGCATAGCGCTCGGTTACAGCAACGATCGCTTCTTTACAGGAATCACCCTTTCCAGTCAATTGCGGAATCTGGTGTTTGAGGAGATTCGATTCACCAGCGCGAGCTCCACTGCACGGATTCTTTTTGGATGGCGGTTCAAGGAAAGTGGGTTCTTGAAAAAGAGTGTCTGGGATCTCTTGCCACCATGGGGGAAGAAGGGGAGTAGTAATCGGTGATCGGTAAGAAAGGTAAGAGGTGGTCGGTAAGAAAGGTAAGTAGTAACCAGTATCCAGTATCCAGTATCCAGTAACTAGTATCAACTAACCAGTAGCCAGTGAGGATTTACTTCTTCGGGTATTCGAAGAACAGCATCTCCCCACAACCCCAGCGAGCTTCCTTCCATGATGTGATGTTCAACTTTGCTCCAACAACCCCGGCGGTAGGAAGGTTGGATATTTCTTCGTTGAGAAGATCGTTGGCGAATTCAGTGAATCCGGGATTGTGCCCGACGATCATCACAGTTTCCAGTGTATCGTTGAACGAACGAAGAATCTCCAGGATGGACTCTTCTCCAGCGTGGTACAGTTTCAGTTCTTCCTGTATGTCACCGATGGGATAACCAAGTTCAGTTGCCACTAGCTGAGCGGTAGTTAGCGCTCTGTTGGCAGGGCTGCTGCAGATCAACTTCGGACTGACCTGCACTTTGTGCAGACGCTTGCCCATGCGTGGAGCGTCTTTTTCGCCCCGCTCGTTGAGGGGTCGCTGGAAATCATCCAAGTCAGGGTTGTCCCAACTTGATTTGGCGTGGCGGAGAATATAGAGTGTCTTCACGGATCCAAAGGTATTATTCGATTCGGTAATCGCAATGTAAATCGGACCCTGCACTTTTTGTATTCAATATTTTGCACCCGCCTGCCGGTTCTGCGAGTTCCTTTTCTAACCGCCGTGCACAACCTACATTTCACAATCAATATGCAATATTGACACTATCTTTGCGGCCATGAGTGGACAACCCCTTCGCAAGCGACTGAAGTACACGGCAATCTATTGGGCTGTCCTGTTTATGATTTTCCTTTCCCGGCTCATGCCCAGGACCTGGTGGCTGGCATTTTTCGGAAGGTTGGGAAAAATAGCCTACGGCTTTCGCTCGAGATTCAAAGACCTGGTAATCTACCACCTGGGATTGGCTTTTGGAAAAGAGAAGTCAACGAAGGAGATACTTGCGCTCAGCAAGGAAGTGTACGTCATGATGGGAAAGAATGGTGGCGATATCTTGCGCACGTGGAGCATAAAGAACCGAAAGCAGTTGGAAAAGTTTGTCGTGCTTGAGGGAATAGAAATTGCGGAGAAGGCAATCGCACGAGGAAAAGGGGTAATCTATTTCACAGGACATATTGGCGCGTTTGAGTTGATGATCACGACTATGGGTTTGCATGGATACCCGTTCCTGGTGATTGGTACAGCCTTGAAAGATGAACGACTCAACGACATTCTGGTGAAGTTTCGCGCTGCGCACGGGTCTGAGCCTATCGCGCGAGGAAGGGAAACATTTAAGCTCATCAAGACACTGAAGTCCGGTGGGGCCGTAGGTATGCTAATTGACCAGGACACCCGGGTCAAAAGTACCTTTGTTGATTTTTTTGGAATGGCTGCCTCTACGCCTGTCGGCGCCGCGGTTATGGCGGCCAAAACCGGAGCCGCGGTAATTCCCGCGCTTATTCATTTGGGGGAGGATAATTTGCAGCACATGGTTTTATTGCCTGAACTTGAGTTGGCGAATACCGGCGACGAGGAAAAGGATATGGTCACCAACACACAGACATTCACTACTATCTTGGAGCAAGCCATCCGTCGCCATCCGGCACAGTGGGTATGGATGCATGAGCGATGGAAGACCCGTCCAGGGGAAGAAATGCAGTAGTTATGCTAGCCTGGAGTCAGCTAAAAGTAAGAAGCCTTACCTTCACGTTCACAATATTTTAAATTCGGCGCCTATGAAGACTTTACTAGTAACCATCGGAGTGTTAGTAGCCGTTAACAGCTTCAGTCAAACGTACAATGTCGGTCTTGTAAAAATGGGACCCGATATTAAAGATCTGGAGGGTCAGATTATCATAACCGACAGTACAGTGGTCGCAAAATTTGATGGTCATTCATCGACATTGAAAATAACAAGTCGGAAAGGGTTCACCTTTCATGTGACAGATGGGGAGACAGCGGGCAAGTATGTCATTACACACTCGTCAGGCAGAATCCATGGATTCACCTTTGATCGTCACATTACCTACCATCCGGAAAAGCGTCATCCGGGGTATGTAAACTCTATTTTCTATGGCATGATTGAACGTAAGTGAGGTAAACCCGCAGGAAGGGTGTTGGGTGTTAGGCGTTGGGTGTTAGGTGAATATACCAAGACCTAAGACCTTCTCTACGGAGAGAATCGCTTCGAACTACGTTATCGCTATTTGAGATAGTCCCGACTCGCTGAGCAGAAACTTGGCCGCTGTTGGTCTTCCACGTGTTCAGCCATGGATTTATTGATGGCGCAGCGTGCTTCGCTTCTCAGTACGGGACCATTCGTGGGTGCTCCACTGATTACTGCTTACCACTTACTACTTACGGTGGGGGGGATTCCTCGCCTCGCTCGGAATGACGATTGCTTTTAGGGGTTAGGAATGCTTCGCTTTCGAGTCCAACCAGTGACCAGCAACCATCCTACCTCCCCTCATCCATCCCCCGCTTCATATCCTTCACCCGTGATCCGGCCGAACTGCCCCAATAGTATGCGGCAATGGCGAGTACGATGTCGCGCACGGCGGCACGGCTCTCAATAAATATTTCGCGCATGTCCATTGGGATGACACCCCAGGCGGAGATGACGACGGTGTAGACGAAGCACAACAGGATCACAATGCCGAAGACCGTCATGAACCAATCAATGTGGCCGGTGGCTTTGACGAAGTCGCGCTCGCGGGCACGGGCGTCAGCAACAGCGGCCAGGCGACGGTCGAGTTCTTCGAGGTTAAGCTTATAGATTTCCAGGAACGCCTTGCGGTCTTCCTCGCTCAGGCTCTTGTCGCCGAGCACGAGATCTTTCACGCGCTCGAGTACACGAATGCCGGGAACGATGTCGCCGAGGCTTTCGAGAATGCGTGAAAGGCTTTTGCTTTGCAAGGACTTTCCGAGGGTAGTTTCTTTTAAGGGCTTCATGTTGGTTTCATATTTTTGTGTGTAGTAGTGTTAGGTATTCGGTATTAGTTGTTGGGCGTTAGGCTTTAGGTGTTAGGTGGGTCTGTCGAACTTGACTGCACTACCCAAAACCTAACGCCTAATACCCAACACAATCTTCTCCGTGGTTACAATAGCTTCGAACAATGTCATGATAATCTGACTCTGCAGACCTGCCACCAGTAAATGGGAAGCATCTGCAACAGTCGGATATCTGAAAAATCTGTATTTTAAGGGTCATTCAGCATGTACTCCAAGAAAGACCTCACCGAGCGGGATATCTGCACCAAATTCATCACTCCGGCCCTGGAGCGAAGCGGGTGGGACATTCAATTGCAAGTATTGGAGGAGTTTGCCTTTACGCATGGGAGAATCTATGTCAAAGGCAAACTCACCGCACGGGGGGAGCAGAAGCGGGCTGACTATATCCTCTTCTACAAGCCAGGCATTCCTGTAGCGATCATCGAAGCCAAAGACAATCACCATTCGGTTGGGGCAGGTATGCAACAAGGGCTGAAGTATGCACAGATCCTGGATGTTCCCTGCGTGTTCAGTTCGAATGGAGACGGATTCCTTTTCCATGATCGGACGGTAGCTGAGGGCGATATAGAAAGAGAGATCACACTCGAAGAGTTTCCTTCTCCTGAGCAGCTGTGGATCAGATACAAGGTTTTCAAAGGATTGGAGACAACCGAAGAAGACCGTATCGCCTCCCAGGAGTATTTTACAGATGGATCCGGCAGAACACCGCGGTACTACCAGCAGATTGCTATCAACCGATCGGTGGAAGCCATCGCCAAAGGGCAGAACAGAATCCTTCTTGTCATGGCAACGGGAACGGGAAAGACATACACCGCTTTTCAAATTATCTTTCGCTTGTGGAAGGCAAGAGTCAAGAAACGAATCCTCTTCCTCGCCGATCGAACCGCACTCGTGGATCAAACCCGTCGGGGTGATTTCAAACACTTCCGCGATAAGATGACCATCATCAAGAAGAAGGTCATTGAGGTAGATGGCGATGAGCAGTTGGTCTCCAACAGAAAACGGGGCATCGACTCCAGCGACAAAGCATACGAAGTATTTTTGGGACTATACCAGGGTCTCACGGATACAGACGGCATTGAAGATGCTTACAAAGATTTCAGTCGTGACTTCTTTGACCTGATTGTGGTCGATGAGTGCCACAGGGGGAGTGCGTCTGATGATTCATCGTGGCGGAGAATCCTTGACTACTTTTCTTCCGCGACGCACATCGGCATGACGGCTACGCCGAAGGAAACGGCGGATGTTTCCAATGCCGAATACTTTGGCGACCCGATCTACACCTATTCCCTGAGACAAGGTATTGACGACGGCTTTCTCGCTCCTTATCGCGTGGTCCGGATCGGGCTTGATGTCGATATGAACGGCTGGCGGCCGCCAAAAGGATTTAAAGATAAGTTCGGCAACGTGGTCGATGATCGGATCTACAACCGCAAGGACTTTGACCGCAACCTGGTTCTTGAAGAGCGCAGGAAAGTAGTAGCGAAGAAGATCTCCGAATTTTTGCGCGGAACAAACCGCATGGATAAGACGATTGTATTCTGCGTAGACATCGAACATGCGGAAGGTATGCGCCAGGCGCTGATCAACGAAAATTCTGACCTGGCATCACAAAACCCGAAGTACGTGATGCGCATTACCGGCGACAACCAGGAAGGCAAGAACGAACTCGACAATTTCATCAGCCCTGAAGAAAAGTACCCTGTCATTACGACTACCTCCAAACTTATGTCTACAGGGGTGGATGCCCAGACGTGCAAGGTGATTGTGCTGGACAACAACATTCAGTCAATGACGGAGTTCAAGCAGATCATTGGCCGGGGTACACGCATTAATGAGGACTTTGGGAAACTCTATTTCACCATCCTCGATTTCAGGAACGTCACCGACCTCTTTGCCGATCCCAACTTCGACGGCGACCCGGTGCGGATTAAGGTCACGACTGAAGGTGAAGATATTTCTACCGTGGAAGGTGAAGAGGAAAATGATGAAACGCACCTGGTGGATGGAGAAACCGGGATGGAAATTGTTCTTGTTCCCCCGAAGCCCTATCCCCTTCCGCGCAAGGGTGGGATATTCAATGACGCAACGGAAAAAGTATTTGTCAACGGCGTGGATGTTACCGTGCTGCTGGCCCGTGAAATGTACTTTGATGCCCAGGGTAAGGTCATCACCGAGAGCTTGAAAGATTACACCCGAAGCAAAGTTCGCTCGAGATACACATCGCTGGATTCCTTTCTCACCAGCTGGAACAAGGCCGACCGTAAAGAGGCCATTGTAAAAGAGCTCGAGGACCAGGGTGTGCTGGTGGATGCCCTGCAGAGCGCAGTAAATAAAGAGCTCGACCTGTTCGACCTGATCTGCCACACCGCGTTTGACGCGCCTCCGCTTACCCGGAAGGAAAGGGCGAACAATGTGAAGAAGCGGAACTACTTTGCCAAGTACGGAGATAAAGCGAGGAAGGTGCTTGAGACGCTGCTCGACAAATACGCCGATGCTGGTCTGGAGAATTTGGAGAGTATGGATGTTCTTAAAGTGAACCCCTTCGATGCATTCGGAACGCCCATGGAGATTGTAAAATCATTTGGCGGTAAGGACCAGTATTTACAGGCCATCCGGGAGCTGGAACAGCAAATCTACCAATCAGCTTAACGCAAGGTTGTTAATTAATAACCTTCATACGTGTTACATCCTACGAAGGCTGAAAAGCCTGTAATTAGCTGATTAATAAACAGATAATCGTGTATTTGTTAATTGATTACCTTTGTACTTGTTAATTGTTGAGCTCCCCCAAGGTAAATGTCCACCCCTTCTTTCACCCACCAAGACCTCAAGCTTATTGAGCCCAGTTTCGGGTCTACATTGACTGACCTCATCCTCGGACTGGAAGAATTGAGGAAAAGGCGATTGGGAGGATCTACCATGCCAAGTGTGTTCTTTCAGTTGAAGCAGATTTTCCATACCGTAGAAAGCATCGGCTCGGCACGAATCGAAGGAAACAACACGACGGTCGCCGAGTACATTGAATCCAGCCTGAACCCGCCGGCGAAGATGACAGCGAACATCCAGGAAATCAAGAACATTGAAAACGCTATGGGATTCGTGGAGTCGGTGGTAAAAGAACGCCCTATAAGTCGGGCCTTCATCAGCGAGATGCACAAGATGATCGTTGGTGGTCTTTTGCCACCGCCCGATGGGGAAGGTGACCACACAGCCGGCGAGTATCGCAAGAGTAATGTCACCATCGCTAAGGCAATCCATAAGCCGACGGATTGGACACGCGTGGACGAATACATGGAAGAACTGCTTGCGTTTATCAACCGTCCTGACGCTTCCAAATATGACTTGCTAAAGACTGCCATTGCACATCATCGCTTTGTGTGGATACATCCGTTCACCAACGGAAACGGGCGCACGGTCCGGTTGTTTACCTATGCCATGTTAGTCCGGCAGGGCTTCAATGTGGACGTGGGCCGTATCATTAACCCAACGGCAGTCTTCTGTAACAACCGCGACGATTACTATGCTCATTTGACCAAAGCAGATACAGGAACCGAAGCCGGGATGCTGGACTGGTGTGAATATGTGCTGGGTGGACTGAAAGCGGAGATTCAAAAGATTGACAGGCTGCTGGACTACAGCTATCTTCAAAAGGAGATATTGATACCCACGGTTGTGCATGCACTGGATCGGAAGCTCATCACAGAGACTGAGTCCAGGATACTCCGGCGTGTGATCGAGAAACAGGTGATAGCGGCCGGCGATCTAAAAGACTTGTTTCCGGACAAAGCCGCCCCGGAGGTGTCCCGGCAAATACGCAGGTTGATTGAACGGAAGATGCTGGCGCCGCAGACACCCGGGTCAAGGAAGTATGTTATGCGCTTCAGTAATAATTATTTGCTCCGAGGAATCATCAAGGCCCTCAGTGAACGAAATTTCCTGCCTGTTAAAGACTAGATCATGACCAACCTCTCCGGCCTCATTAAATCCATCCGCGACATCATGCGCGAAGACCGCGGCATCAACGGCGATGCCCAGCGCATTGAACAGCTTGGGTGGATGCTGTTTCTCAAGATCTTCGACGACAAAGACCAGGAACTCGAACTCCTCGACGACAACTACAAATCTCCGATTCCTAAGAAATACCAATGGCGCAAGTGGGCCGCCGATCCGGAAGGGATGACCGGCGAGGAACTTCAGAGGTTTGTAGATCAACAATTGTTCCCTGCCTTGAGCGGACTAACGGCCCGCGACCGCCGTTCCCTCTTGGTGCGCGAGGTCTTTGAAGGTAACAACAACTACATGAAGAGCGGCATCACCCTCCGCAAGGTGCTGAACAAGCTCAACCAGATCGACTTTAACAGGACCGATGAGCGCCATTTGTTTGGCGATCTGTACGAGACCATCCTGAAAGAATTGCAAAGCGCCGGCGACAGCGGCGAGTTTTACACGCCCCGTGCCGTAACCCAGTTCATGACCGACATGATTAACCCGAAGCTCGGCGAGATTGTCTACGATCCGGCGTGTGGCACCGGAGGCTTCCTGGTATGCACCATTGAGCACCTGAAAAAACAGATCAAGAACATTAAGGACCGCAAGACCCTGCAAGAAAATGTGCGTGGCACGGAATACAAACCCCTGCCGTTCCTGCTGGCGCTGACCAACTTGATCCTGCATGATGTAGAAGTACCGTATCTCGATTATGGCGACAGCCTGGGCAAGGAGTACAATAGCATCCGTGAAAAAGACCGTGTGGACGTCATCCTCGCCAACCCGCCCTTTGGAGGCACGGTGGCCAACGGCAACGAAGGCAACTTTCCCACGAACTACCGGACCAAGGAAAGCGCGGACCTGTTTCTCATTCTGTTCATTCACTTACTGAAAGAAGGCGGCCGGGCGGCCATCGTCTTGCCCGACGGTTCGCTTACCGGTGATGGCGTAAAGCAACGTGTTCGACAGAAACTCCTCGAAGACTGCAATCTCCATACGATAATCCGTCTGCCCAACTCCGTGTTCCAGCCTTACGCGACTGTGGCAACCAATCTCCTATTCTTTGAAAAAGGTAAGCCAACGAAGGATATCTGGTATTACGAGCACCGCCTGCCTGAAGGACAGAAATCCTACAGCAAAGTAAGCATCCGGTGAACCACATGCTCTTTTTCTCCTGAAAATTCTTATTCAAGAACCGCCGGTGTCCAGTTGTTGGGAAGAAGTTGTTCCAGTTTATTAACTGAATGCGAAGGGATACGACGGAGGATGTCGCGAAGCCAATCAAATGGATTGACATTATTTATTTTACAAGTGCCCAGGAAAGAGTACAACATCGCCGCTCTTCGTGCCCCGTTATGGGAGCCGGCAAACAGATAATTTTTTCTTCCGATAGCCACCGGCCGGATGGCGTTCTCCACTAAGTTGTTGTCAATTTGCAAACGAGCATCTGTGGTGTAGAGGCTAAGTTTATCCCAGCGCTTCAAAGAGTAGAAGATAGCCTTTCCAATTGTACTCTCAGGAGCAACCTGTGGATAGGTCTGGGTCATCCAGACCTTTAGATTTTCTAATACCGGAATAGCCTGCTCTTGCCTAAGGGCATCGATCTGTTCCTGGGATAAGGATTTGTCTCTGCCCACTTGTTCAACCGCATAGAGCTTTTGCATTTCTGTCAGCACGTACTCAGCACGTACCTTATCGTTTTCAAGCGCTTGGTCAAACATGCGCCTGGCATGGGCCATACAATGCAGCAAAGTAATGTTAGCTCGTTTGTCAAAATCGTCATAGACGGCATACCCATCAGTTTGCAAGTAGCCACTAAAATTCCGGAGGCATTCATTGGGGCCCTCCCGGCCACGGCCTTCTCTATAATCAAACAACACTAACCGGGAAAGCGGCGCATGATACACCCAATGATAGCCACGATGAGTTGTTCCCCGCCCGGATGAACCGTTCGGACGGGCCTTTTTTGCTTTATCTAAGACTTTGATCGGTGTCTCATCGGCTTGCAGGTAAGGTTGACTCAATACCTGTTTGCGGTGAACTTCATAAAGAGGTTCCAGCAAGGTGCAAGTACCGCTGATCCAATCAGCCAATGTAGAGATGGGCAGTTTCATGCCCTCCCGTTCAAAACGTTGTACCTGACGATAGACCGGCAGGTGATCAACATATTTATCAATCACGATTTGTGCTAAAAGCCCGGGGCCGGCTATGCCTTTATCAATAGGACGTACTGGCAACTCCCCGATCACGATCTCTCCCGTTGAAGGATTTACATATTTGTGACGCAGGTATTGACGAACAAACAGTTTTCCGGGAATGCGCTCGAGCTCTTCGGTGATCTCAGGTCCTATATTTTTCCATCCCGTGACATCCTCAGTGGGTTCGATGATCACTTGCTCGCGGGGAAGGCTGGCCGGCAAAGCCATCCGTCCGGTCTGTACTTTTTCACTCGCTGGCTTACCCGCCTTCTTTCGTTGATATTGAATGGTCTGCATAGCAGAAGAAACAGGTTGCTCTTTCTCTTCGATGGCTATGTCTAAGGTCAACTGATCGGCCGAGACAGGAGAGATAAATCGCTCGTTCCTAGAGCCGAAAATTAATCGCTTGAGTTGATCCAACTCATCTCTGAGCTGTACATTTTGAATAAATAAATCCTCGTAAGTGGGTTTGTTTTTTGATTCAGCGATCACGTGATGCAAAGATAAAATACATCACCTTAATCACACAGAAACAGTGTGATTATTCACCGATTTATTTTCTGAAAAATGAAATCGTTTTCTTCTTCGCACCGAACTCAGTGAGATGCCTTGCAAGATCAACATCAGCTCATCACTTCGTAGCTCTACCGATACGCAGAGTCCATCCAGAGCAGGAAGTTCGTACGTGCCCCGCTCCAGGCGTTTGTGATAGATTGAAAATCCATCCCGTTCCCAAAGCAACAGCTTAACCTGGCACCGTCTTTTGTTGAAAAATATAAACACGTCTCCGCTCAAGGGATCTTTCTGTAATTCATTCCGCACCAGGCCAGACAGCCCATCAAAGCCCTTGCGCATATCGGCCCGGTGACGGTACAGAAAATACCGGCTCGAAGCTGAAAGTGATAGCATTCCTTAGGAAAGCAGCGTCCGTAAAAAGGAAGCGTCAATGGATTGGTAGAAATTTACCCGTCGGCC
>JANNAZ010000265.1:0-6325 GCA_031384895.1 Cyclobacteriaceae bacterium | reverse complement strand
GGCCGACGGGTAAATTTCTACCAATCCATTGACGCTTCCTTTTTACGGACGCTGCTTTCCTAAGGAATGCTATCACTTTCAGCTTCGAGCCGGTATTTTCTGTACCGTCACCGGGCCGATATGCGCAAGGGCTTTGATGGGTTGTCTGGTCTGGTGCGGAATGAATTACAGAAAGATCCCTTGAGCGGAGATGTGTTTATATTTTTCAACAAAAGACGGTGCCAGGTTAAGCTGTTGCTTTGGGAGCGGGATGGGTTTTCAATCTATCACAAACGTCTGGAGCGGGGCACGTACGAACTCCCTGCTCTGGATGGACTCTGCGTATCGGTAGAGCTACGAAGTGATGAGCTGATGTTGATCTTGCAAGGCATCTCACTGAGTTCGGTACGAAGAAGAAAACGATTTCATTTTTCAGAAAATAAATCGTTGAATAATCACACTGTTTCTGTGTGATTAAGGTGATGTCTTTTATCTTTGCATCACGTGATTGCAACAGCGACATACGAAGAATTATCACGCGAAGAACTTGTTATAAAAGTTACTGAGCTAACAGAGCGACTTCATCAACTTGAGCGTTTAGTTTTCGGCTCTAAACACGAGCGATTTGTTTCCCCGGTATCGGCTGATCAACTGGCCTTAGACATACCCTTACAACAGAAGGAACAATCCGGACCTGTTCTGCTCCAGACCATCCAGTATCAACGCAAAAAGGAAAGTAAGCCTGAGACGGAAAAAGTGCAGACCGGACGTATGTCTTTACCGGCAAGCCTTCCCCGCGAGCAAGTGATCATCGAACCCGCTGAGGATGTCACGGGATGGAAATGCATAGGCCCCGAGATCACCGAAGAGCTCGAGCGCATTCCTGGAAAACTTTTTGTTCGCCAATACTTACGCCCTAAATATGTAAACCCTTCAACGGGCGAGATCGTGATTGGGGAGTTGCCAGTACGTCCTATTGATAAAGGCATAGCCGGTCCTGGGCTTTTAGCACAAATCGTGATTGATAAATATGTTGATCACCTGCCTGTCTATCGTCAGGTACAACGTTTTGAACGGGAGGGCATGAAACTGCCCATCTCTACACTGGCCGATTGGATCAGCGCCAGTTGCACCTTGCTTGAGCCCCTTTATGAAGTTCACCGCAAACAGGTATTACGCCAGCCTTATCTCCAAGCTGATGAAACGCCAATCAAAGTTTTGGATAAAGCCAAAAAAGGAACTACACATCGGGGCTATCACTGGGTGTATCATGCGCCGCTCTCGCGTTTAGTCTTGTTTGACTACCGGGAAGGCCGGGGCCGGGAGGGGCCTAATGAATGCCTCCGGAATTTTAGTGGCTACTTGCAAACTGATGGGTATGCCGTCTATGACGATTTTGACAAACGAGCTAACATTACTTTGCTGCATTGCATGGCTCATGCCCGCCGCATGTTTGATCAGGCGCTGGAAAACGATAAGTTACGGGCTGAGTACGTGCTGACAGAAATGCAAAAGCTCTATGCGGTTGAACAAGTGGGTAGAGACAAATCCTTATCCAAGGAAGAGATCAATGCCCTTAGGCAAGAGCAGGCTGTTCCGGTATTAGAAAATCTAAAGGTCTGGATGACCCAGACCTATCCACAGGTTGCTCCGGAGAGTACCATTGGAAAGGCTATCTTCTACTCTTTGAAGCGCTGGGATAAACTTAGCCTCTATACCACAGATGCCCGTTTGCAAATTGACAACAACTTAGTAGAGAACGCCATCCGGCCGGTGGCTATCGGAAGAAAAAATTATCTGTTTGCTGGATCGCATAACGGTGCCCGAAGAGCGGCGATGTTGTATTCCTTCCTGGGTACTTGCAAAATCAATAATGTCAATCCCTTCGAATGGCTGAGGGATATACTCCGTCGTATTCCTTCTCATTCCGTCAATAAACTAGAGCAACTTCTTCCCAACAACTGGACTCCTGCGGGTTCTTGAATAAGAAATTTTCTGCACAATTAGAACCTGTGGTTCACCGGATGCTTACTCCGCTTCGCTAATATGATGTCGCCGGAGGCGTCGCGTCATAAGTGATTCTAATCACTATGATTTCCGTCATCCGTTCTATGCAACTCCAATATTTGGCACATCATGCAAAATAAGCTCAAAGGATTGGCACCAAACGAACCCACACTGGATCTGCGGTCTTTGTAAGGCTTGCTTACTTCAAAACCATAACCGGGTTCAATGATGTACATCCCGGAATCCTTCAAGACTTCGATGTTTCTTTGCACTGTTAATTTCGACCACATATCGAAATTCATGCTTGGACCCACAATGATTGGTGTCGTTGAATGAGCTGCTGTTATTGTTAATGAAAGCAAGTCATTACAGGCTGCAGTCGCTAATCGATGAATTGAGGATGCTGAGGCTGGTGCAACTAAAATGCAAGACGCCCACTCCGCAAGAAAAACATGAGGAACAAAATCACAATCATTGTGCTCAAAAATATCGGTATATACATCGCATGACAATAAATGCTTGAGTGATGTAGGTGATATGAACTTCAAAGCGCTCTCCGTTAGAACTATCTTTATTTCCTCACAAAACGAAGATCTTAGCAACTGCAAGTATGGTTGGAAAATTGACGTCTGAATAACACCAGTCATACACACCAGCAGCTTACCACAAGGCCTTGGTTTAGCAGGCTCTGGTTTAATTAAGTTACCCAACTCAACCTGACTGCCACTTAAAAGGATACCCTGGTCACTTAGAATATGCAGTACCTCCAAGACATCTTCCCTAATCGAATCAATACTTGCGATAGCCTCAACTTTCTTATAACTGACTGGTTGTGAGCATAATTTCCAAAGTGCATTTGCTATCTTCCCTTTCAGGTGTTTAAGCAAAATTCCATCGTTTGCCTTATCTAAGTAAAAACCAACGGCATCCCGATTTGAAAACGATGAGTAACTAGGGTTTCTGACAAAGTTGGTTAAGTCCATTTTGATCGATAATGTCGTTGGTAAACTATTACTCAGGAGTGTTCAAAAAAATGAAGGCCCGCAAGTAATTGGGGCCTTCAAAAAATAATTGCTAGCAACAACATTCATAACAATAGAAGAACGTTGCGCCTAAAGGCCCTACCTCAAATGAATACTTCTTCCCTTTTGGGACAAACATCCAATCGCCAGTTTTCAATACCTTCCCGTTGTACCTTATTGAGCCATTCACAATATACCTTACACCATCACCTTCGTTATGAGAATGTTCAGGGACCTTGACACCGGGTGCACCTACCGAAATGAACATCTGCGTTGGGCTACTTAGTGCAAACGGAAGCTGAAATTTTGTAAAACCATCAGGAACATGGGGAAATTTTAGTCCTTCAACGGCATTCATCGCTTCTTTGTCCTGACTGGTTGTTATTTGCTTCGAATAGTCAAAGCCTGCCTTTCTATTCTCTTCGATAATTCTCTTCAAACCTTGCTCGAAGGTGAGTTCATTAGCATTCCATTTAGTTTCCATACGTTTTGATTTTAGTTTAAGTAAACATTTCTATTTCTTCTGTGTTGCTGGGTATTTCCAATTGCTCCACGGCGGAGAGTTGCAACGGAGCTGGAGAACTTTCAGACTTGTATTAGCTATTCGGATCTTCATAATCACACCAATCATCAAGCTCCAATTCAGATGATGATCAACACCATGAATATACAAGTGTGTTTCTTACGCATTCGGTGGCTATGGGAGTAATCCCCATATAGCTTTGCAAAACTGCTGTGTACGTTTCGGTACGACGCCTACTTCTGATAGGAATTACTCCCATAGTTTGGGATCATATTGGAGTTACCCCCTTAACTGGAATTTGCATCCAAGATGGAACATCTAATCTTGTACTTGTTAATATCAGCGTTCGGTGCCAGTAGCGGTTGGGGTGTGTTTACCTTTCAAATCAAAGTTGCTTTCACCGACAATACCGTGAAGAACTACCTGTATGAATACGCTTTGCTGAGCAGGGAAATAAATTAAATCGTCTTGGGAGTTTGATTCACACTGTTTTTAATTCGCTCCATAGCACTGGAACCAATACCAATCGTAAGCTCCCCATAAGTAGCAACCAGATTCTCCATTTGGTCCAAGAAACATCCGCTTCGATTCGAAAGTGAGGATAATTTGCTTCGAAGAACAATGGGGTTGGCACGCGTCGGAGACGTCGCGCCAGACTATTGGCTAAACGCGCGCTATACGGGTTAATCGATAGTCAGGCAGAATGTGCTCATTCTAACGACCCTGAGCTTTTAGCCTGGCGCAATGCTCACAAAGAGGCCTACCGTCGGTTCCGCTTCTGCGATTTTCCTTTTCGATGTTGTTCCCCTCTGTGCACGAACTGTTGTTATGGTACACATTCCTTGTGTTTGGCTTTACGCTGTGAAATGTAGCTACTAGAGGCATGGCATACTGATTTTGTGAATTCGAAGATTCGCTATATTTCTTTGATTGTCAATGGGAGTTAGTCCTAGTAAGAGAGTTATTGTAAGTACAGTCTCCTTCGAAGGCGGACCAGGGATCACAAAGCATTAAGTAATAATGATTGTCAATATGTGGGCACCGGCTCCATTTCAAACTTTACCTTAACTTTGATGTTAATATTAAATCTAGTTCGATTTGAAAAGAGAAGGACAAACGATTGAGTACAAAGAATCATGGCGCGATGAAAGCCTGAAAACTGTATGCGCTTTCGCCAATGGAAAGGGGGGAACTTTATATGTTGGAATCAGGGACAATGGTGAGGTGTGCGGCGTAACAAACGCAAACAAGCTTCTGGAGGATATTCCAAGCAAAGTAAATGAATGTCTAGGCATTCTTTGTCAGGTTGAAACAAAAGGAAGTAAGGGGAAAGTGTACGTTATTGTCAAGGTGGTGTCATCTGAAACGGCCATTTCCTATCATGGAAAATACTATACACGTTCAGGAAGCACCACACAAGAACTAAATGGAGTGGCCCTTCAAGACTTTCTTCAAAAACGAAGTAACAGGGCCTGGGAGTCCGAAATACAGGAGGCTGTAAACCTGAAGGACATCGATGACACAGCTTTGGCAAAATTCAAGGAATTATCGAAACCCCGGATGCCTCAAGCTTCCCGGAAGATGTCAAAGAATCAATTACTCCAACGACTTAACCTTCTCAGCCATGGCAAGCTGACTCGAGCTGCAATTCTTATGTTCGGGAAGGACCCTCAAAGGTTCTATCCTGGTGCCCATGTAAGGATTGGGCGTTTTTCAACCGAAGATCGACCCCTAGCCACTGACAATGTGAGTGGGAATCTTCTATACCAAGCAGAAGCCGTATACGAGTTGTTGACTAAGAAATACCTCGTTTCAGAGATATCGATTGCCGGCCTTATCAGGAGTGAGAACCTGGAGTATCCAGAAAAAGCTTTGCGCGAGGCGATAATCAATTCATTGGCTCACCGTGATTATGCGGGTTCCCATGTGCAGATTAAGGTGTATAGCGACAAGATTACTTTCTGGAACCCTGGGCGTTTGCCTATTGAAATCACTCTTGAACAACTCAGGAAGAAACATCCTTCGCATCCTAGGAATAAGCTAATCGCAAGTATGTTGTTCAACGCAGGTCTGATTGAGGGCTGGGGAACGGGCACAACAAATATGATTGCCGAATGCAGGAATGCCGGGCTTCCCGACCCGATCTTCGAAGAACATGTGAGTGGCATACGGGTGACCTTTTGTAAGGATGCCTATACTGATGAACTAATGGAGAAGGCCGGATGGGCAGAAGGCCAGCGCAAGACTGTAGTGTATTTGAAAAAGCATGGCAAAATTACCAATCAAGAATACCAGGAATTGAACGGTACAAAGAAACGGACTGCATCGAGAGATCTTGCTGAGCTTTTGAAAATGGCAGTTATCGAGAAATCAGGCAGTACTGGGAAAGGTACCACATACAGCCTAAGGGGTCACAAAGGAGTCAAAGGGGCCAAACTGAATGAACACCCCTCACCTCAACGGTCCCTTGATGCAAGGCTTTTGGACCTTGATCGAGCCTTGGAAGGATTCGATCCCGAAGAAGAGATCCAGATTCAATTTGATAAGGAATTATTCCTGAAGATTCTCAATACATGGCTAGCTGTTTTATTGGGCGAATTCATTGTTGTCATTCAGAAGTTTAATAAATATTTCAAGAATCCCAGACACTACGTTAACCTCCCCTCACCTTATGGTGGAATAGAATTCAGCAGCAAGAATATTGACACTGTTATCAAAGAGGTCCTTAGTCAAATTTCCGCCCCGCATGTACATTTTCAGTCGTACGATTCCAAATTTACTATCCATACTTCAT
>JANNAZ010000239.1:0-8642 GCA_031384895.1 Cyclobacteriaceae bacterium | reverse complement strand
AATAATTTCGCAGTGTACAATGCGAACTACCGTTACCATTTTGACTACGGACTAATTACCTATTTTTTAAGCCGTTGCTATCAAAACGTGGAACAGCAGGATAAAGCTATGGAGGTTGTACGGCATGTTCGAGATCGAAATTTCCAGGTCGAGACTAGCCTGGATTCTTACAATACGATGGCCTGGATCTATCACAGAAATAGAATGTATACCTCAAAACGGTTTCCGTTCCTGAAGAATACGGTGAGCGAGAATGTAGCGGCGGCAAACCGATGCCTGGACTCCGCACTTCGTAAAATCAAGAAAGACGTTTCTGTCAATAATGGCCTCTACGATCCCAATTTTCTAAACCGACAATATTTAGGAACATTTCATTACAAGGCAATGATTCATGACTATCTGTTGGACATTGACTCCGCCAGCCTCTACTACGACTTGCTGATTCAAAACGGTGCTTACTCCAGCAACAACTACGCAGAATTCAAGCTGGCGATGGGAGAGTTTCAGGAAGCAGAATTATTTTTCCTGGAAGCGGAAGAGCGGGAGCAGAGCCCGGAAAAGACAACAAAAGAATACTACTACATGCGTGGCACATTGGCCACCTATCGTGGGCAGCCGGACAGGGCAGATTCGCTGTTAAAGGATGTTCTTGCCAAACAAGGGAGTACGCCAGGCTACGGCTGGCACTGTATCGGCCTGGCGCGAGCACAGCATTACGAAGGGCTAACCGCCGAAAGTCAGGAGCGCACAAACAAAGCAGCACGCTTTCAGGAGCTTCACATTGGCACCACCTGGGGGCAGGAGCAGTATAACCTGGCCGTTGCCTCCATGAACTATGTCAATCAGGTTCAGTTCAAAAAGGAATATTGGTTTGAACATCAGGAGTGGTACTTCTGGTTAAATCCTGTGAATTGGTATCGGTGGGTGAAGTATACGCTTGAAATCCGTCATCATAAGATGTTGCTGGCCTCGCTGGTGGCTGAGAACCCGGAACGTGAGCAAGTGATATACACTGTATTCTCACCCGAAAACCTGATCACGTTTGATGAAGTGTGGTCGGTCATAGACGGTTTTGGAAATGAATATTTTATTGATGTTTATGAGAAATTGCTCACAACAGACAAGCGTCCACGGCTCAAGAAATACTTTCGGTACTTCCTGGGCAAGCTTTACCTGGCGGAAGGCAAGGATGACAAAGCCATCAGCTATTTCAACCAGGTGCTTCGTGATCCTGAACGGGATGATCCATATCAGACTTTGTTAATAGCACGGGCGTATGAAGGACTTGCGCATGCAAGTGGTGGGAGTGACGCAAAGCGGTATGCTCAGCAAATGTATGCGTTGTATCCGCAATTGGCTCCCTTCTCTGATTTGACAATGTCCTTCCGTCTAAAAGTCAAGGGTGAAGGAGATGAAGTAGCAGACATACTGGACGACCTTAAAGACTGCCGTATAGATTTTTCAAATGACGCCAAGGCTCCACTGGTCTCTTTGACATTTACGAAAAAAGGTGAGGCCATAGACATTGGATACCGTGTCGAAACCGAAGTGCACGTTCTTCAGACAGGCACCCTTCGCATAGAGGCAGAGGAGATGGGTATTGCTGGGAAGCTGCTGGGCTACCGGCTTTTTGGGATTCAGAAGGCAACGATCGGTGAAAAGCTTCCAGCGGTCAAGCAGGAGATTTCCCCGCTATCACCGAAAGCTGACAAGCCCGCCACTATTTAGAATCCTTTCGTAGCTAGCAGCGCCATCGGCCTCACCATCAATCCCAGCCTAATTTCCCACAATCGGTGCTTGGGTACATATGTACCATTTTTGATTAATAGACGAGGGAAACCTTATCGTTACTCATAATAATGACAATTCTCATAGATTTTCCAATCTGCCTTGACAGCGAGTGCTTCTGCGAAAGAAATTGACAGGTGCCTCAAGGCAGGTATGATCGGGTGTATTTCAAAACCATTCACTCCCGATCTTCTGTTCAAGTGGCTAAAAAAATTCAAGCCGGATGATCTAGATCGAAGCAGCCACACACAGGGCAGGCAGCCCGGTTCGAAAAGGAATCAGCTAACCAATTTGAAATTTCTGCATGATGTATCACAGCAGGACGTCAACTTTGTTCGGTCCATGGTACAGGCTATGCTGACCAGCTTTCCGAAGACCATTCATGACATCAGGTTGCAGACAGAAGGCCAGCACTGGATGAAACTGACTGCGTCAGTCCATCAGATCAAGTCATCGTTGACCATGATTGGCATGGAAGAATCTAGAAAGAATGCCGCGCTCATTGAAGAGCTGGTTTACAAGCGAGACACTGGGCGTGTTCCAGCGCTCGCATCAGCACTTTGTGACAGCCTCACTCGGGCACAGAATGAATTGCGTGCCATTATGGATGCGAAATAATTGGATAGCCACACTCCTTTTAGTTCCGGTCTTCAATTAGTTACATGAAATGTGCCGTCATCGACCCCAGTGTAGAGGTTAACACCTAGTTCAATCGGTCTCGTCGAATAAGAAAACTGAAATGTTCAAATTGAAAAGTGATCGCCCCCAGATCTTCGGGGTGGTTGGAAGATTTATTCTCCGTGCCTTTAACTTCGCCGTTTCGAATTTTCGCAAAGGCGTCGCGTAATTCCAAAAGATGGGCTGGATCTGCCGTCGGTGTATTGTGCGCAGGAAACACCCGCGTGAGTGAGGATGCATGCGAGGCGAAACGAGCTATGCTTCGCTCATAGGCATTCAGATCAGTTCCTTCAAAGAACAACCAGATCGTGGCTTCATAGTACATGTCGCCGGTCCAGAGATAGCCATTAGCACGGTCGAGCAAGGCGATACAATCAGGTGTATGGCCGGGCACGCGCAGAACTTCCAATGTTCTATTGCCCAGTGAAATGGTGGTTCCTTCAGCAAGATATCCCTTGATCTTATCCTGGTATGATTTGACAGCATAGGAGGCCGTATCAAGGCCAGGCAATTTATCCATGCAAAAGGCCATTGGCTCAACTTCTTGCCTGACCTGATCGTGGGTCCATCCGGTAGCGGCATACCTATGTGTATAACTCGTATCAACCGCAAGGATCGTGTCAAACTCATAGTTTCCACCGATGTGATCGTAATGGGTGTATGAGTTAACAACAATGACGGGAAGTGGCGACAACTTCCGAACGACGTCTGAGATTTTCCCCATACCCATACCGGTATCGAAGAGAATATTCTTTTCGGAGCCTACAATCAAATAGGAGATGACCTCCTGAAAATTGAATGGCTCGGCTATGGCATATACTCCGGTTCCAACTTCATAGACTTTGAACCAGGATTGCCCGGTAGGGATTTCTTTGAACTCACTGAATGCCGATCGGAGAGGCTGGTCGCACCACGCTGTTGATGTCGGGGCTGGTTGACTGCACCTGGAGAGCAGTAGGAGGAGTATGAAACATAAGGCTCGTGACATAGGGAAGCTTCAAAGGTATTGATCCTGATGCCATCAAAGCTAACGAGATATTCATGACAGGTTTTGCAAATTCCTTCTTTACTTGCCGTCTCGAAAACAGAAAGCTGAAGATGCCAAAGTTACCACCTGAAATCATACAGAAATCCACGTTTGATTTTCTAAAACGCCTGAGCAAGAACAATAACCGGGATTGGTTTAATGGACACAAAAGTCAGTACCAGGCCGCGCTGTCCAATGCCGAGCGATTCTTCGACGCGCTCATAGCTGAAATGAACGTCCACGACCGGATCGAGACTCCCTCCGGAAAGAAAAGCCTGTACCGGATTTATAACGACGTCCGGTTCTCTGACGACAAGACGCCTTACAATCCACGGTTTACCGGCCACCTGAAGAGACTCAAGCCTCAGCTGCGTGGCGGTTATTACCTATGGATCAAGCCTGGACAGTCCCGATTGGGTTGTGGCTTCACCTATCCAAGTTCGGAAGACCTAAAGCGGGCCAGAATGGATATCCTACATAACTATGACGCGTGGAGGAAGATCCTGAAATCAAAAACCATCACCCGTAATTTTGGTGGCATGAAGGGGGGTCAAGTAAAGACTGCGCCGCAAGGATTTCCAAAGGATCATCCGGCCATCGACTTGCTTCGGTACAAGCAATATTGGTTTGAGCATTCGTTTACAGACCGTGAAGTACTCGCCCCTGATTTTCTTAAAAACATCAGCAAAGTCTTCAAATGCATCCGCCCATTCTTTGATCACATGAGCGAAGTGCTAACGACAGATGTGAACGGGGAATCGGTTATTGGTTAGGATTTAGGTGCTAATGTTTTAATTCAATGCGTTTTTGAGTCCAAAATACGGAGTCGGCCAGTTTCCTTATATTTGCAACTCAATCAACCCTTTACAAAATGAAAAAGAAATTACTCATTGGCCTTGCCGTCGTCGTTGTGGCTATGGTGGCTTTCGGTCTCTATGGAGCGCTGGTGGTTTCCAAGAGGAGCCCAATCACGACAGCTACAATCGCTGATCGTGGACTTGATCTAAAAGTGGTTTACTGCCAACCTTACAAGAAAGGCCGGTTGATCTTTGGTGAGGAGAAAGACGGAGCACTTCAGCCCTATGGAAAATACTGGAGGCTAGGAGCGAACGCAGTTACTGAAATCACATTTAACCAGGATGTAAGTTTTGCTGGCAAGGCCGTGAAGGCAGGTAGCTATCGTATGTATGCTGTTCCGGGACCAGCGTCCTTTCAGATTGCGTTGAACAGTGAAGTTGGTGTTTACTTTGGAATCATGGAGCCCGACCATACGCTGGATGTGCTCAGTGTGGACGTGCCTGTTCAGAGTTCACTTTCCGAAGTAGAGCAGTTCACAATCACTTTTGGCAGCGATTCTACTGGCGTGAACATGGATATGGTCTGGGACAAAACCTGGTTGACGGTACCGATAGCCATTCAAACTGAAAAGAACTAGATCAAACCAATCTCACAGAACTGTAATATCATGAAAAAGAAAATCCTTACTGGTGCAGGAATCCTGCTCATCGCCTTCATCGCCTGGTCCGTTTACGGCGTATTTTTTGCGCCGAAAAAGAGCCCTCCCACAATAGTCACCTTTAGTGACAGGGGACTTGATATTAAGGTATCGTACAGCCAGCCCTCTAAACGAGGCCGTCTGGTCTTCGGTGAAGAAGCAGCGGGAGCACTGCAGCCTTATGGAATATACTGGCGTCTTGGTGCGAATGCGGCGACGGAAATCACGTTGAACAAAGACATCACCTTCGCTGGTCAGGCTGTTAGTGCAGGTAGCTACCGGATGTATGCTGTCCCTGGCGCTGAGGCATTTAAGATAATCCTCAATAGCGAGCTGGGAGTCAACTTGATGGCGGCCAGTGAACCGGATCATTCAAAGGATCTTTTTACAGCAAACATTCCAGTTGAATCAACACCAGCAGAAGTAGAAATGTTTACAATCTACTTTAGCAGCGACTCCGTCGGAGTGAACATGGATTTCGTTTGGGATAGAACCCTCGTTCGCGTGCCGATCACGGTTCGCTAGTAGGCTGCATGGCTTTCTCGAAAAGGAAATGGGTTCTGATGCCCATGGCCGTGCTGGTTTTGCTTGGCACGGTGTATTGGATTATTGGACTTATTCAATACCGTCTCAATGTGATGGATGTGGAGACGTATGACCCCGTTTCTACACTGAAAGTCCCGGAACATAAACTCACCCGGTCCAAATTCCCCTTCATCGACGTTCATAATCACCAGTTTACCATGCCTGTTCAGAACCTGGATAAACTTGTGAAGGAAATGGATTCCCTCAACATGGGGGTAATGGTCAACCTGAGTGGTTTCAGGGGCAAATATCTTGAATGGTCACTCGACAACGTGAAGAATAGTCACCCGAACCGGTTTGTACTTTTTCTGAATATTGATTTCGAGAAACTGGATGATACTGGCTGGCCAGATGAGACCTTGAAAATGATGGAGGAAGGAGTGAAGCAGGGTGTTCACGGTCTTAAAGTTTATAAGACACTGGGGCTGGACGAAACAGATAATGACGGAAAGCGAATCGCTATTGATGACCCACGTCTCGATCCCGTTTGGGCGAAATGTGGAGAGCTTGGGATACCCGTGCTTATCCATTCAGGCGAGCCAAATTCTTTCTGGAACCCGAAGGACAAACACAACGAGCGGTGGCTCGAGTTAAAGCAACATCCAGGGCGATACCGGTCTGCGGAAGACTATCCGACTTTTGAGCAGGTGATGGGAGAGCAGCACAACGTCTTTCGTAAACACCCGGAAACGAAATTCATCAACGCTCACTTGGGCTGGTTTGGCAATGACCTTGAACGACTGGGGAAGCTGTTTGATGACATGCCGAATGTCTACACGGAGTTGGGTGCTGTGCTAGCGGAATTGGGCAGGCAGCCACGATTTGCCCGGACATGGCTAATCAAATACCAAGACCGGGTGATGATGGGCAAGGACACGTATAACATGAAGGAGTATTATACTTATTTCCGCGTGCTGGAAACCGACGATGAGTATTTTGATTACTATCGGAAGTATCACGCGCACTGGAAGATGTATGGATTGGCGCTACCGGATTCTGTTCTTCGGAAAGTGTATTATAAGAACGCTCTCCGCGTGATCCCGGGTATTGATCCTTCGTTGTTTTCAAGCGATGAAGGGCAAACTAAATAGCTTTCCTTAACGCAATAACGTCTTGAGGTCAGTTCGCCTAGGCTCTCTTTAGTAGAGCCGGAACAATACTCCCGCTTCGATTCCCCAGAAGTCGATCGTATTGTAGTATTTCTGGTAAGCACCGCCGGCCGTGAGGTAGCCCCGGAAACCGCCGGTCTTGAAAATCTGGTGCTGATATTGGCCGCTAAATTCAAAACGGGCATGGACGTCAGCACCTGATTCAAACGCATCCCGGTACTCCAGGAAGAAGACTTCGGATTGATCCGGCGCATGGATGCCAAAGGCAAGCGTTACTTCCGTGAACTGCCTATTTGCGCCGAAGGCTTCCGTCATCGTTCCGGCGCCGACCCGGAATGTGATAAACCGGCTGGTGATGAGATTAAGCTGAAGAACCTGCCAGTCACTTGTGCGCAGGGATGTGAACCCCCCAGTATCATTTTTCTCCATCATGTAGTTCATCCTGAAATCGGTAGAGAATAATCCCCAATTCGCGCGAATGCGCGGCCAGAATATGTACGTGTCGGCTGGCTTAAAGGCCCCCTGGATAAAAACGTCCAGCGAAACCATGGGTGGATACCGCTGCCTGTCATCCTGAAGTTTGTAGGCTTGCCAATGGGGCAGGAACATGAGAATATCTACGAATATTCCGCCATTACCCGAACCTGACGAGGAACCTCCAGTGTCGGTAGATTTGGATTCCCCTGCGTAGTCGGCCGAGGCCGCCTTGATTTTATCAACCTGGCCGGTTACAGGCAGCGAAGCAAACAAAAAGGCTAAAATCAGGGACGTTTTCATAAACTTACATGGTCCTTATAACAAACCAATTATAATGCCAGTTTCCGCCAACTGAGCGGGCTTGCAAAATTGCATTGTCCTTAAAGTTATTCATTAGCAGAATGAATTCTTTGGAAGGCACCATATCTTTGCCCACATGCGGCCTTTTGCATCATTCCTTTTTCTGGTTATCCCATTCTGTACCCTGGTTGCTCAAAAGCTTGTGCTCTCAACCGCTTCAGACTCCTGTCTTTACTATTATACGATGGGGTGGAAGCATGTCATGGACGAGGGAGATTATACCGCTTCAGAGGCCGCGTACCGGAGGATGATGAAAGCCGATCCGGAATTCCTTGTGGGCATGGCCTTGCTAGGTCGTATTTCAAATAATGCAAAAGAGCGTATGGCCATCGAAGAAGTACTCAACATGCGCAAGGACAAAATCCATGGCGATGAGCGTATGCTCCTGGACGTATATATGCAATTATTGGCACTCACAAATGCCAGGGACAAAGAACCGGAGCTGGCAACCCAGTTGCGAGAAACTACTTTCAATCTAGCGGAAAGGAACCTGTTCCGTATTGCGCACGCGTATCCCGATGACGTATACACCAAAGCTGAGTATTTTGAAGTTCTCCACTTTCGTCATGGCCCGGCAAAAGCACTCGATTCATTGAGACGTCTCAGTTCGGTCCAGCAGCGTGTGAATCCATTTATCCTTGGTTTTGCAGCGGAACTGGAGGCTGAACTTGGAAAGTATGACGAGGCCCTGTCTAAGGCCTCAGAACTTAAGAAATTACTGGATGGCAAGCATGTGCCGAAAGTCCATGTGGTGCTCGGCGACATTTACCTCAAGATGGGCAGAAAGAGTGAAGCCAGCCTCGAGATTGAAATTGCGCTTAAACTCGATCCCAATAATATTGATGCTCGACGCCTAAAACAACGTGCTGCAAAGATGCGATGAATCAACTCCGGCTGTTTAGTCAAGTCGCGGGCAATCAATCCGTTATTCGCAGCTGAGACTTTAAACTCCCTCAGTGCGCTGCAAGTCCGTACGCTGCAACTATGGATAGCACATCGGCAAAAGCGTGCATGGTGATTAACTCTACAGCTGACCGGCGACGGATAAAGATGATGCCGAAAACCAATCCGGATACTCCAGTACTGATTGCTGTTCCAACTCCCTGGTACAGGTGGCCGAGGC
>JANNAZ010000232.1:0-10019 GCA_031384895.1 Cyclobacteriaceae bacterium | reverse complement strand
GACCAGGCCATTACCTGAGCAACAAGGAACAGAATACCCAGAATCACCGTCACCGTGACCATGGACTTCAGTCGACCGAGTTGATCCCGTTTCGCAGAGAAATAGCCAATTTGCATGGTCATGCTGCTCATGACGATCAGGGCTGTCGAATAGTAGAACAATACCGGAAGTTCAAAAAACATCCAGTTTCCTTCCGCCTGTCGCACAATGTAGGCCGATGTCCAGGACGCAAAGAGCATCATTACGCTGGCCATAAATAGCCACAAGGCAAACTTTCTCGGATGCATCGCCAGAACCTTTTTCGGCTCTTCCACTAATTTCATATCACCTATTGCCTGCTTACTCATATCTATTCGAATTTCAGATTATCATATCTTATCCAGCAAATAGGCTATTTGCACTACGGGCAGGTAGATAAAGGACCCAAACATTATTCGTAACGCCGACTGCCGACTTCCTGTCTTCAGAAGCGAAAAGGTTTGAGCAAAAAATGCTACGCCACACACCGTTGCTACAATTGCCGAATCCAGGCCGGTCATGCCAAACTTGGCCGGGAGTAACCCCAACGGAATCAAGAACATCGTGTAAATCATGATTTGCACTGCCGTGTTCAGGTCACGTCCCCCACCGGATGGCAATAACTTAAAGCCAGCTTTCACATAATCGTCGTGCGACACCCAGGCAATAGCCCAGAAGTGAGGGAACTGCCAAATAAATTGAATACCAAAAATAATCAGCGCTTCGTGCGACACCCCTCCGGTTGCAGCGATCCACCCGAGCAGCGGAGGCAGCGCCCCTGGAAATGCACCCACAAAAACGGCGATAGGCCCTACTCGCTTTAGCGGGGTGTAGACGAATGAATACAGAACCAAAGAAACAACAGAAAGCACAACCGTGAGTCCGTTGGTAAACTTCAAGAGCAGAAACAAACTCACCAAAGAGCACAGCCCGGCGAAACATATTGCTTCGGCCACGGTCACCCGGTGCGTCGGCAGTGGCCTGGATTTGGTGCGGGTCATCAGGGCATCCAGGTCTCGCTCGATCACCTGATTAATGGTCACTGATGCACCGGAAAGCAGGAACCCGGCAAATGTCAAAATGGAGAGAATCGCCCAATCTATTTGGCCGCGCGTCGCTAAGCCATAGCCGAACGCACAGGAGAAGGCCACGAGCATAGATAACCTCGGTTTCAATAATTCCAGATAGGCGGCTGCCTTGGAGGGAATTTGAGAGAGGGCCAGTGAGTTTTCGCTTGAAATCATTGCTTTACTAACACATTTTCAGCCCGGTTGTTTGCCTGCAAGTACACTTGAAACAGCCATCCTATCGTAACAACAGCCACCACCAAATGAATGGGTTGCATCAGAGCGGGAACGCTGAAATAGGCCATCGCTGAGCCAGTCAACACGGAGCACAAAATTAGCACGATTGGCACAAGGTATAAAGCTCTTTCCTTACTGGTTTTCCGAAGTTTGAAGTAAATCCCTATTTGCAGTAAGACAATGACCCAGGAAAAGGATCTGTGGATAACAAAATCTGAACCCGCAAGCCTAATCCAGTCCTGCCGATCGGTCCCGCTGACGATACTGTCCAGGGCCTCTCTGACCTGCGTTCCGAGGAATATCTGCACCAACAGGGCAACGATCCCTCCCACAAGCCAAGGCTTGACCGAAGCATGCGCTACTGTCTGGGAGCCCCCAGAACGCACCCAGAGCCAAACTAACAAACCTACCATGACGATAGCCAAGAACATATGGGTTGTAATCGTCCACGCGGTAAGGTTTGTAGACACTACGATAGACCCAAACCACCCCTGGAAGATTACCAGAATCAACAAACCCCAGGAACCGATATACACACCCGGTGTGGAGTGGCGTATGGACCATGAGGCGACGCACAAACTCATAATGAGTAAACCAATGCCCACTCCAACCAATCGATTAACATATTCTATCAAGGTCTTTGCAGGGTTGAAATCCTCTTCGACAAGGATGGACTTGTCCGCCAGGATACGACCAGCAGTTTGGTCCAGTCCAATCAATGACAAGTACTTGGCAAACTTTTTGTTTTTCTGATCGCGATATTTTGCGAATTGCTCCTTATAGTCCAGCGGAAGTTGCTCTACCCGCGTTGGTGGAATCCACTGACCAAAGCATGTTGGCCAATCCGGGCATCCCATGCCTGCACCTGTAGCACGGACCACCCCACCCACCAGTATCAAAACATAGACAGCGACCAGGGTCGCCAAGCATAGCCGATGGAACCGTCTGGTCGCTGTCTGAGTCAAGGTCTTATTTCAACCAATCAATGTTTCTTGTTATCCGGAACAATCGCACCCGAATTACCCATCTCAAGCTTAATCAAGTCGTTTTCATGTGGCAGGTTTGATTCCGGTGTTTCGGAATACGGGATGGTCTGCGGAATATAATCATCCTTTGCGCCTGGCTTACTGTAGTCATACGCCCAGCGATAAACAGTAGGAATCTCTCCAGGCCAGTTTCCGTGCTGCGGATGCCGTGGGGTCGTCCACTCCAAGGTGGTTGCGCCCCACGGGTTTGCCGACGCCAACTTTCCGCGCCATATGCTATAGAAGAAGTTAAACAGGAATATGAATTGGGCGGCCAGCGTAATAATTGCCGCTACGCTGACAAGCATATTCAGATCTGCAAAGGAACTAAAGGTCTCAAAGTTCGTCCATGAGTAATACCGGCGAGGAAATCCTGCGATGCCTATGTAATGCATCGGGAAGAAAACCAAATAAACACCGACAAAAGTCAACCAAAAGTGTATTCCACCGAGGCGTTCGTCAAGCATACGTCCAAACATTTTGGGAAACCAGTGATAGATGCCCGCCATCATACCAAAGAATGACGCGCTTCCCATAACGAGGTGAAAGTGGGCGACAACGAAATAGGTGTCGTGTAACTGAATGTCGACCGCCGAATTGCCCAGAAATAGTCCGGTTATCCCGCCTGTAAGGAAGAAGGACACTAAGCCAATGGAGAAGAGCATGGCTGAGGTAAACCGTATATTTCCTTGCCACAGGGTTGTCACATAGTTAAATATCTTTACTGCCGATGGCACCGCGATAATCAGTGTTAGCAAAGTGAAAATGGAACCAAGGAACGGGTTCATTCCCGTTACAAACATATGGTGTGCCCAGACCACGAAGGATAGGATTGCAATGAACAGCATCGAGCCCACCATGGCCTTATAGCCAAAAATCGGTTTCCGTGAATTTGTTGCAATGATCTCTGAGGTGATCCCAAGGGCAGGCAACAACACGATGTATACCTCGGGGTGGCCGAGGAACCAGAACAAATGCTGAAACAGGATTGGGCTTCCTCCTATGTGGGGAAGAGCCTCTCCCGCGATGTAGATATCAGACAGAAAGAAACTTGTCCCAAAACTGCGATCAAAAATCAGCAGAAGGGCCGCGCCAAAAAGAACGGGGAATGAAAGCAATCCAATAACGGCAGTGAAGAAAAACGCCCAGATCGTTAGCGGCATGCGGGTAAAACTCATGCCGGCTGTGCGCATGTTAATGATGGTCGTGATGTAGTTGATACCCCCCAGCAGGGTGCTCACGATAAAAAAGGCCATGGAAATCAGCCACAACGTCATTCCCAGGCCAGATCCCTGGATAGCTTGCGGGAGCGCGCTCAACGGAGGATAAATTGTCCAACCCCCGGCGGCAGGGCCTGTGGAGATGAACAACGAGGTGAACATAAAGCAGCTGGAAAGAAAAAAGAACCAGTAAGAGAGCATGTTCATGAAGCCAGAGGCCATGTCGCGTGCGCCCACCTGAAGGGGGATCAAGAAATTACTGAATGTGCCGCTCAATCCGGCAGTCAAGACAAAAAACACCATGATGGTGCCATGCATAGTGACGAGCGCCAGGTAGAATTCCGAATCAATTTTTCCTTCCGGGGTAATCCATCCGCCCAGGAAAGGTCTCAGCCACTCGAGAGAGGCATCCGGAAAACCAAGTTGAAGGCGGAAAATTACAGATAGAATTCCGCCGATGAGGGCCCAGGCCATCCCGGTGATAAGGAATTGCTTTGCGATGACCTTATGATCCTGGCAGAAGATGTAGTTCGTCCAAAAATTACCATGATGTTCGTGCTCATGGTCATGATCATCGTGGTGTGCTTCAGTGTGTACTTTGATATCTGCTGTTGCCATGGTAGTAGTTCTTTCTGATTATCGTTTGGACACAGTTTGCAATACGCCTTGTTTGGCGGAGCCGTTGTCGGGTTCCATGCCTGATTTGATCATCGCAAATTCACGCAAATTCTCAGGGACGAGCCTGAGAAAGTCAGGATTCTGCTTCAGCCATGACTCCTGGCTAGCCTTCCATTTTCTAAAAGTCTCTTCATCATCAACAATCACGGGGAATCTCATCGAGAAGTGTCCTTTCCCACAAATCTCAGTGCATGCCATTTCGTAATTGAATTTGGGGTTTCCCGTCTCTTCCCGCATCTGCTGCGTTGTTTTAGTCGCAACAAACTTGAACACAGTCAACATGCCCGGAACGGCATCCATCTTCACACGGAAGTGTGGTAAAAAGACACTGTGCAGAACATCCTTAGCGCGGATTTTCAGCAACACTTCCTTGTTGACTGGAAGATGAAGTTCAAGGGATTTAAAGTCGTCAAATGAGTTCTTGTCGGTCATGTCAAGCCCGAATTCATTGGATGCATCGATGAGCCGGAAGTCAATCTTGCCCAACTCTTCATCGGTTGACCCCGGATACCTGGCAGTCCAGGCAAACTGTTGACCAACAATTTCAATAACGACTGCTTCCTTTGACGCCGGTCCGGTGATTTCGTTCCAGGTCCGAAGTCCACGGAAGATCAGCAAGGCCATAACGACGGCAGGGACCAAAGTCCACAGAATCTCAAGCTTGTGGCTGTCGACAAGATACGTGGCCTTACGACCCTCTTTGTACTGGTACTTGTAGGTAAACCAGAACATGGCAATAGAGATGATCGCAAAAGCAACCACGCAAATGCCCATGGTAATCCAGAACAGGTGGTCCGTAATCTTCCCATGCTCCGAAGCAACGGGCAAGGTGTACTTATCGAAATGCACGTAAGAGTACCAAAAGAATACAGACAGCGAAATAATCATAAAAGCCATAAACAAGAAGGCATGAATGCCGTTGTTGTAGTCCGCCTTTTCCTTATCGCCTTTGACCAAGCCAACAAGGTTCGTAATCCGGAAGATCATAAAGATGATCACCCCGATCAGAACCACCCCAAAGCCAATAATTAAGTTCATCATAGTTAAGTTCGTTAGCGTCTCCTTTTTCCTTCTAAATGTGGTGTCCGAGGCTTTCCCTCAACATCGGATGATTCTTCGCGACGAGCGGAAACTTTGACAAGCTATTTAGTGTAACCAGCAAGAACATAGCGAGGAAAATCAATCCCATACCAATTTCCAGCAAGCCCAAGCCGCCCTGGCCCTTCATAACGCCCGGGGTAACCATCAGGTAGTAGTCCAGCCAATGGCCGACGATGATAATCGGGCAAACCACTTTCAACATACCAATGTGTCGCTTCGAGTCACGCATCATGAGCAACAAGAAAGGAAGTGCAAAGTTCAGAATCAGGTTAGCAAAAAATATCCAGCTATATGGAGATACATTCCTGCGCTGAACAAAATAAACGGTCTCTTCAGGAATATTCGCATAGAAGATCAGCATGAATTGGCTGAACCAGATGTAGGTCCAGAAGATACTGAAGGCGAAAACAAATTTACCCAAATCATGGAGGTGATTGGCATTCACGACCTTCAGGTAACCGGCTTCCTTCAGGGAACCGACGATGAGGGTGATCAAGGCGAGGCCTGTAACCCACCAGCTTGCGAACATATACCAGCCCATCATGGTGCTAAACCAGTGGGTATCAATGCTCATTACCCAATCCCAAGCTGCCACAGAAGAACTGTAACCGAAGATGATGAGAAAAATGGTAGAGAACTTGCGTGCCGATAGCCAATGCTGGGTTGATCCGTCTAGATCTTCTGCGAGCATCTCCTTCTTAATCCATACGAAGAACATGTACCATAGGCCAAAGAACAACACCATTCGCCCGATGAAGAACGCAGGGAAGGTCCCTTTCGCCATAGGCCAAAAGAAGTAGCCACCCTTTGCGTCAATGATTTTGTCGTAGTCGGCGCTACTTGTGTTGTAGAGGTCAGCGTGCGTCCAATGAAACACATCTGCCTTAACTACGAACCAGAGTACAAGCATAAGCACACCCGCGATTGGAATCCAGTGGGCCATAGCCAGGGGGATTCGCTTCACTCCAGCAGACCAACCGGCCTGAGCCGCATACTGAATGGCGATAAAGAATATTCCGATCAAGCCAATTCCCGCGAAGAAGACGTTGTTCATCCACAACGTAGTGTAGATTCTCTTGAGCCAGGGCGCACT
This sequence comes from Cyclobacteriaceae bacterium, assembly GCA_031384895.1. GTDB lineage: Bacteria > Bacteroidota > Bacteroidia > Cytophagales > Cyclobacteriaceae > ELB16-189. Next base: position 3,580 of record JANNAZ010000232.1, on the reverse strand, counting down.
CCCATGATGTTCGGCAGCGACTTCCTCACTGGCAGCATGTGCGTCCAGACTTGCAATCAAATCCTTACTAATCGATGTGGCGGCATGCTCGGTCGCTCCGCCTTCTTCATGGCTGACAGACATAGCCATGTATACACCGATGGCGAACAGGAGTACCCCTGCGCCCAACAGCATAAACAACTTGGACCTTGTCTCCGGTTTGAAGATGTATCGTTCGTCAGAAACTTCGTGTGTATCGTTCATCGCATGCGATCGTTTATCAACAAGTTATTTTTGCTTCTGTAAGGATTTCACATATCGGGCAATTTTCCAACGCTCTTCCGGATTCACTTGTGAGCCATGTGCTCCCATCAGGCCTGCACCATATGTAATGACATGAAAAATATGAGGCTCTGACATGGCCAGATACGAATCACCCTTCAAGTTGGCAACGCCAGCATACTTATCGGCTACCTTGCCATCGCCAATGCCTTTGGCTCCGTGGCAATGCTTACAATTCATCTCGTAGAGGAGCTTGCCCTCTACAATATAATTGGCGCTGGAATCCAGTGGACTTACCATTCCTTTCACCACGATATCAACGCTGTCTTTCGGCACGTTCTTGCTGCGATAGGGAACCCATCCGTGTTTGTTTCTTTTTACTGTGTTGGGTGCCGGCTCACGCATGTTCATTCGGAACTCATTGTACTTATTGGAGTTGAAATACTCTCCTCTCCCATTGTCCAACGAATTGGCCCAGGCGCCAGCCTGCTCGTCAGTAATCTGCGAAAGGGGCTCATAGGCTACGGAGTGGTACATGTTGGGGGCGTATTCGCGGCCTGGATTATCTCCGCCGGCGCATCCCAGAAGAGAAGCTGCAGCAGTTGCCAGCAATGAATTTTTCAAGTTGATCGTCATCATGGACTAAAAGCTTTTTTCGTTTACTTCCGAAGCGCCGTTCTCTGTGAGAATCCGACGAATATCTTCTTTTGCGATCCTGTTTGCTCCCAAATCAATGGCCATTGCATGTTTATCATCCGTACTCCGGATATCATATTGCCTTGGCCATTTATAGGGTTTCAAGTCACTTACTACAAGGAATGTTCCCACCATACCGAAGGCAGACAGAAGCACGGTAAATTCGAACGTAACCGGGATAAATGGAGGAATGGAGTAGAAGTTCTTGCCGCCGATGATCATTGGCCAGTCAAAGCCCAACATCCAGATTTGCGTGGAAAGCGCAGTGATGGTTCCTGTCATACCAAAAAGGAATGCGGCAATTGGCAACCGGGTCCGGCGATATCCGAGTACTTCATCCAGGCCATGCACAGGAAAAGGAGAATAGACTTCTTTGATTTTCACCCCCTTGTCGCGGATCTTTTCCACGGCGTGCAGTAGCACGTCTTCGTCCTCAAAAATTCCTACCAAAAAGTTTTCTTTCGAAGCCATTACCGTCACGTTTAGTGTGCCTGTGAGTTCTTTTTCTCTGAAGTTGCCTTAATAATACTCTTCACCTCCGCCATGTTGATTACCGGGAAGAACTTCGCAAACAGGAAGAACGCGGTAAAGAAGATTCCGAACGTGAATAGATACTGCCCGATATCATACATCGTCGGATGGAACATGGTCCAGCTTGACGGAAGGTAATCGCGATGGAGAGAGGTGGCAATGATCACAAAACGCTCAAACCACATTCCTATGTTGACTATGATAGAGATGATAAAAGTCGCTACCAGGCTGGTGCGTAATTTCTTAAACCAGAAGAGCTGGGGAGAAATCACGTTGCACGTCATCATCGACCAATACGCCCACCAGTATGGTCCCGTTGCCCGATTTATAAAAGCATAACTCTCTGCCGGAACCTGGCCATACCACGCGATGAAGAATTCGGTGATGTAAGCGATACCCACAATTGAACCCGTCACAATGATGATAATGTTCATCAATTCAACGTGGTAAATAGTAATGTAGTCTTCGAGTTTGAACACCTTGCGCGTCACCAGCAAGAGTGTCAGCACCATTGCAAAACCCGAGAAAATAGCACCAGCGACAAAATACGGTGGAAAAATGGTAGTGTGCCAACCGGGAATCACCGAAGTAGCAAAGTCCATGGATACGATTGTATGAACGGAGAGTACAAGGGGTGTTGAAAGTCCAGCGAGAATCAAGGCAACGGACTCGTAGCGCATCCAGGTTTTAGCCGCTCCGTCCCATCCAAAGCTCAAGCCATTATAGATGCGGGCGCGGGTCATGTGTCCCATGCGGACGGCCCGATCGCGGATAACCGCAAAATCAGGAATGAGGCCCATGTACCAGAACACCAGGGATACGGAGAAATATGTCGAGATGGCAAATACGTCCCATAAAAGCGGCGAGTTGAAGTTCACCCAGAGTGAGCCGAATGCGTTTGGTAGCGGAAGCGCCCAATAGAACCCTAACCACAGGCGTCCCATGTGAAAGGCCGGGAAGCTAAGGGCACAAATCACTGCAAAGATCGTCATGGCCTCTGCGGCACGGTTGATGCTCATTCTCCAACGTTGGCGGAACAACAAAAGGATCGCTGAAATCAGTGTACCTGCGTGACCAATACCTACCCACCAGACGAAGTTTGTGATATCCCACGCCCAACCGACGGTTTTGTTTAGTCCCCACATACCAATGCCGTTCCAAAGCATCATCCAGCAACAGTAACCGCCGTAAATCAGCAGAACCAGGGAAATGCCAAAGGCAGTCCACCAAAGCCGGGAGGGCTTGTTCTCGACCTGGCAGCTGATATCGTGAGATACATCGGCCATGGTCTTGCCGCCCGTCACTAAGGTTTCTCTAAAAACTGATGATGCTTGCATAGGTTATATTCTCGATTTCTTGCTGTCTCCTAATTCGTTATGCTTCTCCCCGCGCTTCTTCTTTGTTGCGGATCTTTGTGAGGTAGAAAATATTCGGTTTCACACCGATGTCTTCCAACACACGATACGCCCTGGGATTACCAATCTTCTTGTCAATTCCATTTGGGCGCTTTTCATCACGCTCAATCTTGAGCAGTTTGGTAATTGCACTGTTCGCATCGTTCATGTCGCCGAAAAGGATGGCGCCAGAAGAACATGCTGCCTGACAGGCTGTAACTACTTCGCCATCTTTCATTGCCCTACGTTCCTTCTTGGCCGTAAGCTTACCAGATTGAATACGTTGAACGCAGAAAGAACATTTTTCCATTACGCCGCGTGAACGGACAGTAACTTCAGGATTCAACACCATCCGGCCGAGGTCTGTATTCATCGACGGATTGGCCTGATAGAACTGCTGGTTGTCGTGGTACTTAAACCAATTGAATCGTCTTACTTTATACGGGCAGTTGTTGGCACAATATCGGGTTCCGATGCATCGGTTATAGGTCATTTGGTTAAGACCCTCCGTACTGTGTGTCGTGGCCAAAACCGGGCAAACTGTTTCGCACGGTGCATTGCTGCAATGCTGACACATTAAAGGTTGGAAAACAACTTCCGGATTCTCAGAAGGAATTTCCAAACCGGAGTGATCTCCTTCTTTAGCGTCGGAACTGTAATACCGGTCAATCCGGATCCAGTGCATTTCCCGTCGGTTC
>JANNAZ010000258.1:0-6799 GCA_031384895.1 Cyclobacteriaceae bacterium | reverse complement strand
GCTATCAATCACCAGCGTATGCATCCACCAGCGCGGCATCGCGTTGAGTTCGTAGCCGTAATAACCAATCGTCTCATGTCTTGTATTCAAATCGGGCGGTGAGTTTGCTTTTTGTGCGTACACTGACTCCGAATAGGGGAGAAAACTGTTCTGAGATCATCACCTGACTAATCACATAAACAGGAATAAGCTGCTGCTGGCTGTTGCGCTCGGTAGCGTACACACCATTATTGTAGTCTGACAAATTGGAGCTATTTGTCACGTCCGTATACTCCAGGGAATTGGTAAAATTAGCGACTGAATAAGTTGAAGAATAGGCGTGGGTGAGGCTAATCGACTGGAACGCATCCTTCATGAAGCCAACCTTCGTCAAGCCCGTATAATCCACGCGCCAATTGGGCAATGGAGTGGAGGGAAATGGAGTCAACCCTACTTTGTTGGCGTCCGTTCCGGTGTAGGCTGCCAGGAAGGCTGGGATAAGCACATCTTGTGATTTGCTTTCGTAGCCATTTCCAGTAGCCAAAGAAAAGCGCTGCTGAATAGTGGCGATGTTCTTTTCAAACTGTTTGAAAACGGTCGAAGAGAGACTTGCATTGTTTTCAAAAGTGGTGCCGATGGCGATGGTGGAAATTCGATAGCTGCCTGTTCGGCTTGGGCTGAGTTCCGCGTAGTCGTCTATCGAGGGATCAAATCGGAAGATCTCCTGGAATGAAGAGGTTGTTGTCTTCTTTACATCCAACTGGATTTTAAAGTCTGTTGATAGTTCAAGAGAGGTTCGCAAGCCGAGGTCTCGCGTTTCGGTTTGAACAAAGGGAGCTGTCAGGTTGGCCGCTTTCGTTAGCCATCCGTTTTCGGCTGCCTTAAAGCGAATGTTGGGATCCTGGCCCCCAAGAATAAAATCCCACCCGGGCGCATGGAGTGTGTTGTCCTGGCCCAGGGCATCCGGTGTTCCAGTGAATCCAGTAAGGATAGTCCCCTGGGTAATGTTGTAGGTGCCGGTGACGCTCCGCATCGACATCAGAAGTCGGAGAATTGAATTCAAGGCGGCATAGTTTGGCGGCTGTTTGACCGTGTCGGGCTTGGCCTTAGCTTTTTCGACTGCCGTTGGCTTTCGCTTAGGCGTATTAATGTTCTTCAGATACCCAATCTTGTTATAGAGTTTAATCAAATCCAGCCGACCATTGAAACCTTGGTCTCTGGTGTTTTGAATCACATTGCCGAGTCGAAGGCTATCGCTACGTTCAGCAGGACCGGCACGCCAAAAATACCCCACATTGAACCGGTATTCCAGCCCAACCCAGTCGGTGAGAGGCAGTTTGTCGAAAGGAACAGTATAATTGGCGGTAATGGTCTGTTCAAAATTCTTTTTACGTCCAAAATTCTTAAGATTGGTTAACACGGAGTCCTGATACTCCTCGGCGGTAATGTAGCGTTTCAATTTAGGAGAGTATCCCCCGGCAGGATCAACATCCGGCTCGTCAATGATGGCGTTGACTCGGGCACCGTAATCCAGCGTTAATGATTTGGCGAGATTCCAATGGAAGTTAAAGAATCGATTGAACAGAAAGAATTTTTGAATATTGGCAGTTGATGGTGACAGACTTTCTGCTGAATTGCGATATACAATTTTGCTGAACGAACGATCCAGTTCGCCCCGGATAGAAATTGCACTTGGAACAGGGTTGAAATTGAAATCCTTGATCAATGAGAGCCAGGGTGATTTCCAACCAGTTTTAGCAAACGGATCAAACCCCTTAAACTTGGGATTGAATTGCCAGGCAACCGCTCCCTTGATGTTACGCTGTGTGCTTTCCTGCAAATTGAAGTTGGTGTGTGTGGCCTCGCTGAAGGCATAAGTAAACGCGAAGTTTTCAATATCGTAAATATTGCTCCGGGCATCGGATTTGACTTTGGTTTTTCTAACGTTAGTAAAATTTATACTTCGTCGAATGGCATTGTCTTGAATGAGCGCCAGGTAATTGTTTCGCTGCTCCTCTGTACTGAACGATTTTTCCATAGCGGAAATCCGCATGTCGGGATTTGCCGGATCGAAGTTCGGATTGATTGTGGTTTTTTCGTAGCTGATGAACATGGGGATTTTCAATCCGGTATTTCTGGGCAACAGTTTGTCAACCATTAGGTTGGCAGAAATATCAAAGGATGTAGTAGTTCCGCGGGCGCGTTCCGAAATTTTCGATTGCACGCCACCGAAGCCGTAGGTGATGTGGCGGACCGAGGTTGTAACGTTGCCGAGGTCAGCGAGTTTCGCGTTCAGTACGCCGTTCACAGCCCATCCGGCCGTCCGGTCAAAATCAGTCAACCGCATCTCGTCGGCCCACATGCACACGCTGAGGGGCTTGGTGTCATCCCGAGGATTGATAACGCCGATCATCATTAGCTTCACCTGACTTAGATCGGGGCGACCGAAAATACGAATGCCGTGGCGCCCAACTTGCTTTGGTCCAGCTAGTGGATATAGCTGGTTCAAGGGGTACGTTTCCCGATCGCGCGCAGCCTTCAAGGCATATAATTCGTTCAGATCAAGATCGACTTGATTTTCTTCAGGCCAGACTACGCTGGCGTTGGGGTCATTCCCGTTTGGGGTGATCTTTAGCGGCAGCTCGATCTCATAGTAGTTTTGATCGAAATCGGTACCGAGACGCAAAAAGGCAGTGAGCTGATTGTCTTGAAGGCCTTGTCCATGCGCAGAAAGAAACATCTTGATGCGACCGTAATTGAATAGATCGAAGCTCACGTTCTTATATATGGCCCGACCATCACCGTCTTCCAGGTTGGTCACACACATTTGCACCGATTGTTCGTTCAGCCGTCGTTGGATAGTTGATGTAATATCTCGGTCGCGGGCCAGTGGAGGGACGTAAGCAGGTTTTTCGGCGTTCCCTTTTCCGTTCTCCTCTACGTTCACCACGGAAACGGAAAAGTTGTCAAGATTGGGCTCAAGCTCTTCACTAAATTGGGACTGTGCCAACCTCGCCGTGTAGCGCCTCCAGCGGTTGCCAACAGCGCGAAAGTTAGAGAATCGGAGGACCACAGGTTCTTTGAAACCCGTTAGCATCATCCGCCCATACCGAATCGACTTGAACCCGTTGATGCCTCCCACTTTGGCCTCAAATTGTCGAATGGGTATCCGGACGAGGTACCAGGTGACGTCCGAAAATCCCTCGGGGGTAATCTTGTCGACGATATACTTCTGCCCAACATCGATCTGGCCGGGCTTAAGGTCCATGTTGAAAACGTAGTACTCCTCTAGCTCGCTAAGTGTATTGTCTTGATTTAGATCTTCGTTCTCTGGAATGTTTGACCCAGATTGAGCAAAGGGCTCGTTACCGGAAATTATAGGAGAGTTATTTTCGATTCCATTGATTTTCTTGTAGCGCTCAAGAATTTTGGCATTGTCTGCATCAAGGTTGGAGCCGAGAAAATATTGAAAGTCATCAGCTGAAGGATCCTGAAGAACGATGGGCTGCGCCGGCCCGTTCACCAGATTGATGAAACTTTGAAACGTTGTTGCTTCACGGGTAGTATTTACGCCATCGAGGCCCACATCCTGGTTTTCCCGAGCGGCAGGGTCATTGTTGAATGCATTGTTGAGATATTGTTGCGTCGTAACAACACCCCAATTGTTTGCGGAGACACCGCCCGTACTAGAATTGCCGTCCGTCGGCAAGCCGTTTTCGAAAGCATGCTTTCCATCGCGCATAAGGTCTTCCGAAATACTTCCAAGATGGAAGATAAGTTTACCGCCAGTAGTATTTGGCTTTGGCGGGTTAGTGCCATCGTCGATTGCTCCGTTGGGATTATTTATGAACGGATCCATTAGCCAGAACTCTACATATTCCACGTTAGATTTGTCGAAGTCAACTTCGGTACGAATTGCCGTGGTAATACCGGCCCAGTTGCTTGCCGGGTTTTTCAGGGTGCCATCGAAATTCAGATCTGGGTTAAAGTTGTAAGGGCCCCGCTCCGAGGGATAGTACGCCAGATCAAGAATTTGCTCGTAGAAATTACCCACGTATGGATCCTTGTACGGAAAGATCTCCTGGGGAAGAACCGGTCTGACGTAGTGATTTTCAAGATCCTTCGACGTAATGTTATCTGGCTTATACTGACTGCTTTCCCGATAGAACAGGTTGTCAATCTGATACCAGGCGAGTCTAGCTCTTTTGTACCCAGATCGAACATCATCCTTATCGCCGGGGATAGAAGACAAGTCAAACCGGGGGTCCGCGGGGGTGTTTGCCAATTTCCACCCTACCGGGTTAAGGAGACTGTAGGGAGTTGCTGTATTTTCAAAATCATCAATGAAGGAAGTTCCGTCTCCTTCAACAATGTTTGACGTACCTGGAAGGAGTTGAGCAAATTCAGCGTTCAATGTTACCGAGGATTGCTCCTTCGTCTGTAAGAATGGAAGCGCGTCAACCATCTTGGTGAGAAGGCGAGAGTTTTTTCTAAGGTTCACATCCACGCCATACTGAAAGTTTTGTGCGGGCTCGCTTCCAATCAGGTTACGAGTGATTAGGGGCCGCTCATTGTAGTAGAGAAAGGTAGAGCCAATGTTGACATCCTCATTCAGTTTGTAATCAAAGCGTGTTCCGAGGAGCGAGCGGGTTTGAAAAGCAAAGGGATCCTGCTGTTCGTAGTTAATGCTGATAGTCTTGCCGGAGCTGAGAATGCCTTCATTGAGAATGGTAACCTTACCAAACGTGTAGTCAACGGTGTAGTCCACCTGCTCGCGCAAGGGAGTCCCTCCGGCATATACTTTGACGGAGCCCGGGGAAATATTGAAGCCCTGGATGATGATATCTTTTCCTGCGCCTGCCTTGAAAGATCCGGTGATCCAGAATTTGTTTTTTGTGGCAACCAACTCGGCTTCGGCCTTCGTAGTGTGATATAACGTATCGTAGACATACTTCTGAACAAGCAGTTGTTGAGTGTTTGGACTTGGTTCCTGAGCAAACAGTTTCCGCAATGCCTTGTCAAACGGTTCGAGGAAAGGAAAGATGATAAGCCCCGTTTCGGGGTTGATGGTAACCTTTTCAACGTAGTCAAAGTTTCCATCGGGCTGTGGGTCGTTGTAAGGATTCAGCCGGTCAAGCCCAAAGACTTCAATCAATTGTTTGGTACGGGAGATTTGTCCCTCTTGAAGTTGGGGATTGTCAATACCAGTACGGTCATCGCGATAGATGAGGCGCAGTTGAAAACCTTCTCGCTGAAGTTGAGTGACGTTTAGGTTGTAGATGTTCTTCATCATCAGGTTCCAGGTCGGCAGGATCTTACCGAAATTATCCTTAACGGCAATTTTTCTGGGACGAAGCATTTTCAGATAGACGACTTCTTTTTCTCCCTTGTTGGAATAGTCTTCTGAGAGCTCACCCACTTTGTATTTCCGTCCGTTGTAGGTGTACTCAAAGGCTACGGCAATGGCTTCATCATTCTGAAGTTTCCGCTGCAGTGTGATGTAGCCCAGCTCGCGGTTAAAATTGAACTCTGTCAGAGCCAGTTTTCTGGCGCTGGTTATTTTTTCGTAGTCCGTACCGTTGACAAAAGGTTTACCTGCCGCTTCGCCCCCAAACAAATTTTGAAGCTGTTGGTCAATTCCGTCAGATTCTAATGGCAATTGACTCACCAAGGAGTATAGATTGTTATTGTTATTGTTGGCTGGCGATCCGTCCGGAACGTTGGTAACATAATAATCCTTTCGATAGGCTTTGTCGGATTCCCCCAAATCCATCAATCCAACTACATCGCGGAGAGTTTGTGTGTCGTTTTGTCTATTCAATAAGTACACTTCAACCCGAGTGATGTTTATGCCTGAAGTAACTTGAGGAAGCGTCCCGAGCCAGGTTTCAAAATTGTCCCGAAAAAATTGAGCCAGAAAGAAGTGCCGGTTCTCATCGTAGTTTGACCCCACAATTTCAAAGGGTCGGCCCTGGGTGGCGCCGTCGGTGCTTCCGTTAATAGTTATGGTAGACTGCTTGCCTCGTTGCGTCGTTGCGATGGCGGTAGCAAACAATTTTCCGAACTGAAATTGCCCTTTGAGACCGAAAAGATTTTGCGCCCCAGTGATGAGGCTGTTGTTGAGCGGGAGACTGACGTTTCCGATTTCAAGTTTCTTGAGAATATCTTCCTTGAAGCCTGTATATTCGATTTTCATCTGATTCTGGAAATCAAATGAATTGTTGTTATCGAAGTTGGTTGTGATCTTCAGTTTCTCTCCGACCTTTCCGGTAACAGCCAGGTTGATTTGTTGATCAAATTCAAATCCGCCATTGGTCTGTTGTCGAATGGGTATGGCTGGATTTTGAATCTGCTGCCATTGAGCACCAAAATCCAGAGTGACAAAACCGCGCGGAATCAATTCAACGTAGCTTCCTCCAAAAATCCGATCAAGTAAGGGGCTGGTGTACAATTTTGGGAGCAGGTTGCGGCTACTGACCGCGCTTTCTCCATCAAGTGCCTGACTTCGACCTCTCCAATATCCCTTTAGTATAGTCTGATTATGGTATGCATTGATCTCGTCAAAAGTCATGTAGGAAGGAGATCGGAAGTTGACGGTTCCAAATCGCTCATAAATCGAAAATGTTCTTCCCGTATCAGGTAGCACTTCGATTGACAAGTTTTTAGGGTCCTTGAGAAATAAGGGTGACTGGGTGGTGAAATTGGAAAACGGATCACCATACCGATCCGTAGGGCGAAAGCTGGGTTGATATAGCGGACGGTACGTTGCCGAGTCCTTTCGGGTGGTGTCTCGCTTTTGAAATTGTGCGTTAGCAAGAAT
>JANNAZ010000142.1:0-8303 GCA_031384895.1 Cyclobacteriaceae bacterium | reverse complement strand
ATACCTGCTTTAGCGCTCATGGAAATTAATTAAAAAACAGACTTTGAGAAGTAAACAAAAGTCTTGAACGTTTGAATACATATTTACAAGACGATAAAAAAGATGGCCAGCTCCCAATGAGCTGGCCATCTGAATAGTTATTGCAACAAGACTGAGTCAAAGAGGAATGACGTAGCATTCGCCTTGACGGCTCCCTGGAAGTCGAAGAACAAGACGAACCGGTTCCATTTGTTCTTGTCAGCAGCGAGGAAAGTAAAAGTCAGTTCTTCCCAACCATTGGCAACGGTTGTTGTTTTGTCAATCTCCTTGTTGTTACCGGCATTGCCGATTTCTTCAAGCTTGAGCTTAACAATCATGCCCGCGGCGGGGGAATAGACTTTCACCTTGAATGATTGTTTGTTGGTGAAGTCAATCAGCCCGGAAAGATCGGTGCTCATACCTGACCATCCCTGAACGCCGGCTACCTGATCCACTTTCATAACAAACCCACTGGTATTGATGCCACCCGAATGTGGGTTGGCAAGGCGGGTCATGGTTACTCCAGCGCCATTGAAATCTGTTCCACCAAAGATACCCCAGACTGGCGTACCGGCAGTTTCGAAATCAAAGCTGACGGCATCGATGCTGCCAGGGGGAGGAGGGAGCGTAGGCATGGCAGGCTCATCCAACGGGTTGTCGTAAGACACTAAAACGAATCTCCAATAGCCATTGACAGGAGGTCCAATCGTGGTTTCCAGGATAAGAGTATCTACGTCAGCATCCACAAGTTTCACTACGCTATAGGTTATTGATGACTGGGGCACTTTAACTTCTGCAGTTGAGGCCACTTTAGCCAAACCAATAAAAGCGCCTAAGCCAGTTACTGTCAATTTCTGGTCAGCAACATTGTAAGTAAACGCATGTGTTCCATTATTCCATGCAGATATGTCGGCATTGTCCACATTATTGAAATTGCCTGCCGTATTGGGGAGACAAATGGGGGTATTATAGGAAGCATTCCAGACACCGGCATCGGCGAAGATGTCACCATTTGTCTTATACTGGTATGCGCCGTCAAGACTGAAAACATACTCGTCATTGAGCATACAAGGCCTGTTTCCCAGGGCTTCATTCAATCCAAAGGCATACCAAATCTGTGAACGGTCCAATGGACCAACGGCAAAGGGGTACTTACCATCTGATACATCGCGGATAAGCTTCCAGCTCTTCGAGGTCTCACCAGTTAGTTTTTTCAACTCTTTGTCTGGGTCCGCGATAACCACTTCTTCTGACTTTACAGATTGATCGCCGCCCTTGCCTGTCGCGGTAAGTGTGACAGTGTATGTACCTTCAAACTCATACGTGTGAGATGGATCTACTTCTGTAGCCACTGTAGTAGTGTCGCCAAAATCCCAGCTGTAAGACACAGCGTTTTGTGAGAAGTTGGTGAAATTAACAATCCGGAAATCATTCGCGTCACCGGCGAATTGAAAACTGGCAATAGCCGCGGGATTCACGGTGTCTTCTTTGCAGGATAGTGCCAGCAATGTCAAAATCATTGCATACATCCACCTGGTTTGCATACGGGTTTTCATTGTTTGTTTGTTTGGTTGGTTGGTTTGGAATATTTATTTAATTAAAGAGTGAAGCGTCTGGATAGGGGGTTAATCCACCGCCGGTGAGGTCTATTTCCTTTTGGGGGATTGGCAAGTATAAATCCTGGGTTTCAAAGTTTCCATTTCTCAAATCACCACTGGCAAACAAAGATTTAACAGCGCGGCCTGAACGAACAAGGTCAAACCACCTGTCACCTTCACCGGCGAGTTCGGCACGCCGCTCGTACCAGATAACCTCCAGGAGTGTCCAGCCTTCGTTAGCCATGACTGTTGCCGTTGTTCGGAAGCTGCCCGTATTGTCACCGGGGCCCTTTGCCCGTTCGCGGACCAAATCGATAGCAGCCATCGCGGTAGCCTGGGAACCAGTCCCCCGAACCAGGGCTTCGGCGTACATGAGTAACACGTCGGCGTAACGGATATAGGGCTGGTTTGGATCTTTCAACACATTAATTTCACCGCCATTGGGTACGGTATAGGCCTTGTAATTCGCATATTTCTGCTGCCAGAATCCCTGAAAGTCAGTTGTATTCTGGGCTGCCGCGGTTACCGTGCAACCGCCTAGCGCCAATTCAACTTCTGAAAGGATCGTCCCGTCTCTGCGATACACATCATCAGGCAGGTAGGATGAAAATAGATCAGTAGTAGGCAGCATGAATCCCCACCCTTCAGCGTATTGCGGATGTGTGGAGCATAGCCCACGGATACCGCAAAGCTGTGTGATCATGTTGCCATTAATGAATTCAAATGGGGTTGAAAAATCTCCGGGGACCAGATTGGAATACTGAATTTCAAAAACAGACTCAGTCGTATTGGCGGCGCCAAACGCGAACAATTCGTTGTAGTCATCAACCAAAGAATAGGCATTAGATGCCTTCACATTTCCCAAATGAAGTGCGGCTTTATTAAACAGCGTCACATCATCATTCTTCAAGTCAGCCCAATAGAGATAGGCTTTGCCCAAGAGGGCCTCGGCGGCTCCCTGGGTAATTCTTCCTTTGGACTCAGCTGAGTAAGAAACGGGAAGCAAGGGGATGGCTTGCTCGAGGTCTTTCGTAATGCGGGTGAATACCTCTGTCATTGTATTACGGACGGCACTCTTGTCATCCGGTTCAGGCGTGCGGGTGATAACCGGCATTGGGCCAAACATCCGGAACAATTCAAAATGGTAGAATGCACGCAGAAATTTTGCTTCGGCCTGATATTGTTTAACAACTGCGCCTGGAAGCTTAATGGTATCCACATTATTCAGCACCTGGTTTGCCTTGTTAATGCCGAAATAATTCTTCTTCCAAAAACTGGTAGTCTCTGGCGTGACGCTGGTCGCCTTCAGATCGTCAATTTCCTGCCAACCGGGTTGGTCAAAATTTGTTGGATCGCCGCCGGCATTAGAATTGTCGGACCAGATCTCGCCCAACATGACCGTTGAGCTCCATCTGCCATCGACAAAGGTCCATTGCATGGGATCATAGGCCGCAATCAGACCTTTGAAGACCTGATCTTCGGATACGTAGAAATTGGATGATAAGTATTTGTTCTGCGGATCAACTTCCAAGAAATCAGTACATCCGCTCACGAGAAAGATTACGGTGAGGGCAGAGGCGAGTTTGGTTGTTGCTTTCATGGCTTGACGTCGTTTAGAAGGATGCGTTTAGACCAAATCCTACTGTCTTGAGCTGCGGATAAAATCCTTTGTCGATCGCAGTATCCAGGATCCATCCGCTGTTGCCAATTTCCGGATCGAGCCCGGTATAGCTTGTTACTGTGAACAGGTTATCAAAGGACAGGTATACGCGCAATGATTTCATTTTTACTGTTTCAAGCAAGGTACGGGGCAGGTTATAACCGATCTGGAGGTTCTTCAACCGCAAGTAGGAGCCATTTTCAACATAGAAGTCGGAAGCTCGCGTATTGTTGTTTCCATCGATTGTGGTCAGGCGAGGATATTTGCCTTCGGGATTAGACTCGGTCCAGCGGTCAAGCCATTCAGTTTGGTAGTTATTGTTGATGACATCCTGACGCTCATAAGACCGATAAATGTCATTGCCGATGCTTGATGCAAGCAGCATTCTCAAGTCAAATCCCTTGTACGTTGCGGCTACATTTAGGCCAAGGGTGACAGTTGCCCATGGCTTTCCGATGTTGGTGATGTCGTTGTTGTCAATTTTCCCATCCCCATTGGTATCCACAAATTTCAAATCCCCTGGGACGGCTAAGGGTTGTATGGGATCACCGTTCTTATTGATGTAACCAAAAATTTCATTGTCATTGTTGAATACACCGTCGGTCTTGAAGCCCCTGAAATAACCAATGGGATTTCCTACTTCCATTCGGGTGATGACCGTATTTCTTACCGGCCAGGTGTATCCATCAATGTAGCCGTTGTCGGTTACCTTGGTGACCTCATTAGTCAAGGTAGCTGCATTCAATCCGATGTTTAAGTTGACTTCTCCAATTGTCTGTCTATAGTTTGCCTCGAGCTCAAAGCCGCTGTTAACAACTTCCCCGACATTCGCAATGGGAGCCTTGTTGCCGATGTAAATCGCAGTGGTTGCATTCATGAGCAAATCTGAGGTCGTCTTCCGATAGTAGTCCAATTCAAAGGTTAGTTTATCGTCCATCATCCCCACTTCCACACCGATATCCAGTTGTTTGCTTTCTTCCCATTTCAGGTTGGGGTTGTCAAGATAAAGGGATGAAAGGCCTTGGACGATGGTTTGGTTGCCGGGCTTGCCGAATTGGTAGTCACCGGTATAGCCGATGACCGAGGCATATCCGAGATTTCCAATCCGGTCATTGCCGTTTACACCGTAGCTGGCGCGCAGTTTCAGGAAGTTTATCTTGCCCTGACTCCAGAAATCTTCCTTCGAGATTACCCATCCGGCGGAAATGGAAGGGAAAATTCCATAGCGGTTGTTGGCACCAAATTTTGAGCTACCGTCTCTGCGAACAGTGACTGAAAGAAGATAGCGCTCGTCGTAATTATAGTTGACTCTCCCAAAGATGCTGAAGAGGGATTCCTTTTCTGAGCCATTTCCAGTTGACCGGCGCAAGGAATCAGGCGTGTTGTCGATGTACTGAAAGTTGGGGTCAAACTGGACTTCTTCAGGGATTCCAGAAGAGGATCCGCTAAATGCGCTTCCATTGCGCTGACGCGCTGTGGTTCCCAGAGTGAAGTCGCCGGAATGCTTGCCTTTATTGTATGTGTAAGTGGCATAATTCTCCCATTGCCAAATCAGCACATTTGAGGAATAGCGGTAGATATCGTTGACGGCGTTGGTAAGCGGCAACTGATTTCCATTGGTGTCGAAAAATTTATAGGAAGGGGAGAAACCATCACCATTGTAATAGTTGTAATCAATACCAAGATCAGTTTTGAAAGTCAGGTTCTTGAGGGGATTTATTTTGAAGTAAACGTTTCCAAGCAAGCCATCCTGTGTCGTGTGTGTATTGCTGATGTAGATCCTGCTCAAGGGGTTAAGGTATTCCTTCTGCACATAAGGAGATTGGGCAAACCCATAGGTTCCGGTGCTCGAATAAGCCGGTGTCAGCGGGTCATAGACAAGGGCATCACTGATGGGTGATCCAAATGCATTGTTCTCCGGTATCCGGGAGTTGGTAGCATGGTTGAAGAAAATCGCCTCTCCGAAAGTCAGGAACTTGTTGATCTGCTGTTCTGAATTAACACGCGCAGTAATACGCTGCGCATTGGACTTGTCGGGAGAGATAACTCCCTTTTGATCAAAATAAGAAAGGGAAGCGAAAAGATTGCTGGTTTCGGTTCCCTTTGAAACAGAAAGCTGATGGGTTTGTGTGCTGGCCGGCGCGAAGATTGTTTTCATCCAATCTGTGTCTGTCGTAATACCAGCTTGGGGCGGAAATCCGACGGGTAGAGTCGATCCGCCGCGAGTGTATTTTTCTGTGATCAGCGAAACGTATTGCGAGGCATTCAAGAGTTCCGGCGTTTTCCAGGGTTGTTGTTGTCCATAGTAAAACGAGTAGTTCAATGTTGCTTCACCAGCTTTCGCTTTTTTGGTGGTAACCATGATGATCCCGTTTGCAGCGCGTGAGCCATAAATAGCGGTCGATGCGCCGTCCTTGAGAATTTGTATACTCTCAATGTCTGCAGGATTGAGGGCCGACAGAAAACCATCGTTGGCATTGACCCCATCGACAATGATTAGTGGATTGTTGTCTCCGTTTGTACCCACACCCCGAATAAAGATGTTTTGCGCAGAACCAGGCTGACCTGAAGATGATTTGAAAGTAACGCCGGCTACTTGTCCCTGGAGCATTTGGTCTACGCGAGGCGTTCCAAATCCCTGAAGGTCCTTGGAATTGACAGTTGAAACAGATGCAGTGGCCACACTCTTCTTCTGAACACCGTAACCAATTACCACAACCTCGCCAAGGGTGGTCATATCCTCCTCCAGGGAGACATTGATGCTGGTCTTGCCAGCAACGCCGACTTCAGAAGACTTATATCCTATAAAACTGAATACCAAGATGGCATCGGAAGGGGCCTCGAGCTGATATGCGCCTTGTATATCAGTTACAGTACCAGAACTTGTATTCTTAATCTGGACATTCACACCGGGCAACGATTGGCCAGTGGCATCAGTGACCGTTCCTGATATTTGTGATTGCGCCCAGGAACTGATCGTTAACATGCTTGCCAGGGCTGCCATCGCTATGGATCTTGTCATTCTCATGTAGATAACTTTAATAGCCTTGTTTAACATTTACTCGCAATCCATTGTTATCACTTGACTATCGCAATCGTTTGATAATTTTTTCAAAATTGAGCCAAAGCTTGGCGTCCGCCAATTTATATACCCCATCATTAATACATCAGCGCTATTTTTAGACTACATCAAACATACATCATAATTCAATAAACGGCCTTTGGAATGACTTAAACGCACTTCTTTTGTTTCATGGCAAATATTTAGTACTACATTGTGTGCCAATCGGTACATAATGGTATGAAAAGGTTGCTCTTGGGTTTAGTTATTGTTGCGTTTGGGCTCTTTTCGGGCCTTACAGGCAAAAGTCAGTCTGCCATATCCGGCTTACCGTCTGTGAGGAACTTCAACACCCTTGATTATAAGGCTGGGATACAGAACTGGAGCATTGCCCAGGATGGCCGCGGCATAATGTATATCGCCAATAACCTTGGATTGCTGGAGTACGATGGAAACCGGTGGCGGGTATATGCTGTTAAGAATGGCTCAAAAATCCGGAGTGTAGCCGTAGATGGTTCCGGCAAAATCTATGTGGGTTGCCAGGGCGAGTTTGGATACTTCTTTCCCGGTAAGCAGGGTGAGCTCGAGTACACCTCCTTGGCAGATAGCCTGCCAGACAAGTTTCGGAATTTTGATGAGACGTGGAACCTGTTTCTGGATGAGGGTAAGGTTTACTTCTGTACGTTTTCAAATATCTTCATATACGACCACAACCGTATAAGCATCGTCCAACCTGAGCATCCAGCCGAGCTGTCCTTTTTTGTGAACAGGGAACTCCTGGTCAATGTCCGCGGATTGGGATTGACGAAGTTGCAAGATGACCGGCTGACTTTAATGGAAGGTGGTGGCTACTTCAAGGACATTGGCATCTCTTCAGTTCTTAATGCCTATGATAATCAATACTTGATTTCGACTTTTCGCGAAGGAATCTACCTGATGAAAAGTTCCGGTGAAGTAAAACCATGGAATGAGTCTCTTCAACAGTATTTCCGGCAGGCGAATATCAATTGCATGGTTAGGCTTAAGAATGGAAATTATGCTATCGGCACACAGAATTTTGGTTTATTTATCCTTACAGAAAAGGGCGAGACCTTATTGCACTTGACAAGTGGTCAGGGTCTTGAAAACAGGACCGTTTTGAGCCTGCTCGAGGATGATCTACAGAATCTCTGGGTCGGAAATAATAACGGCTTGGCCTATATCGAGCTCGGTTCCTCTTTTACCGAAATCAATGAGGAGATGGGTCTTCCGGGTACGGGATACTCGGCCTACCTTACCAATTCACACCTTTATGTGGGTACTAACACAGGGCTTTATGTACGCAGCGCGATGGACAAAACACAGCCTTTCAAATTTATTGAGGGCACACGAGGACAAGTTTATCATATTGGAAAATATGGAGATGACCTGCTAATGGGCCATCACAACGGGGCATTCCGAATTGACGGCGATAAGGCGACGCTTATTTCTCCAGTTCCGGGAAGCTGGATTTTTCTGCACCCAAAAAATGCAGCCGGGGTACTGATTGGCGGAACGTACACTGGCCTTCAGTTCTTTACGCGAAAAGATGGGCATTGGGCGCTTTCAGGAAGGCCAGATGGTTTTACTGAATCCTCGCGTATCATGGAGCAAGACCGGGACGGCAATCTGTGGATTGCGC
This sequence comes from Cyclobacteriaceae bacterium, assembly GCA_031384895.1. Classification (GTDB taxonomy): domain Bacteria; phylum Bacteroidota; class Bacteroidia; order Cytophagales; family Cyclobacteriaceae; genus ELB16-189. The sequence goes on along the minus strand of JANNAZ010000142.1, from coordinate 306 downwards.
ATGGATACAAGGGTGTCTATAAACTCGATCTCGATCTGGGCAAGCTTGAAATCAAGAAGGTTTCATTTTACGGGGCAGACAAAGGATTTCCTTCTAACATTCTGATAAACGTATATGCTCTTCGCAATCAATTAATTTTTACCTCGGAGCACGGTGTTTACCGATTTGATAAACAACTGGATCGCTTTGTTCTTGAGCCACTATTCACAACCCTATTGGGTGAAAATTCTCAGCTTTTGAATATTCGCGAGGATGCAATTGGGAACGTCTATTTCATTGGGCATGAGTTGATTGGCGTAATGCGAA
>JANNAZ010000117.1:0-2311 GCA_031384895.1 Cyclobacteriaceae bacterium | reverse complement strand
AATACACAGATACATGGGTATTTTGGATCGGGTCTGTGGGCTTCTGTCTATGGGCGACTCAGTTATACTTTCGACAAAATTTAAGGATCGGCAAATTGTCCATGATGATCGGTGAAGGAGAACCCTGGGTGCAGGTAGATTCATGCATCGATCGGTCACAGGCAGCACCCATCAGCGGGAGGCTGTATACCTACCGTATCGCATTGATCAACAGCGCTGACATGACCTTTAGGAATGTAGAAGTGAAACTGACGTCTTTGGAGAAGAGGCCGAAGCACTTCCATGCCATTGGCAGTCATCTTAAACTGAGGAATGACCAGGTTGGATCAACGAACTGTAATGTTCATCCCACGAAAGATCCACAGTTCCTGGATGCCATATTCGTAGATGTCTTCAACTTCTTTTTAGGGCATGAAGGATTTTCATTCCTTCGCCTCACGTCGTTGCCAGAAGACATGAACTGCCGTATTCCCATTGAAAATTATGAGGTAAAAATTATGGCGACCAGCGAACGTGGCGAAATGGCCGTTGCAGAGCTGGCATTCATTCCGCGTCCTGATCAAATCCCGGAGTTCCGAGTACTCACCATGCAATCATTTCCCGGCGCGACAGGCGCTTCGAGCTAAACACGGTGCCGGATGCACTACCGTTTCGTTCGCGCCTTGGCCACAAGAGCCTTGAGGCCAGTCAGTTCCAGCGTTCCTGAATACACTTCACTGCCTACGATAAACCCCGGCGTTCCTGAAATACCGAGAAGTTTGGCCAGCGCACGATTACGATCGATCGCTGCTTGCCACTCCGGCGCTTGCAGGCCCACCTCAAGCTTCTTGACGTCCAATCCAACGCGTTGAGCGATGGCAAGAACTTCTTCCTCGGTCAGTTCATTTTCAGACGCCAGCAGTGCCTCATGAAACGCTTGGTGTTTGCCTTGTTCCCGAGCGGCTAACGCGGCGCGGGCCCCAAAGACCGATACCTCTCCCAAAATAGGAAAGTCTTTGTACACTACCCGTACCCCTGGTTCGTCCTTTTGTAATTGCGTCACTGCGCTCGCAACCCGCTTGCAGTATCCGCATCGATAGTCAAAAAACTCGATGACGGTGACATCTCCATTCAGATTGCCACTGACGGGAGAAGCAGGGTCTCGCAGCAACTCCTCTTGGTGTGTCGCAATGGCCTGCTTGATCCGTAATTTTTCATCCTTCTGGCGCTTGACCTCAAGGGACTGCAAGGCCTGCTGAATGACCTCGGGATGCGACCGAATATACTGCTCAATGGCCTGGTCCAATGCCGGCTGTGCGGGAACCGATGGAGACTCAGCCCACGCCGGCAGAGTCAGACCCATGGCAAGTACGGTCACCGTGAAGAGGAGGACAGCGCGAAGTCTCATGTGTGTTTTCCTTAACGGCAAAAGCATCCTAATCGATTTGGCGCCAGTATAGCGCAAGATTTCATCGGACAGCCTGCAAAGTCTCGCTGAGCTTACGCCGCTAGTATCCTCCATCAAACAAGTCTAATTTTCCAGAAAATATCGTCCCGCGTGGAGAGAGGACTGGCCATAGGCTATCCACCTACGTTCTCCATCAGGTAGCTCTGTGCTCGGAAGGCCTATTATGCCGATTGCCAGGTAAAGAATGCCGGGCAACCGATGCGGAGGCCCCAATAAACAGACGAATCATGGGATTTTCGAGAGCTTTTACCTCTGTTGCGCAAGGCACGGAAGTTGAGAAGGCTTTCAGGGGTTGGGCTTCTTGCGCAACGAGGATTCATCGCTGCTTGAAGAGATAAAGGGGTAAGGGGGCAACGGGATAGAGGGGTAAGAGCCTACCCCGACTATCCCTGTACCCCGCTACCCCCGCATCCGTGCTTTGGGAGATAATGCATAGCCTTCAGCCTAAACACCTGGGTAACTACCAAGAACTGAGGATGCGATGACCGGCATATCCAGCCTGTGGGAATTTTTGAGTCGTGATGCGGCCTTTTTCGGAGGGCCTGAAAGCCCGATGCTGAGTTGGATCGGATCTTTCGGAATCGTGCTCTTTTTTCTCTGGCACGTCATGCGGTTGAGGATGGACGTGTCCGGCGCCCAACGACCCTTCAATCGCGTACGCCCGATGCTGATCTCCCTCGCGGAGGAGCGCGGAGACGTCGATCGTGAGCGCTTCACAAGTCATGCGCTGGTGGGCTTCGCGCCTCCGGCTGGTCAGGCCCCATCCTCCCCCACGCGTATCGACTGCGATGATCTACAGGCCGTTGAAACGGCCGTGCAGAAGGAACCCATGTTTCGGCAGCCCTGGGCGCAATTTCGCAAGAC
>JANNAZ010000083.1:0-1537 GCA_031384895.1 Cyclobacteriaceae bacterium | reverse complement strand
GCGCAGATGAACTTCGCCCAGTTGCGCAGCTATATCATCGACCTCCGCGCCGCCGGCTACGACGTGCGCGAAGACGAGGTGGCGCTCTATCGCAAGGTGGCGTTCCCCTTCGTCACAATCGTCATGACGCTCATCGGCGTGCCGTTTGCGGTCTCCACGGGGCGACGCGGCGCGGTGTACGGCGTGGGTGTGGGCATCGTGCTCGCCCTCGTGTACTGGACGATGATCAGCGTGGCTGCGGCCTTCGGGGCCGGCGGCGCGATGCCACCCATGCTGGCCGCCTGGACGCCCAACCTGGTGTTCGGCGCGGGGGCCGTGTACTTGCTCTTCACCGTGCGCACCTGAGCGCGCACTCCAGCGGCAGTTCGCCTTAGCGCGCGACCCACAGCTCGTCGAAGACGACGGTGCCAGCGGCACCTGGCCGCGCGTGCACGGTATCGACCACGAGCAGCAAGGCCGTCACGTCGGCCAGCGGAACCGGCCTGGCGCCAGTTCCGTCGAGAGGCAGGAAGTCGCGGAACGGCACCGCGATCTCGCGCGACGCCGTGTCGAGATACACCGACCTGCCCCAGCGGCGGCCTCCGTCCTTCGGGCTGCGCAGCTGGAGCCACAGGCGCATCGGCTGGTCGGCCGCGCCGCGCAGAATGACGCGGTCGAACTGCGCCAGCGACGGTGGCATGTCGAACCGGAGAGCCGCGTACTGCCCAAGGCTGTCACCCAGCTGCCACGCAAAGGACAGCCGTCCCGGATGACCGCCGACGGCGGACGCGGCGCCCCGGGCTCCAGGGGCAAGTTCTGCGGCCCATTTTGCGGCCGCGCCGCTGCCGTCAACGGGCAGCACCAGCTGCGGCGCCGACAATTCGCGTGGGACAGGAGTCGACAGCGCCGTCCGAACGTAGATGGGATTGGTGACGAGCCAGGGCACACGCGCGGCGTCGGCTCCGACAGCGACCTCGGCGCGGCAGGCGCCCGCGGCGCCGCTGCTGGTCCAGGCAACGCGCCCTCCCGTGCCCGTCGCCACCACCCGCCCATCACACCGCAGTGTGGCACGCGCGCCAGCAGGTGCGTCGGCCGCAAACGTGATCGCCACAGACCCCGACGGTACTAAGTGCCCACCCATACTGGCGCGTTGGCCGCCAGACTCGGCGTCAAACGCCAGGGCCCCCGGCGGCGCCATGCCGGTCACGACGGTATAGACCTGGCCCGCCCTCATCGCGGCCAGCACGTCGGCCGCATCGCGTGCCGCATCGCCCGACAGCGGGCGTACCACGCGCACGACGTTGCTGAACGCCCTGAACATCACCTCATAGGCCGGTACTCTGAGCGCCACGACGCCGTCGTAGGGCTCCCCCACACCCCTGAGCCCTACCCGGGCGTGCGCGTCGTGCGCAGCCAGCCCGATCACCGGCCGCCTGGCGGCCTGCCGGTCCCACTGCGCCAGCTCGAGCGACGGCCGGTCGAGCAGCGCCGTGATCGTCTCGACGGGTCTCCAGGGGTAGCTAACGAGCAAACGCCACACGTCGCCAGGCCGGTCGCG
>JANNAZ010000070.1:0-28989 GCA_031384895.1 Cyclobacteriaceae bacterium | reverse complement strand
CCGCAGATTAGGCTCCACCGAAAATTTGTAATTTTACCCCATGCGTGTTTACCTCGACAATGCCGCCACCACTCCCCTCGACCCGGAGGTGTTTGAGGCGATGAAGCCTTTCCTGATGGAAAATTTTGGGAACCCTTCTTCCATACATGCCCACGGGCGCACGGTCCGAGCCGCCGTTGAATCCGCCCGCAAGAAAATAGCAGAGCTTCTTAATTGTTCGCCTGGAGAGATTATTTTTACTTCCGGTGGTACAGAGGCGGATAATACGCTGATCATAAACGGAATTCAGTCTTATCAGATCAAACACGCAATTTCTTCACCCATCGAACACCATGCCGTGACGCATACCCTCGAGGTCATGGAACACGAAGGCAAGATCAAATTGCATCACGTTCGTCTGGATGAAAAGGGCCACATTGACTTGGGCCATCTGGAAGAACTTCTTAAGCAGTTTCCCAATGCCCTCATCTCACTGATGCAGGCCAACAATGAAATTGGGAACCTGCTGGACATTCACCGGGTTGGAGAATTGTCAAAAGCCTACAGCGCTTTCTTCCACACCGACACGGTTCAGACCATGGGACACTATCGTCACAACATGAAGGAGTTGTATATCTGCGGACTAACCGCTGGCGCACATAAGTTTCATGGACCCAAGGGTGTTGGATTCATGTATATCCGGAAGGACCGCAAGATTGGGCAATTCATCCACGGAGGTTCACAAGAGCGGAATATGCGGGGAGGAACAGAGAACGTGTATGGAATCATTGGGATGGCCAAGGCCCTGGAGATTGCCTACCAGGAGATGGCTGATCATGAAGAACATATTCGCAAGCTGAAGGCCCGCATGATTGGCAAGCTCAAGGAAAACATCCCAGGGATTTCTTTTCATGGTGATTCGGAGAATCTGGGACGGAGTCTGTACACTGTACTAAATGTCTCTTTGCCAGAATCGGATGAGAACGATATGCTTTTGTTTAACCTGGATCTCCAGGGAATATCGGCTTCCGGAGGCAGTGCCTGTAGCAGTGGCGCGTCTACTGGTTCGCATGTATTAGGGGTCCTTTACCCGAACTCCAAGCGAGGTGCAGTACGGTTTTCTTTCAGCAAGTATAACACGGAAGAAGAGATTGATTTTGTTGTAACCAAGCTCTCAGAAATTTGCCGCGTTCCGGCCTGACATGGACGTTTCATTTATCGGCTCAGGTAATCTCGCCTGGCATCTGGCCCCCGCTCTTGACAATGCCGGATACATCGTCCGGGAAGTATACAGCCTCAATCCGGCTCACGCCGAAGCCCTCACGGAGCGCTTGTACCAGGCAGATGTAAAAGCATCACTAGACTTTTCCACCAGCAAATCCCGGTTGTACATCATAGCCACCGCAGATGATAACATCCAGGATGTTGCCAGAGACATCATTCTCCCGGATGGAGCCACCCTAGTTCATACCTCCGGGAGCCAGCCGCTGAGTCTTCTGCAGTTTGCTGCCGCTACCAATACAGGTGTCCTTTACCCACTGCAAACGTTCAGCAAAAACAAGCGGATTGATTTTAGGGAGGTTCCGCTTTTCATCGAAAGCAGCGACACCGATAGCGAGAGGATTCTGATGGCGATGGCCAAGGCGATCAGCAGCAAGGTGAGAAAAATCGCCTCGGAAGAGCGCAAGGCCCTGCATGTTGCCGCGGTGTTTGCCTCAAATTTTCCAAATCACATGCTGACGATAGCCAAGAAGATTCTGAAGGAGAATAACCTGGATTTTGAGGTGCTAAAGCCCCTCATTCTTGAAACAGTAAATAAGAGCCTGGCCATTGGCCCGGAACAGGCGCAGACCGGACCGGCGATCCGAAGTGACTTGGAGGTTCTTGATCATCACATTGAATTCTTACAGTCCGATGAGCGCGTGGCTGAATTGTACCGTGTGATCAGTCAGCACATCCTGGATATGTATGGACCGGAATAATTTCATACTTTAGGATAGGTGCTTGCCTGACTATGGACCCTTCACGCCGTATATTTAACCCTATTCAGAAAGATTACGTTACCTTCCTGAAGACAGCGGAGGAGACGGACGGAAAATTTACGTTAGTTGAAGTGGAACTTGCCCCCGGGGGTGGTGTGGGAGTTCATTATCACAAGACCTATTCGGAAAAATTTGATTGTCTGGAAGGCGAATTGAGTGTGCAGGCCGGCAGAAAAGTTTACGCCCTCGGCCCGGGTGAAACCGTAATCGCGCAACCCTTCGTAAATCATCGCTTTTTCAATCGAACGAAGCGGACAGCAAAATTTGTCGTCGAGCTTCGACCGGGAAGTCGTGGATTTGAGCAATCTCTTCAGGTGGCCTATGGACTGGCAAGAGACGGCCAAACAAACAGCAAGGGATTTCCAACAAATGGCCTCGCGTTGGCCTGGCTTTTTGACATTAGCGAAAGCAATCTTCCGGGTTGGCGAAGTGTTTTCGAATTTATTTTGCGATGGCAAGCTGCTAAGGCGCGGAAGACTGGGCTGGACAAAATGCTTATCGAAAAATACGTTCAGTTCTGAACGCGCTTGATAGAAGGCCTGCCAGCTTGGGAATATTTGAAAATAAAAAAAGACCAGGAATACCTGGTCTTTTTGCTGATTAGGTTGTGCCTGATTAATTGTTGGGTGCCACTACTTCTCCACGAATCCGTAGCATCACAACGCCTGTTTCAACATTGGCAGTTACTGTTACCGTCTTGTCGAATGCGCCAACTCCGGCAGCATTGAATGTTGCTTTCACAAAGCCCTGACCACCGGGAGGAATCGGATCCTTTGTCCATGAGGGGATAGTACATCCGCAGGAGGGCTGGGCATTAGTAATGATCATCGGCACTTTGCCTTTGTTGACGAAGGAAAATTCGTGTGTGGCGGGAACGCCTTGCTTAATCTTTCCAAAATCAAATACCTGGCTATCGATAGCAGCGATTGCAAATTCGGTTGCGGGTTGACCGGGTGATGCGGCTACCTGCGCAAGGCAAATTTGAGCAACCACCGTGAACACCGTAAGGAAGAATAGTTTTTTCATGACTTTTTTAGATTTAGAAGTTTAAAGTTACTTGGTCTGTTCGAACGATACAAACATCGTATCAAAACCCACGCCACGCTGTTAATAATGTCCTAATTGATGTTAATGACTTGTTAACCCCAGGGCGCCGAGATAAATACCCATTACCTTTGTAAGGTGAGCAGAACCACCCTTCGGGCCGTAATTATTCTGGCTGTCATTAGCATTGTCGGGATTACCGTTACCCAAATTTATTGGGTCAGGAAGGCGTTTGATATACGGGAGAATCAGTTTAACAGGGATGTGAATAGCGCGTTGAACACCGTGGCCAGGCGTATTTTTGAAATCAACAAAACACCCATCCCGGCGACCAACCCAGTGCAGCAGGTGTCCACCAACTATTTTATTATCCAGGCTAATGGCCCGATAGACGCGAGCGTTCTCGAGTTCCTTTTGGTGACCGAATTCAAGAGTCGCAACATTCTGGCTGGCTTTGAATACGGGATTTATGATTGCGTAGAGAAATGTATGGTTGGAGGAAATTATATCTCTCCGAAGAACATCAAATCGGTTTCACAGTTTCCGGAAACACCCCGGTTGAACAACGACGGATATTATTTTGCAGTTCAGTTTCCTCACCTGGAGGCAAATATTCTGAGTCAGATGGGAATCTGGGGCTTCTCTTCAGCTGTCACCCTAATCGTCATTTTCTTTTTTGGATATACGTTATTTGTGATTCTAAAACAGCGGCGGCTCTCGGAAGTTCAGAAAGACTTCATCAATAACATGACCCACGAATTCAAGACGCCCATATCCACGATCGCGATTTCAGCCCAGGTGCTTAAGGACCCCTCCATTGTGAATAAGCCCGAGCGATTGCTGAGTTACGCAACGATTATTGAGACTGAAAACCAACGCCTGAAGCATCAGGTGGAACGCGTACTTCAAATGGCCGCATTAGACAAGGAAGACGCAGGGCTCAAGAAAGAACCCATCGATCTCCACGACCTGGTGCACGATGTGGTGACCAGCCGCAAAATTGGAATGACCGGAGAGATTTCGCTAGACCTTAAGGCTGATTTTCATTCACTGCTAGGTGACCAACTTCACCTTTCTAACGTGATGGATAACCTGTTGGAAAATGCGGTCAAGTACTGCCAGCAGGTACCGCACATCCGGATTGCTACTCGCAACACGGATGTGAGACATATTGAATTGACCGTGTCGGACAACGGGATAGGGATTGCTGCGCCTGAAAAAACGAAGATTTTTGACAAGTTTTATCGTGTGCCAACCGGAAATATTCACAATGTCAAAGGCTTTGGCCTTGGATTAAGCTATGTCAAAGACATGGTGGAAAAACACAAGGGTAAAATTTCCGTAGAGAGCGTTCCCGGTACAGGGAGTATCTTCCGAATTATTTTGCCCATTGCCTCATGAGTACGAAAGTTCTCCTTGTCGAAGATGACCCCGCTCTTGGATTTGTGGTCAAGGATGGCCTACTAATGAAAGGCTACGATGTAGTTCTGTGTACCGACGGCGAACTGGCCCAAAAGATGTTTGAGCACCACCCCTTTGATGTATGCATTCTTGATGTTATGCTTCCCAGAAGGGATGGATTTGCATTGGCTGAGGCTATTCGAAAAGTTAACAAACAAGTCCCGATTCTCTTTATCACAGCTAAATCCATGTTGGAAGATAAGATTGCTGGTTTTACTGCTGGTGGAGATGATTATCTGGTAAAGCCGTTCAGCATGGAGGAATTGTTTCTGCGCATGGATGTTTTCCTGCGCCGATCTGCCGGACCGACAAGCGAAGAGGAAATCCTTGAGCTGGGAACATACCGGTTTGATCCGCGCAACCTGATTTTATTCCACGAGCAAGGAGACAAAGTACTTACACAAAAGGAGACGGAAGTGCTAGCGCTTTTGTGGCGCAACAAAGACCGGATTCTGAAGCGCGAAGAAATCCTCAAGAAGGTGTGGGGAGATGATGATTATTTCCTGGGCCGGAGTCTGGATGTGTTCATCTCCAAATTGCGGAAGTACCTGAAGGAAGATTCTTCGCTGGAGATTGTGAACTACCATGGAGTAGGTTTCCGTCTGGAGTACAAGAAAGGTATATCCTAGTCCCGAGTTTAAGCCCTCCCTTGAGCTATTCGGTCAGCAAATCGGCAGCAGGCTTTGGCTCACGTTTGCTACCCGAGTACAATTCATATTCCAGTAGGCGGCAATCCAACATGGCGCTATAGAATTCAATCCTGCGACTTGTTTTAAGCCCTATTTTTTTTGCCAGGTCCATGTTGCCTGTGAAGATGTACCCAGTATATCCCTGGCACTTTTTCTTGAGGAAATCGCCAATCGCTGCATAGGTAATCTCCAGTTCAGATAATTCACCCAATCGTTCCCCGTATTCAGGATTGAAGCAGATGACACCCGGGGGAGGGGGAATGACGGTTTCGGAAAAATCACAAAGAGCCAGCTGAAGGAGGTGATCAACTCCGGCTTCGCTTGCATTGATTTTTGAAATGTCGATTGCGTCCTGTCGGTTATCGGTGGCCAGAACCATCAGCCCCGGGACCTCTACAATCTGACTGTCCAGACGATTTCGTTCTATTTCATACATTTCTGGCAAGTAGCCTGTCACATGCATGAATCCGTAGTTAGACCGAAAGAGACCGGGTCGCCGGTTTGTGGCGATCAAGAGCGCTTCGATAGCGAGGGTCCCTGATCCGCACATGGGATTGATAAAGGGAGACTTTTTATCCCACCGCATTGCCATGACGGAGGCGGAAGCGAGCGCTTCCAACATCGGCGCCAGACCGGGTATTTTTCGATATCCATGTTTGGCTAATGTGTGTCCGGATGTGTCGAAGAATATTTCAGCCCGCTCTTCACGCCAATAGAGGTTCACCACCGTGTAGTCCAAGTCAGAGCCTGAATTCGGCCGCTCATCGGCATGGCGCCGGATGCGATCTGCGATAGCATCTTTGACTTTTAAATTGACGAACATGTTGTTGTTCACGGTGAAGTGGTCTACCGTACTGGTGACGGAGAGGTAGCCGTTGCTGGCGATGACTGTTTCCCAGGGGATGGTTACCAGAAATTGATACACTTCATCTGGACGGTTGGCACCAAATTCCGCTACGGAATAAAGCACCTGGCTGGCGCATCGAAGATTCAGATTCAACCGGATACAATCCTGCATCGTACCACGGATTTCCACGCCCGTCGAGAATACTCGCTGGATTTCAAATCCGAGTTCTTTCACTTCGTCAGCCACATAGGGAGCCATTCGTTTCTTGCAGGTAATAACAATCTTGCTGGGTGTTATGAAAGGTGTCACGCAGGTGGGTTTAACGTAGAATTTCTTTCAGGACATCAACGGAACGTATTTCGCCCATGTTTTCGATATGTTTTTGGTAAAAGGCCAGTAGCAATTCTAGAATACTTTTTCTTACGTCATAAGGCATCGCAATTCCTTGTCCATAGTCGGCGGAAAGCAAAGCATGCAGTGCGACGTCTTCTTCTGGGCTGATCCGGGATCCATCGATCACTTCGTTTGCTGCATGGGCCCCAAATCCAAGGTGACGGCTCAATTTGATCAGGAAAAGTAAATGAAAATTTTCTACAGCCTCCAGTTGATCCAGAGAAATGAAAGAGCGCATCAGGAAATCAAAAATGGATTCGGCGTTACTTTGATCCTTGACGGTCTTGTTAATCAGCTCGCACAGAAAAAGTGCAATGGTTGTTTTCCGTATGTCCGTATGAATGGTTTGATATGCATGAAGGCATTTTACTTCTTTGATTCGCAGAAGATTTGCGGTTTCGCGATGGTACACAACAAGATCGAGCAAGGTGAGCGGCTGATATAGGGAAATGGTCCTGGAGGATTTGCTTCGTACCCCATTGACGATGTAACTCTGCAAGCCGAATACGTGCGTAAAGATATTTACAATGATTGAGGTGTCACCGTATTTGGTGAACCGAAAAACAATTCCACGGGTCTTGTAGAGCATCCAGGTTGGTTTCTACGATTTTTTCTTTCGTTTCCTCATCCCTTCGACGAAGGCTTTGCGACTTCTAGCCTCATACTTGTCTTTCTCGCCAAGCATAACTTGCGCACTTTCTTCATCGAGGCGAAAGGAATACGATGCCATATCCCCTGTCTGGCTACAGATGGCGTGAACTTTTGTAACGAATTCAGCGATGGCCAGCAGATTGGGCATTGGCCCGAACGGGCGCCCTTCAAAGTCCATATCCAAGCCTGCAATGATTACCCGTTTGCCGGAATTAGCCAATTGGTTACACACTTCAGTGATTGAATCATCAAAAAACTGAGCTTCATCAATTCCGACCACATCGCAGTCTCCGGCGAGCAGCAGGATGTCATTGGCAAAACCAACTGGCGTTGAGCGAATCTCCCGCTCGGCATGCGATACGATTTTTTCATCGTGATATCGCGTATCTACGGCAGGTTTGAAGATCTCTACCTTTTGGCGCGCAATCAGGGCACGATTTAGGCGGCGAATAAGTTCTTCCGTTTTTCCCGAGAACATGGACCCGCAGATAACCTCAATCCAGCCGGCGCGGCCGTCCGGTTCTTTGGTCTCGAGGCGGGGTTCAATAAACATGCATGCAAGTTACATGTCCGGCGCGGAATTATTGATGTTCGGTTCAGACTGATTCAATACCTTTGCCTACTATCCAGCTCGCCTTGAAAATCCACTCCCGCCTTCCGGATATCGGTACTTCGATTTTTGCAGTCATGTCGCAGATGGCTCAAGCGCATCAGGCGATCAACCTTTCCCAGGGATTTCCCGATTTCCCGGTTTCCGAGGAGTTGGTCAGATTGATTCATGAGGGCATGAAAGCAGGGCACAATCAGTATGCTCCGATGCCTGGCGTGCCTGCTCTTAGACAGGTTATAGCCGACACCATTGCCCAGACGTATCAACGAACTGTAGACCCTGACACAGAGATTACCATCACAGCGGGAGGAACCGAGGCATTGTTCTCCACGATTGCCGCACTGGTTAGCCCTGGAGATGAGGTCATCTTGTTTGACCCCTCGTATGATTCGTACGGACCGGCTATTCGACTTAATGGAGGAATACCCGTTCCCATCAATCTCGTGGCACCGAATTTTTCCATCGACTGGAGTGAGGTGGAATCGCATATTCGCTCAGCAACACGAATGATCATTATCAACACACCGCACAACCCAAGCGGATCTGTGCTAGCTGTGGAGGATCTGAAACGTCTGGAGCAACTCGCGCTGGCCCACGACCTCGTCGTGGTCAGTGATGAAGTCTATGAACGGATAATTTTTGATTTACTGCCACACGAAAGTGTGCTTAAGTATCCGGGCCTGGCTTCGCGAAGTGTAGCGGTATTTTCTTTTGGTAAAACATTTCATGCTACTGGCTGGAAAATCGGATACACAGTTGCCTCGCTGGTTCTCACGCGGGAGATCAGGAAGGCACATCAATTCATAACGTTCAGTGTCAACACACCCATACAATACGCGCTGGCCACCTACATGGGCCGGCCAGACAACTACCTCGGGCTTGGGAAGTTCTATCAGCAGAAGCGTGATTTCTTTCTAGAGCAGATCAAGGGTTCATCTTTTGAACCTCTTCCATGTCATGGGAGCTATTTTCAGCTATTGTCCTATCGATCAATTTCAGACAAAAAGGAAATGGAGATGGCGGAATGGCTTACCCAGGAACACAAACTTGCCTCCATACCGGTGTCTGCATTTTATCACAACAAGCTTGATGACCGATTGCTGAGGTTTTGCTTTGCAAAGAAAGAAGAGACGCTTGAAAAAGCGGGTGAAATTTTACGGAAATTCTGATCCATGGAAGACTTGCGCATTACGCTAATTCAATCTTCGCTTCACTGGGAAAGCCCAGTAGCCAATCTGGCCATGTTTGAAGAGAAGATATGGAAGATCGGACAGCCCACCGATGTAATTGTCCTGCCCGAAATGTTCACCACGGGCTTTACCATGAATGCAGCACCGCTCGCCGAGCCCATGAATCTTCACACGTTTAGGTGGATGAAGCAGATGGCCGACCAGACCGGTGCCCTCATCCTGGGTAGTTTTATTGTAAAAGAGGAGGGAAGATATTTGAATCGGTTGCTTTGGATGGAGCCAGACGGCACCTTCAAAACGTATGACAAGAGGCACCTATTTCGAATGGCCAATGAAAACGAGGTATATGTAGGGGGCAGTCAACGATTAATCGCTTCGTGGAAGGGCTGGAAAATTTGCCCGATGGTTTGTTATGATTTGCGGTTTCCTGTATGGAGCCGTAATCGATGGGATGTCACATCGAAGACTCTGGATTACGATTTGCTAATCTATGTAGCGAACTGGCCGCAGCCTAGAGTGGCAGCTTGGGATGCGCTGTTGAAGGCAAGAGCGATTGAAAATTTGTCCTATGCCGTAGGCGTCAACCGCGTAGGCAGTGATCTTAAGGGAAGCGTCTACAACGGGCATTCGGCAGTTATTGATCCAAAAGGAGCAACTTGTTGGTTCGGGGACGAGCAAGAAGCCGTGCAGACCGTTGTGTTGGATGCACGCCTCCTCAACGCGTACCGTGAGAAATTTCCGGCATTCCTGGATGCGGATGATTTTACTGTGTCGTAGTTCGCGCGGACAATTATTCAGATGTTCCTCTTTCAATCCTAGTTTCAAGCCGTACTTTTGCGACTTAATCCTGCCCATGACCACCCGTCTGATATCACGAGCCCTGATTTCTGTCTATTACAAAGATCATCTCGACCCGATTATTCACTTGCTGGGAAAATCTGGCGTTGAATTTGTTTCAACAGGCGGCACACAGCAGTTTATTGAAAAACTCGGCTATCCGGTTACCCCAGTGGAGAAGTTGACCGGATACCCTTCGATCTTTGGTGGACGCGTTAAGACCCTGCATCCAGCCGTCTTTGGTGGCATCCTCTACCGTCGGGATGATGAAACAGATGTCAGGCAAGCGGCTGAGTTGGGCATAGGACCAATCGACCTGGTTATTGTTGATTTGTATCCTTTCGAAGAGACAGTGTCTGGAGGGGGAAGTGAGACAGACAACATCGAGAAAATTGATATTGGTGGGATTTCCCTTATCCGTGCGGCGGCCAAGAATTTCAACGATGTCCTCATTGTAGCTTCTAGAAATCAATATCCGGACCTGCTACATCTGCTAGAGGTCAAAAAGGTTGCGTCCGATGTATCGGATAGAAAGCGCTTCGCCTGCCTGGCTTTTGAAGTGACCTCCAACTATGACACTTCCATCTTCAATTATTTTAATCAAGAGCAGGCCGTTCCGGCAATAAAGACCAGTCATATGGCGGGAACGCCATTGCGCTACGGGGAGAATCCCCATCAGAAAGGGACGTTCTACGGCAAATTAGACCTGCTATTTGACCAGCTAAACGGAAAAGAGCTCTCCTACAATAACCTGGTAGACGTTGATGCTGCGGTCGAACTGGTTCAGGAATTTCAGGGAGAGACTGCCTTTGTGATTGTAAAGCATACAAATGCTTGCGGGGTGGCGACTGGGGCCAGCGTGAAAGAGGCCTACTTGAAGGCGTTTCAGGCTGATACAATGTCGGCATTTGGCGGGGTATTGATCAGCAGCCAGCCTATCGATCTTACTGCAGCCGATGCCATGAACTCGCTATTCTTTGAGATTCTCATTGCCCCGGGTTATTCGGCTGACGCATTGACCCTGCTTCGAGGCAAAAAGAACAGGATCATCTTGCAGCAAAAGCAGCCTTTGGTTAGAGCAAAGCAGACAAAAACCTTGCTCAATGGGATAATCGAGCAGGACTATGATTGGAAAACGGATTCTCCGGCGGATCTGGAGGTGGTTACTAAGAGAGTGCCGACTGATTCCGAGATTCAGGCCCTTCTTTTTGCCAGCAAGATCTGCAAGCATACAAAGTCAAATACCATCGTTTTGGCAGTGAATGGGCAACTTTTGGCTAGTGGCGTAGGGCAAACCAGCCGGGTTGACGCGCTCCGGCAAGCCATCGAAAAGGCCCGGATCTTTGGGTTTGCGCTGGATGGAGCGGTGATGGCTTCCGATGCATTTTTTCCCTTCCCTGATTGCGTGGAGATCGCCAGTCAGCATGGGATTCAGGCGGTCATTCAGCCGGGCGGGTCAATCAAGGACAAGGACTCCATCGC
Source organism: Cyclobacteriaceae bacterium (assembly GCA_031384895.1). Taxonomy (GTDB): domain Bacteria; phylum Bacteroidota; class Bacteroidia; order Cytophagales; family Cyclobacteriaceae; genus ELB16-189. Next base: position 17,764 of record JANNAZ010000070.1, on the reverse strand, counting down.
CTACTGTAATGATCACAACATGGCTATGGTCTTTACCGGCTACCGGCATTTTAAGCACTGAGGGTTGAGAAATCACCTGATTATTTCTGTAATTTCGAGGCACTTTTAACTGTTTTGCAAGGAGGACTTTCGCATGGGACTATTTGATTTTTTTACTCAGGATATCGCCATTGATCTGGGCACTGCCAACACGCTGATTATTCACAAAGACAAGGTAGTCGTCGATGAACCATCGATTATTGCGATGGACAAGTTGACGGGCAAGGTCATTGCCATTGGTCGGGAGGCTATGCAGATGCACGAGAAAACGCACGAGAATATTAAAACTATTCGTCCATTGAAAGAAGGTGTGATTGCGGATTTCCACGCAGCTGAAATGATGATTCGGGGAATGATCAAGATGATCGATACTGGAAAGCGCCTCTTCCCGCCGTCACTCCGCATGGTCATTTGCATTCCTTCGGCAATCACCGAAGTGGAGAAGCGCGCAGTTCGAGACTCTGCGGAGCATGCCAATGCGAAAGAAGTCTACATGATCCATGAGCCCATCGCGGCAGCGGTAGGAATTGGTATCGATATCGAGCAACCCATTGGCAATATGATTGTAGACATTGGTGGAGGAACAACCGATATCGCGGTCATTGCGCTGTCGGGTATTGTATGTGACCAGTCCATCCGTATTGCCGGTGACACATTCAACAGAGACATTCTGGATTACATGCGCCGGCAGCATAACCTACTCATCGGCGAGCGTACAGCCGAGCGGGTGAAAATTGAGGTAGGCTCTGCCCTGACCGAATTGGACGATGGTCCGGACGATTATGAAATCCGTGGACGCGATTTGATGACAGGGATACCGAAGACCATCAAAATTTCCTACAGTGAGGTAGCTTTTGCGCTGGACAAGTCAATCTCCAAGCTGGAAGAAGCTGTGCTGAAAGCGCTGGAGCTATCCCCACCCGAACTTTCGGCTGATATTTATGAGCGTGGCATATACCTGACCGGCGGCGGAGCTATGCTGCGCGGTCTGGACAAGCGACTGGCACTTAAAACAAAACTGTCCGTCCATGTTGCCGATGATCCCTTGCGCGCAGTTGTTCGAGGCACGGGAGCCGCACTGAAGAACCTCAACCACTATCGAAAGGTACTGATGACCTGATGCATGCTGCGTCTATTTAACTTTCTGTACACTTACCGGGCCTTTTTTACATTCCTGTCGTTAGAAATTTTTTGTGCCTGGCTTTGGGTAGGAAACAGTCAGTATCAAAACACCACGTTTTTCAACTCATCGAACCGAATCGCAGCGTCTGTCATGGGCGCCGCCCAGCGGACGCGTGAATACCTGGCCCTGCGCGATGTCAATCGGGAGCTTGCTGAAGAAAATGCGCTGCTACGGGCCTTAGTAGAACGAATGAATGTTCAGGGTGAAACACCGTCCGCTACGGATAGCCTGGTACGGTACGAATTTGTGAGCGCCAAGGTCATCAACAATTCTGTTTCTCAGTTCAAGAATCACCTCACAATCAACCAGGGAACCGATATCGGCTTAGCTCCAGGAATGGCAGTGATCTCATCAGCTGGAGTAGTAGGCAAGGTGAAATCGGTGTCTGACCATTTCTCCGTGGTCACCTCCATTTTGAACACCGATGAGAATGTATCCAGCGTGTTGAAGCGCACAGGAAATTTTGGGACAGCACAATGGGACGGCACGGATCCGCAATTTGTGAATCTGCACTACATTCCGCGTCACGTTAAACCCGAGATAGGTGATTCTGTAGTTACCTCTGGCTACAACGCAGTATTCCCTTCCGGAATTCTCCTTGGAATTGTAAGAAAAGTTGACTTAAAAAAGGAAGCGCTTTTCTATAATATTCGTGTGGAATTGGCCCAGGATTTTCGCATGCTCTCGTTTGTGAAGGTGGTGAAGAGTGAATTAAAACAAGAACTGGACTCGCTGGAGCGCGTCACAATTATTGAACGGCTATGAATCGTTCAGGAATATTTTCAGTCGTTTATTTTTTCCTGTATCTGGTTGCTCAGGTCATGCTTTTCAAGCAATTGGTTTTGTTCAACACGGCATTCTGTTTTTTGTATGTGGCCTTTATCCTTTTCTTACCGATTGAAACAAATTCACTCCTGTTGATGTTTGTCGCCTTCCTGCTCGGGATCACCATTGACATTTTCTACGACAGCCTGGGGCTGCATGCACTGAGCCTTGTTCTTGTGGCTTACATTAGAAACTTTTGGCTGGCAACCATCACGCCTCAGGGCGGATACGATGCCGGCCAAGGACCAACCCTGGCAGTCAACGGGCTGCAGTGGTTTGTAGTGTATGTGCTTCCGTTGATCTTTATTCATCACGTTGTGTTGTTTTTTGCGGAGGCTGGCGGTTTTGGAGTTTTCTGGTACACGATGTCCAAAGTGATTTCCAGCATGGCGTTTACAATGACTGCAATTTTGCTTATGCAATACTTTTCATTTGATCGAAAGCGATGAACGAAGGAAGAAGAGAGCTATTCCAATTTCTCATCATCTTGACAGGGATCATTTTCATGGTCAAGTTGTTTTTAATTCAGGTCATTGATACGCGCTATGCCCAGCTTGCAGACAGTAACGCGATCTTTCGCCAGCCGGAATATCCAGTGCGGGGATTGATAACCGATCGCAATGGCAAGCTGATTGTATACAACACACCAGAATACAAGCTTGAGGTTCTCCTTAAGGACGTTCGAAACTTTGACAGCACAAAATTCTGTAGGGTCTTTAGCATGTCGCGTGAGGAGTTGCGTGCCAAGTTTAGAGAGATGAAGGGGCGAAAGGAATTTTCACGCTACAAGCCAACTTTATTTCTCAACCAATTGTCAAACGTTGACTTTGCAAAGGTGCAGGACTACTTGGATGAATTCCCTGGGTTTTATGTTTTGGCAAGAACAGCGCGCGCCTACAGCACGCCCGCGCTGGCCAATGCGTTGGGATATGTGAGTGAGATCAGTAAGCGGCAACTCGAGAGGGACACAACTCGGATTTATAAGCAGGGAGACTATATCGGGCAAAGCGGTGTTGAGGGCTTTTACGAGGAGCAATTGCGTGGAACCCGGGGCATTCGCTTTAAATTGAGAAATGTAAAGGGGATTATTCAGGGGTCTGTTGAGAACGGAGTCTATGATACCCTCTCCATTCCAGGCTTGGATCTGTCCACAGGAATCGATCTTGATCTCCAGCAGTACGGTGAGTTCCTGATGAAAGGCAAAGCCGGAAGCATAGTAGCCATTGAGCCATCCACGGGCGAAATTTTGGCACTGGTGTCTGGCCCCTCATATGATCCGAATCTGCTCACCGGACGGCAGTACAGTTCAAACTTCCGGGTCATCAGCAGTGACCCAAACAAACCGCTATTTAATCGCCCGTTGATGGCGCAATACAGACCCGGCTCAATCTTCAAAATTGCCCAGGCAATGACAGCGTTACAAGAAGGGGTAATCACACCCGAAACCCGAATCCGTTGCGATCGGTCCATCATTAATTGCCATGGCGCCCACAGCAACGAAGACCTTCGCGGAGCAATCTCTAATTCGTGTAACCCATATTTTCATGGTGTGCTCAGGAGAATGCTTAACCAAGGCAAGGTTGATGATCCATACGGTGATACGCGCGTCGGCCTAGCCGAGTGGAATAAGCATATCACGAGTTTTGGGTTTGGTAAGCCATTGGGAATTGACCTCCCCAATGAAAAGAGCGGGCTCATTCCCTCACCTGCCTATTATGATGTCGCCTATCAGAACAGGCCCTGGAAGTTTTCAAATATTTATTCGCTAGCGATCGGCGAAGGTGAAAATCTTGTGGTTCCTATCCAGATGGCAAATTTTGCGGCAACAGTAGCGAACAAGGGTTATTTTTATACTCCGCATATGGTTAAGGCTATCGGCGAAGACCGGAACCCATTGCCTCAGTATCTCGAAAAGCACTACACTACTATTGACTCCTCCTATTTTCGCATTGCAGCCGATGCCATGCAAGCGGTGGTGGAATCAGGAACAGGATCGTACCGCGCAAAACTTCAGGATGTAGTCGTCTGCGGCAAAACGGGGACAGTCGAAAACAACCCTCCCCTTTTTGATCATAGTGCCTTCATTGCTTTTGCTCCCCGCAGGAACCCCCGGATTGCCATCTCGGTGTATGTGGAGGATGCGGGCCCGGGCGCGCGCGCGGCGGCGTCGATCGCCTCACTCATGATTGAGAAATATCTGTTTGGTAAAACAAAACGACCCTACATCGAGCAATATGTTTTGAATGGAAACTTTGAGGACGTAAAAAATTGATGCGCGAAGAAAACATATCGGGTAGCCTGGACTGGGCGACCATCGGCCTGTATGCTGCGATGGTGCTTCTGGGCTGGCTTAATATTTATGCGGTTGGTTATGATGAGAATGTGGGTCATTCCATTTTTACACTTTCTCTGAATTCCGGGCGACAATTGCTGTTCATCGCGGTCTCGTTGATCATCATCCTGGGCATTGTAATCCTGGATATGCGTTTTTACGATGCATTCGCTTATGTCATTTATGGCATTTTGATGGTCATTCTCCTCCTGGTGCCATTCATTGGAAAAGAGGTGGGAGGGAACAAGGCATGGATCGGCGTTGGGTCATTTGGCGGTCAGCCTTCGGAGTTGGCCAAGTTCGCAACCGCGCTTGCTGTTGCGAAATACGTTGGATCCGTAGGATTTAAGATGGACAACCTGAGAAACCAGTTGGTTCTTTTTGGCCTGATCGGACTGCCTATGGCATTGACTCTGTTGCAAAAAGACACTGGAACAGCCCTCGTGTTCAGCTGTTTCATGATTGTTTTCTTTCGCGAGGGGATGTCACCCTTCCTGATGATTGTGGGATTTTGTGCAGCAGCTATTTTTGTCTTGACCTTGCTGATTCCGAATCAATTGTATTTGCACGGAGCCATTTTAATTGCGCTGGTACTCTTGATTGGCCTTGGGAAAAAGAAGGCCAAACGAATTGTCCTGTTGACAGCGGGAGCCATCCTCATCATGGGGGTTATTGAGAGCGTTGATTATGTCATCACCGATGTGCTTAAGCCGCACCAGCAAAACCGGATCAAGGCACTAATCAACCCGGATGCGGATCCGCTCGGGTATGGATGGAATGTGACTCAGTCAAAGATTGCGATTGGGAGCGGAGGACTCTCGGGTAAGGGATTTTTGCAGGGGACTCAAACCAAGTTTGATTTTGTTCCCGAGCAGAGTACCGATTTCATTTTTTGTACAATTGGTGAGGAGGAAGGATGGATTGGAAGCATGGGTGTCCTGGTACTCTTTGTGGCCTTTTTGCTTCGGATTCTGTACCTGGGTGAGCGGCAGAAAAACCGCTTCGCACGTGTATATGCCTATGGGGTAGCGACCATATTCTTCTTTCATTTTGCGGTCAATATTGGAATGACCGTCGGGCTATTTCCGGTGATTGGTATACCGCTACCCTTCTTTAGCTACGGGGGCTCATCCCTGTGGGGATTTACAATCCTGTTGTTTATTCTGCTGAAAATAGACGGCCATCGAGGGCAATTGCTACAGCGGGTTTAGAATCGTTATGTATCCGAACCTGAGTCTATCAATTGCGAGTCATGCTTCTTAAGCAAAACGACGCGTTATCATTTCCATGAACTCCTGATATTCTTCACTTTCCGGATTCCATTCGCCGTAATTGTTACTTAGGTAACTAGTTGCCTGCGCCAGGTTATCCAGTTCATCCAACCGTTCTACCGCAGAGGAAAAAAGCTCGAAGTCACCATTGAACAGGATCTTTGTAAACATGAATTTCTGATTGATTGTCAGACTGTCTTTGATCTTCTTCCTTTTCTGAAAATTTTCTACTAACGTGTTTCCCTTGCCTGGCTGCTGGTCATACAATGGGATTTGAGCAACGGCAGGTTTCTTTGGCTCAGCCTGGGGAGCGATCGACTCAGGCTTAGCACCGGCTGGCTCCGACTTCAGTATTATTGGATCAGGAGTGGGGACGGCTGGTTCCGGCTTGCGAATCAACGGCTCTGTCTTGGGTTGAATCGGTTCCTTGTCTTTCTCCGGCATGGGCTCCGGTTTTTTCGGCGCATTGACTTTTGGCTCATACAACTTTTCCAGAGTCAAAGGGACTGCGGCAGAGAATTTACTGAGGTAATCGTCAACGTCTTCGGGAGTGAAATTTACTTCCTCGAGGATGTGGTCGAGCAGTGCAAACGCTTCATTTCCGGAAATGGAGGGGATTTTCTTTTCTTCGAGATCGTGCAGCAATTTCTCGAGTGGCGTGCGGTTGATTCGAATGTATTTGACGTCATGTTTAAGTTCGTCGATTTTCAAATTGTTGCCTTGGCCATCTAACGTATCAGAATAGAAATCGTAGGGCGAAAGAATCAGATTTAGGCATTGCGAAACGGCTTTCTTGAGCAGGGGCTGAAAGTTCTCCCGCGAGATGGAGATATAGTTCGAAAGCAAGTTCTGAAATTTAGTGAGGGCTTCATGCACGGGTGGAGATCCATAGTCAAAGTAGGGGCTCCGCAACTTTTGATTTTCGAGGCGCCAGGCGTGCATCAGCTCGCGAATCACAAACAGATTAACCTGTTGAATATCACAGAGTTTAAGAATTTCCGGGCCAGTGATTTTTTCCTTCGTGGAGAAAAAAGAAGCTGTTACCTTCGATGCATAATCGTCGCTGTAGTCTTCCAGGGCTTTTAAGCTGATTTTTTCATCCATGACCGATGTGTACTATTTTTTTTGACCGATGGTAAAGATAATCATAGAAAACCTTGCACAAAAAGAGCTGCTGCTGTCCGGGTCTGCCGGGTCTGCCTTGCAGCATTTTCAGGCCCATTTTGTCGACTGGATGCATGCCTGCGGCGGAAAGGGACGGTGTACAACCTGTCGGATGATTATTCTGAAAGGGGCCGAGCACCTTGGCCGCCTTACACCAGCTGAGGAAAAGTACCGGAGCGAAGGCCTCCTGCGGGATAACGAACGACTGGCCTGCCAAGTGAGGGTCACAAGGGACTTGGTCATTCGGGTACCGGAAGACTCCAAATTTCCGCATATCACCTATACATCCTGAGTTGGCCTTACTTCTTGAGCGGCGCCGAAATACGGTACTTGGTGTCCACATTACCCTTGCTGATATCGGTGAGTTTGCCCTTCAGCATCCTTTTTTTGAGCGGGGAGAGATAATCGATGAATAGCTTCCCATCCAGGTGGTCGTATTCATGCTGGATAATTCGGGCCTTGATGCCTGAATATTCTTCTTCCTTCTTCTTCCAGTTTTCGTCATAATAGCAGAGCCTTACCTTCTCTTTCCGCAACACATTTTCCCGGATATTGGGGATGCTGAGGCAGCCTTCTTCAAAAGCCCATTTATTTCCTTTTTCATCTAATATTTCCGGATTGATGAAAATTTTCTTGAATCCCGTCATGTCCTCCTCCTCCTCTTCCTCATCAAGTGTTGTGCCGTCAACAATAAACAGCCGAATGCTCTTACCGATTTGAGGTGCCGCAAGGCCAATCCCACTGGCAGCATACATCGTGTCAAACATGTCTTGAATCAGGGCAGGCAATTCCGCAGAACCTTTTACCAAGTCCTTCGCCCGCTTCCTTAGAATGGGATCACCATAAACAATAATCGGATATACCATCAGATAGCAACAAATTGCACACAAAGGTAAATAATCGCACCGTTATTTTGGGGAATTCAGGTAGGACTGAAGAATAAGGGTTGCACTGATCTTGTCCACATTTCCCTTTACCCGGCGGTCTTTCTTCTTCATTCCACCATCAATCATGGCTTGCTTAGCTATCGAACTGGTAAACCGTTCATCGATGAGTGCAACCGGGAGGTATGGGAACTTGGCATTGAGCTCCGCAATAAGTTTATGGACATACGGGGTCATGTCGGTGTCCTTATTGTTGAGCCGTTTCGGCATCCCCACCACCAACTGATTGACCGTTTCTTTGCTCATGTATGCTTTTAAGAAGGAGATTAATTGCGATGTTTCCACAGTTTCGAGAGCCGTGGCAATGATCCGCAAGGGATCGGTGACGGCAATCCCTGTGCGCTTCAGCCCATAATCAATTGCGAGAGCTCTGCTCATATCTGTGGTGAATCGTTGGCCTTGTTGTTGGCGGCAGCAGTAAAGATAAAGGGCTAGCCCAGGAATGACAATTTGCCTTCTGGCCAGTGCGCTCAGGCCCAAGGACAGTGCCCTCGTTTCCGGGTCTGTGAACTTTGCCCGATCTTTGCCGTTTACCCAAGGAATGTTAAACGCATGATGGAGACCAATAACAACCCCCGACAGATTGCCCTGCCTTTGGTCTTGGGAATTGGCTTGGCCGCTGGGGTCCTAATCGGTGCCAGCCTTGACTCAAAACCCAGGTCAGGCAATTACAACCAAGACATCCAGAAATTGCAGGAAGTGTTGGGGCTTATCAAGGACGAATACGTGGACACTACAACGTCTGAAAGACTCGTAGACGATGCCATCGAGCACATGCTAGCAAAATTGGATCCCCATTCAACCTATATCCCCATTAGTCAGCGGATAGAAGCCAACGAGGATTTGCAGGGAAATTTTGAGGGCATTGGAATAGAGTTTAACATCTTTCACGATACACTGGTTGTAGTGACTGCCCTGAGTGGCGGCCCCTCAGAGGCCGTGGGCCTCAGGCCGAGCGATAAGATTGTGAAGGTTGGAGAAAAAATAGTCACCGGTATTGGACTTACGAATTCTCAGGTAATGAAGCTGCTGAAGGGCCCCAAGGGAACCGAAGTCAAATTGGAAGTCATTCGAAAAAATGAAAGACGGCCATTGAATTTTACCATAGTACGGGATAAAATTCCTCAGGTCTCCGTCGAGGTGGGCTATATGATCAACGCTGAAGTTGGCTACATTAAAGTGAATCGTTTTTCTCAGAGTACGTTCGAAGAGTTTGAGACGACGATGGCTGACCTTCGAAAAAAGGGAATGAAAAAACTAGTCCTTGATTTGCAAGGCAATGGGGGAGGGTATATGAATCAAGCCATAAACTTGGCGGATGAATTCCTTGCAGATGGGAAGAAGATAGTCTTTACAAAAGGCAAGGATAAAAAGTATGACTCTGATGCCATGTCCACCGTGGAGGGAGGCTTTGAACAAGGAGACCTCATCGTGCTGGTAAACGAAGGGAGTGCTTCCGCGTCTGAAATTCTTGCCGGAGCATTGCAAGACAACGACCGGGCTCTGGTGGTGGGCCGTCGGTCGTTTGGTAAAGGATTGGTCCAATCTCCGTTTGACTTGAGTGATGGTTCGGAGCTGCGATTGACTATTTCCCGATATTACACGCCAAGCGGACGTTCGATTCAGAAGCCTTACGGAGATATGGAGGAATATTCGAGCGACATAACGAAGCGGTTTAGACACGGAGAGTTCTTTCATGCCGACAGCATAAAATTCAGCGACTCATTAAAATATAAAACGGCAAATGGTCGGACGGTATACGGTGGTGGAGGAATAATGCCGGATTATTTTGTACCACTGGACACCACCCAGAATAGCCGATACCTCAATGACTTGTATATAAGCAATTCAATGCAGGAATACACATTCAACTATGCCACAGCTCACAAGGAGGAATTGACACGTTTGGGATTGGAAAATTATCTTTCCAGGTTCGAGATCAGTGCTGAAATGCTTGACCAGTTGGTGAAGGTCGGGCGCCAGAACAAGGTGGAGCCTGACTGGAATGATTTGAAGCGACATAAATCAATCTTTCAGGTAAATGTGAAAGCGCAAATCGCTCGCCGCATCTGGGGCAACAACGGGTTCTATCCTATCTTTAATGAGTCAAACGAGGTTTTGCAGCAGGCAATTCGGTTGTTTGACCGGATTCCAGACCTCAGCCGGACTCGCATGTAATTGGACCTTCAATTTACCGAGGGACGGCCGTTTCAATATCCGGAATTTCATAACTTGGGCTTCGCATTAAGGCGAAACCGAGTTATGTTTTATCATCACCTGGGAAAGATCCCCGCCAAAAGGCACATTCAATTCAGACAGCCGAACGGTTCATTGTATAGTGAGGAGGTTGTAAGCTCTGAGGGTTTCTCGGGTATCTACTCGATTCTATACCACATCAACCCTCCGACCCGGATCAAGACGTTGGGAGAGCCAGTTCCCTATGGCCCAAAGATTCTTGAGAAATATGGATTACGCCAGACTCATCTTAATACCTCCAAGGTCGAAGTGACGGGGGATGATTACCTGTCAGCACGAAAGGTCTTGCTGATGAACAGCGATTGTTCCATGGCCATTTGCTCACCTAAGCAGCGCAAAATGGACTATTTCTATAAGAATGCGGAGGGAGATGAAGTGCTTTTTATTCATGACGGTGGCGGACGGCTAATTTCTCAGTTTGGTGTTGTTGAATTCCGTCAGGGCGACTATGTAGTCATCCCCCGTACGGTTATTTACAAATTAGAATTTAACGAGGGCCCCCTTCGTGTTCTCATCATCGAATCGGCAACTCCGGTGGAGACTGTCAAACGATACCGAAACCGGTTGGGTCAATTGCTGGAACATTCACCGTATTGCGAACGCGACATGCGGCCACCACATGAATTGGTTACGGATAGTTCCAAGGGAGAGTTCCTGGTAAAAATAAAAAAACAAGGTCATTTGCATCAGTATGTGTACGACTCCAGCCCGCTCGATATCGTCGGTTGGGACGGATTTCTGTGGCCCTACGCTTTTTCTGTGCATGAGTTTGAACCCATCACAGGCAGAATTCATCAACCGCCGCCCGTGCACCAAACTTTCGAAGGCCGTAACTACGTCATTTGTTCGTTTGTTCCGAGGTTGTTTGATTACCATCCGCTGGCAATACCCGCTCCTTACAACCACAGTAATATTGACAGTGATGAGGTACTCTACTATGCAGAAGGGAATTTTATGAGCCGTCGCGGAATTGAACGCGGATCGTTCACCCTCCATCCGGGTGGGCTACCTCATGGGCCGCACCCAGGCACCGTGGAAAAGAGTATTGGTGCGAAAGAGACTAAAGAACTTGCGGTTATGCTCGATACATTTCGCCCGTTATTTTTGACAACGGATGCGGCTGAATTTGTAGATAAGAATTACCCGATGAGCTGGACAGACCATGCAGATGGATTTAATGAGATTAATTCGCCCTGATCGACGAATCGTTTCCCCAACAACATGAAGAAATCACTTTATCAAGTGCTGGCGGCTATCAACCGAATGATATTGCCACGGATGAGCAAGAAGGACCTCACGAAACTCACCAAAATGCAAAAGGCCATTGTCGCCTATCGATATTGGGTGACGATTCACGCGGTGGAGTAGATTAGTTTAAGGGGGAGGATATTGTTAGGCAGAGGTTCGTGCAGGTCTATCAAAGAAGCACGGAGAAAATTTGACTTATTTGAGTCGTCCCAAATTTACGAGGAATCCAAAAAGAGCAGCAGTAAAGAACATGATCAGGCTATATGCGCCTGCAGGCATAGCCATGGCTGAATTGTGCATCACATTCAAGGCGATATAAATAGCCAGTGTTCCATTGTGAAGCCCGATTTCCATGCTGATAGCGATTGCCTGTTTCTTTTCCACATGGAAGAGCTGGGGAAGAAAATAGCCAACGGCCATGCTCATGAGGTTAAACAATAGCACGGGTACTCCGAATTGTGCAAAATAGTCTCCTATAAGATGTCGTTCATTGATGGTAATCGCAATGATAATCAGTGCCAGGAATAAAGCAGATAAAATCTTCACGGGCTTCTCCATGCGTGCCGCAAAACTCGGAGCTCTGGATTTGATGGACATACCGATGATGACCGGCACAAGTACAATGGCAAAAACTTCAATTACTTTTTTGAACTGCATCGGGAGGTATTCACCGCTGTCCATGAAGTAGCCCAGGGAGAGATTGACGATCAACGGCAATGTGAAGAGCGTCAGCAAGCTATTGATTGCAGTAAGGGTGATGTTTAGTGCCACGTCTCCATTCGACAGGTGACTGTACAGATTGGCAGTAGGCCCGCCAGGGGAGGCAGATAGAAGCATCAGTCCAACCGCAAGCTCCGGTGGCAGGTTAAACACGTTTGCCAATAGGAAGCAGACAGATGGCAAGAGCATCATTTGACAAACCAACGCAATGGTGATGGCCTTTGGATACTTGGTCACCCGTCTAAAATCATCCAGCGTGAGGGAAAGCCCAAGACCCAACATGATGATGCCAAGCGCCAGTGGCATGATGAGGGTTGTGAGGAGGGATGGCTGCATGTGGAAAAGGTAGCAAAAAAGTGCCTTCTTGGTAGCCCGTATGGATTAATTATCACTTCCGATTCAGAGGTGATGCACCCTAAACCTGACTAACCCACTGTTCAATAACAACGGGAAAGTGACGATATTCCAGCGCGTGCACTTTCACGGCAATAGTTTCTGGTGTATCGGATGGGCTGACTTCGCATGAAGCCTGGAAAAGAATTTTTCCATCATCAAATTGTTCGTTTACGATATGTATTGTTATTCCTGTTTTTGCATCCCCTGATGATTTCACCGCTTGATGGACCTTCTCGCCGAACATTCCTTTGCCACCATGTTTGGGCAAAAGGGAAGGATGAATGTTCAGGATTTTGCCGTGGAATGCGTTGATCAGGTAGGCGGGGACAAGCCACAAAAAACCAGCAAGGACAAGGTGTGTGATTTTATGTTCCGTTAGTTGTTGAAGAACTATATTGCCTTCACGGAATTGTTCACGGGTAAAGACAAGAGTTGGCACCTGAAACTGTTTTGCACGCTCTAGGGCATAGGCTTTTGGATTATTACTCATGAGCAGGCCGACCTGGGCTTGTGGATTGTTGGCAAAATACCGCATGATGGCTTCTGCATTAGTCCCGCTTCCGGAGGCCATTAGGGCTATACTTATTTTTCTTTCGTTCTTCAACGGCATCAAGGTAATCTAAAGAAAAGCCATACTGAAAATACCTGCAAGCATGATCACTTTGCAAAATTGACTTAGCCGGTAAAAATCCTTACGGGTATCGGCGCGAATGAGCCAAATGATCAGCGCACCCATTGGTAGAAATAGAAACGTTATGAAGAATGAAACGGGCATTGGGGTGACCCGGGTGTGGATGGCGAAGACGACTGCCAGAAACAAAAGGAGCAACAGGTAAATGAAAACCTTTGTTGGGCGAATGCCCCAAATAATGGGTAGTGTCCGGCATCCGAACGTATCGTCGCCTTTCAAATCCTCAACGTCTTTGATTATTTCCCGGATCAACGTCATGAAAAAGGCGAATAGGGAGTACACCCAAACAATTACCACAATAGGTTGAAAGAGCACATTGACCACAAGAATCGAAAGGCCGGTCAAGAGTGCAACTAAGAAATTGCCGATAAACGGCTGTCGTTTCAACGCGTTGGAGTACAGCCACAGCAGAAAAGCCGACAGGAAATTGATGGATCCAATTTTCCAATCCAGGACAAAGCCAAGGCCAATGCCCGTAACGGAGAACAAGGTATGGAGAAGCAGTACCATTCGCCGGGAAAGCGCCTTGCCCACAACCACCCGCCCCGGTTTATTGATAAGATCAATTTTGACGTCATAATAGTCGTTGATACTGTATCCGCCTGCTGCGATCAAGACCGTGGAAAGTACCAACAGGAGAAGCCGGGGATCATGCACCGTATCGAATGGGATCAAAAAAATAGCCGCGCAGTATTGTGCCACGCCTATGATTAGCAGATTCCAGATTCGGGTGAGTCGGACGAGCGCCTGAAGGGATACCATGAGGGTGTAAAAGTAGTGAAGCCAAGCCGATCTGTTGGCGGCCTTTTTTCTGACTGATTACGGATGATTCTCCCAGTCGAAGTAGTCGTCTTTCTTGAGCTCCAGCTCCTTTTTCTTTTTCTTCCCCTTCAGCCGGAATGCCTCTTTGAGCTCAATAACTTCCCTTTTAATATCGCTGGCGATCTTCTTCCGGACCGCTACCTGGTCGTAGGCCACTTTGTAGTTGTCCGTTGTGCCGGTGATTTTTAAGTACACTTTGGAGCGGCCCTGCAGGTCGTCTTCGATGGCGCCAAAAGATTCGTCCGGATCAATTTTCTTTTTATTACGAAGGGGGGCGACGACCCGGTAGTCGATATGCTGATCAAAGGTGTGCGTGCCACTAAGCTGCAGGGAAGTCACATTGCTTCTAATTTCCATCATGGGAATGAAGACGGTTTTATTTTCAATGTGTATGTCGTTCTTCAGATCGGCGAATCGAAGTTTGTTCAACCCTTGGTCATCGAGGTATTTGTTCAGACCCTTAAGTGGTTCAAAATTGTTAAGTTCTCCATTCTTTATGGTTGCACTTACATCTGCAACCAATGTCTCTGGAAAGAGATGAAGTGCCGGATTCAGCGTAGCCTCCAGCGAAATAGTAGCCAAGGCCTGGCCCTTGAGATGTTTGTATTCTATGAAATTCTGGTTAAAGTTTCCGAATACATAGAATAGCGAATCGACATAAATTCCGTCCAGCGTAGCCGATGTAATCAGGTCGATGGCCTTTGGATTTTTTGCGTCGACGATGCCGGACATATCAATCGTGCCGCCCATCGCCTTCAGGTTAATACTTCGGGAGACGGCAATCTGATTTTTTACCAGCAAATCGCCTTTGACGTGAGTGGCATGAAACTTCTTGAAATTCAGGGAGTCGATTAGGCAATTAAAATTCAGATTAATGGCTGGTGAAATGGAAAATTCGTAGGGACCTGTCGCCGATTCACTGAAGCCGATTTCAAATAGCCTGTCCAAGTCCAGAAACCTAGACGTGAGATCAGCTTCGATGCCGATGGGCTGATTGTCGAAGATGGCATAGGTAACAATGTTTTTAAAGAACCCATTGACCAAGAAGTCACTGTGTTCGAAACTGCCCCCTAAGTTGCTCATGGCAAGATCATTGTTATTGAATTGCAGTGAGCCGTTTAGGTTTGAGAAGACAAGCGCCTTCTTGCCCATGGTAAAATTCAGATCATGCAGTTCAACTTTTCCTTCCGTTTTTACTTGCTGCGCAGTCGCCTTGCTCTTCAACAGTGCAAGTTGACCGGATAAGGAAACATGTGCATTGACGGATCCTGAAACATCAGTCACATTATCTACCGGATAGAAATTAAGCAGGTCAGCCGCTTTAAGTTGGCCATCAAAATCCAAGGTGACAAATGGATCATCAAGATTCTTGAGATCAAAATTTCCTGTGAAGGGTGCCCCATTCAAGGTTGCTGTAATATTTTTGAGTGAGAGTATGGCTCGGGAGTACTGAGAAAGGGAAGGAGTCTTGAATGAACCCTCCAGATGGACCTGCTCGATCGTTGAGTTGAACCCTGGATGTACGAGCGTGACGTTGCGGAAACCAAAGTCAATACTGAAGAAAGGGCTGCTGCGCCGGCTGATCTCACCGGAAAGCCTGGCGTCAAAGTACACCTCGCCTTTACTTTCATACTGTGTGTAGTGTTTGCTGGTAGATTCGGGGAGCAAAGCGAGCAATGACTGTAGATCTGTTTCTTTTGCGACAATCGCCAAGTCAATCAGGTTCTTGTCTTTGAAGGCATACGAACCGCTGACCTCAAAGTGATTGTCTCGGAGCGTGAGGGTAGCGGCTTGAATTAGCAGATTTTTTCCGAGGTCATCATATTCCAAGGTCGACGTGAGGTCAAATGATTTATCCTGAAGAAAAATAGAACGACCGATTCCAATTTGTTGAATCTTTACATCGCCGTCTGCTTTGATCTGGTATCTATCGTCACGGGCAATGATGGTGGCGGTCAGGCCCTGACTGAAGAATTCATGGTGCTGCGTAACAGAGAGGTCAACATAGGACACTGTTGATTGACTCAATTTCACGTTCCGAAGATCAAAGGAAACACTACCGCCCCCCTCAACGCCTGACTTCACAATGATATAGTTTGTCTTGCCCTCCTTGTTTACCCGAAGGTTGGTTTCACTTTCGCTCACCTGAAGCCCCTGTATAATGTATCGGCCCCGCCATACATCCATTGGATTGAGGGAAAAGGAAATACGTTTGGCCGTTAGCAAAGGATATTGTCCTGGATGGCTGTCCTCAACATAGACATCTGTAAAAACAATGGATATCTTCGGAAAGTCCTGAAAGACCGAAGCATCTATTTTGCCGATGGTGATGGGTGTGCCGAGGCTCTTGTTGGCTTCGCGTACGAATTGTTGAATAATGCGGTCTTTGAAGAGAAAAAGGGAAGCGACAGCGCTGGCGAGGATCACCAAGAGGGTCATCGTGGCATAGAGCAGGACTTTTTTTGCGCGTTTCAATGAATGATGTTAATGCAAAAGTACAATGCAAAATCTGATCCAAAGAAGGCGCAAGTATATTATTGAGATTTACTCAACTGAACCTGGTGTCCAGTCTATCAATGAGGTAGTTTTTCGCGAAAAAACCCATAGGTCCATGTGCCTGCAAGCGCGCTGAAAAATGTAACGATAACGATCAGAAACCCACTGCCAATTTGTGCAAACAGCGGGCCGGGACATGCGCCCGTCAGCGCCCAACCTAGCCCAAAGATCAGGCCCCCCAAAACGGTTCCTTTGTTCAGTTCCTTTAGCGGAATGATCACATTTTTTCCATCCAAGGTCTTTACTTTGAATCGGTTGATCGCCAGCATGGAAAGCGCTCCAACAGCAATTGCCGTGCAGAGTATACCGTACATGTGAAATGCCTGAAGTCTGAACATCTCCTGGATTCGGTACCAGGAAATCACTTGACTTTTAACAAGGATTACCCCGAAGAAAATACCAGCTATTAGGTATTTAACATTTACGCGAAGGCCTTGACTCACGGAACCTTCAGCCCCGGAATTTGTTTCGGAAATAGTCTCCGCAGAGAATTCATCGTGTCCTTGTGCCATAGATCAGATAATTTTAAGCAGTAAGGGAAGAATCAGATGAACCATGGCAAAACCGCCGGCCATGAAGCTTATCGTAGCCAGAAGCGAGGGCAACTGTAACGTGGAGATTCCCAGGATGGAATGACCGCTGGTGCAACCACCGGCATAACGTGTCCCGAATCCTACAAAAAAACCGCCGACCACGATGAAGACGAATCCGCGCACTGTGAAAAGACTGGCCATACTGAATAATGTTGCAGGCAGCATTTTCTGGTCAACAGCGATACCCAACGCCGCAACGTCTTGCATAGTTTGATCGGAAATCTGAGAATCCAAGGGGCTGACAAGGAAATAGGTTGCGATAGCGGCGCCCAGCAAAATGCCTGCAACGAAAAACAAATTCCAGGCCTCCTTTTTCCAATCATAATTGAAGAAAGGTATTTTTCCTGGCAAGCAGGCTGCGCAGATGTGCCGTAGGGATGATGAGATACCAAATGCTTTGTTTCCCAATAAAAAAAGAGCAGGAACAATTAGGCCGATAAGCACGCCACTCACGTACCAGGGCCACGGCTGACGTATCAATTCAATAATTTCCATAAGTTTCTATTTAGATAAAAGAGTTCACTACGATTACGGCCACTAAAGGTAACCTGAAAAATGGTTGTCAGGAGAATTCATAGCCATATCCCTCAAGTTGCGAAAGTAACAGTTGAGGACCATCGGTAGCGGTTACCCTTCCCTCAATAACCGGTGCAACAGGTGAGTGAACCTTCAGGTACTCAATGATGGCAGTATGCAGGTCAGACTTGAGGTGCGTCGGTTCAAT
>JANNAZ010000046.1:0-3654 GCA_031384895.1 Cyclobacteriaceae bacterium | reverse complement strand
AACATTACCTTTGAACGTATGAAGAATAACCTGCTTGTCTATCTGGCCGATGATCACACCGTGGTTCGAAAGGGAATGATACGCCTGCTGAAAACCTTTAGCCGGGTTGGCCAGGTAGATGAAGCATCCAATGGAAAGGAGCTCATCCACCTTGTTGAGAAAAAGCAACCGGATGCCGTCATCCTCGACGTCGAGATGCCCGTCCTTGGCGGGATTGAGACTACCCGCCACCTGGCCGAAAATTTT
The DNA here is from genome assembly GCA_031384895.1 of Cyclobacteriaceae bacterium. Lineage (GTDB taxonomy): Bacteria > Bacteroidota > Bacteroidia > Cytophagales > Cyclobacteriaceae > ELB16-189. Next base: position 3,408 of record JANNAZ010000046.1, on the reverse strand, counting down.
CCCAACGTGAAGATCCTGATCCTGACCATGCACACCGAAGAGATCTTTGTCATACGGCTCATGGACCTCGGCGTACACGGTTTCCTCAACAAGTCGTGCGGCCCGGAAGAAGTCGAGAAGGCACTCTACGCGATTGTTGACAAAGACTTCTATCGCAACGACATCATGGAACGTGCCCTGCAACAACTACATGGAAAGGTGCAACCAGACAAAACCCATCAGAAGCTCACGTCCCGCGAACTGCAAATCCTGCTGCTGATCTGCCAGGAACTAAGCCCTGGTGAAATCAGTGAACGGTTGCAAATCAGCGAGAAGACATTCTTCAACCACCGCGCCAATATCCTCGAAAAGACCAACTGCCGTGGTAATGTAGGGCTGGTAAAGTTTGCGCATGAGAAAGGACTTCTACACTTAGATGGTCCTGCTCAGTAAAGCGCTAATTGGCGAACTGATGATTGTCAATAATGCTGAGGCTTTGTCAATCTTTGAAGGCCCAGTAGCGCCCTCTGGCGGTAGTCACTCCCCTGAGCCCAAAGCGGCGGTCAGCACGCTGACGCTCTTTGATCAGATAGTAGATATCTGATAGTACCGACTTGCTTTCCGCAAAATAGGAATGCCCTAAAAATCCTGTCTCCACTTTAGTAGCATCAATGGTCTCTATGCCCGGCATGATCACCATCTCAGGTCCGGAATCACCAGCCCGGGGATAGCCATGAACTCGCTTCGAAGCCGCCAATGCAAGATCGCGCGAGGAAGCATAAAGGGTAATGGGTCGGCCATGGGAAGTGAGGGCAGGCGCGATATCGCGTTTGAAGACATCTGCGTCGATATCTGGGGCCGTAAGTATTACTTCGGTCAGACGCTTTCGCACCTCCGGCTTCTCCGCAAGCAGCGCAGCCAGGCTTCTCGTAAGGGCCCGGTTTCCCATACTATGGGCAATCAGGTAAACATTCTGAGCATCTGACTGATCAAAGAAATCCTTCAAAAATTTCAAAAGATTCCCCTGGGCCCATTCAATGGTTTGCTCATCCACAGTATATGCCGCTGTCTTGCCTTGTGATGGCCAACTGTAGAATACAGGTGCGCCGTCGAACGAGAGGTCATAGGTTATCTGTGCTGTTCGACGGGCAGCATCTTCAAAACTCACATTATAGCCGTGCACAAAAATGAAAGCACTGCTGCCGGAGGATGACTGAATCCGTTGCCGAAGTGAATCGTAGAAAAATTCCTGACGCATGCTACGCGCCGTCAAAAGCACTACGTGCTTATCTGGGTCTTCCTTAAACTGCAACTTCCAAATAGAGGGGGCTTCCAACTCCCCCATTCGATGATCCCTCGGGATGCTCACTTCACAGGTGCCGTACTTCAAGGTTGACCGGGCGCTCCCAAAAGTTTGTGAAGCACTGGCATTGCTATTTTGGTCTCTGTCGGTAGCAAAAAATGTTCTAACGACCGTATAGTTTTCATCGGGCTTCTTTTTGGATTTCTTGAGACGCTTGTCCCGAATATCTTGCTTTGGTGGGCTTGAAATCTCTTCTGACACTTGGACCGAATCCATTGCTTCACTACCAGCCTTTTCTGATCTGTTTGGAGTGCAGCTCAGAATAAGGACAAGAGCGGGCAAACATATTGCTCCTAGCTTCATCATGGACCTGACTGGGGAAATCTTGGAAACCATGTGCATAAGTAATCAAGTCTGGTCAAAGCACTTCAACTCGTCTAGCAGTAACTCCCATGTTTTGACCATGACAACACAAGAATTCACACCTGCTGTTTGGGTACTCCCGGAGAGGGGTAAAAGTCAGGTGGGTTTGGGGTCCAGGGTCTAGACGCCCTCACCTACCGCAGCCGGACAATACAACCTTACTTGCAATTCCGTCATAAGTTCCGCCTGGTTGATAAGTGCCCGGATTTGCTGATCCGAAAGGGCCGTGAGGTTTGTTCCAACTTTCCTGGCAATGGCAAGGTCTTGCGGGGATTGCTGACCCTTCCTGATTTCAGCGTAGCCAATTTGTTGTTCGAGGTATGCCTGGATCTTGGGTGCGTCAAATGGCACCATATACGCCAATGGAATTTGATGGGCTTCAATCACTTCACGCTGAACGATCCCCTCTTTCAGATTCTCAACAAATCCAGGAATGCACCGATCCAGGTCCCACCCCAGCGAGACAAAAGCAATCTGACGTCGACTTTGACCAGGCTGATACAGATTGTCCATCATTTGAGACTTCTTGATCCGGTTCATAAACAGGTCCATAGACCGGATCAACAGGGTGAAAACATTCTTAAATGAACCTTCAAACGGCATCTTGTTTCCCGCATCACTGGTAATCACCACGTCACAGCTATATCCGCTGCCATCAAACGTAAGCTTGTGCATTCCCTGATTATCATATACCCCACCGTCAATCAGGAGTGGATGGACCCGGTGAAAATCACCAGCATTCACAAAGTATTGTTCTGCAATGGGAACGGGCGAAAAGGCGAACGGCACACAACTTGATGCCATCACCGCGCGAGAAACGGGAAATTCAGTGGGCTTGAATTTGATGGGATCTCCATGCTCCGGATGATCGTACGTGGAGTCTCCCATCCTGTTTTTTGAAAAGGTAAACTGCCGTCCAGTTTCAACGTTTGTGCTGTTGATGGCGATGACAGGTTTGTCGGGGAGGTAGCGCAGCGCTCTGCCATTGAAAAATATCCGATCGTAAACGCCTTCAATGATGGTGCTGATGGGTAGTATCCTGAATTGATATTTTACAAACAACAAGATTCCCACAATGAGCACGATCCAGCTCACCCATGGATACAACGTAAACTGCATTGCGATAATCGCCCCCAGCCAAAGGGCAGCGCCAACGAGCACTTTGATGAAAGTGAAAGAGGCAAGGACCTGACTGACCACACTTTCCTTCAATTTCTCAATAAACCGTTGTTCAAAGTCGGGATACCTTGCGCTGGACAAAGACAAGACATAATCCGCGCCAACAATAGACCCGCCAGAGACGGTCGACAACACCTCCACCTTGTCAAGGATTCTCAGCTTATGCAGTGCCCGCAACGTTCCGAGGTGAAAGGCTGCGGCCCGATAACCTCCGCCGGAAAGGGCCAAACCTATTCGGTGTTTCGGACTTTGATTTTCACTCATATTTCTTGAATACCGACAAGTTAAGTGGCAGAGAAAGTGAGGGGGTCAAGTAGTGGGAGTTACTGCTACTCGGAATTGCTAGACATTTCTTAAACCCTGATTGACATTGCATCCGCTTCGTAAGCATCCGATGAAGTACATCTTTCCCCGACCCCGAGGGTAAGATAGTTTTGTTGTCAAAAGATAAACTACAAGAAGATGACAACAAAATCCGAAAAACAACAAGGGATGTTTTCAAAGATCGAATCCTGGAAAAATAG
>JANNAZ010000408.1:0-10245 GCA_031384895.1 Cyclobacteriaceae bacterium | reverse complement strand
GCTAGTTGCTAGTTGCTAGTCTTCTTAGTCGATCGCTACCAGGTATATCGTGTAGGCGAAATAGGAGGCCAACATAATGATGGCTTCCCACCGGTCGAGTTTCCGGGTATTCAACGTGAACATGAAAACCATCAACAATACCGTTGATCCCATGAGCACCTGCAGATCAAAATTCATAGCGGGGTTGTAGGCAATCGGATTAACAAATGCGGTGATTCCCAGAATGAAGAAGATGTTGAAAATATTAGAACCCACCACGTTTCCAATGGCGATATCGGTATTCTTCCGATAGGCCGCCACACAGGAAGTGGCTAATTCAGGAAGCGAGGTACCTGCAGCAAGAATGGTAAGGCCGATCAATTTTTCACTCAGTCCAAAATGGTGGGCAATCTCAATGGCGTTATCAACAACAAGTTTGCCACCATAAATTAGCATGACCAATCCGGCAAGGATCATTCCGACTGACATCGGTGTACTATACAGTTTGATCGGTTCTCCTTCCTCTAGATCGGATGCTATACGCATGGTGCGGTAGATGTAGACCAGAAAGCCAACAAAAAAGGCTAACAGGATAAGGCTGTCGAATCGAGTCAGGACGCCACCGTAGCCTTCAGGCGCAGAGGTGTCACCCCAAAGCATCGCGTCGTTGACCAAGACAAATAAGATCAACGCGGCAAACAAGGAAATAGGCACCTCGTATTTTACCGTATTGCGCTGCACAATGAGTGGATAAATGATCCCGGCTATTCCCAAAATAAAGAGCAGGTTAAAATTGTTGCTTCCAATAACATTCCCAAAGGAGGCATCATTTTTTCCTTCAAGCGCGGACAACAAACTGACAATTAATTCCGGCATGGACGTGCCGAAAGCGACTACGGTGAGCCCGATGGCCAGGTTGGAAATGCCGTTCTTCTTTGCAGCCGAAGACGCACCGTTAACAAGAAAGTCGGCGCCCTTGATGAGGATTGCAAAACCAACCAGGAGTGTGACAATGGGGATTAGCATAGATTTATAGGGTTTAGGAAACTAAAGGTAAAATCATTTTTTGTATTTAAAGACTGGCAGCCGGAGAAATGTCTGGACGCAGCCTGTGGCAGCGTTGGCATGTATGGAGGTCGACATCAAAACCACTTCTTGTGCTTGAAGTAGATAATCATAGCAGCAACGCTGATGACCATGGTGATCCAGACCATAGGATATCCCCAATGAGAATGGATCTCCGGCATGAATTCGAAATTCATTCCATAGATCCCCACGATAAAGGTCAGCGGCATAAAGATCGTCGAGATGACAGCGAGTACCTTCATGACCTCGTTCATCCGCGAGTTCATCGTATTGATATGTATGTCCATCAGCCCCGAGGTAAGGTCTTTGTATGTATCAAGCGAATCAATGAGGTGGACCACGTGATCATATACATCTCTGAAATACCGTAGCGTGGTCGGAACAATATAACCGCTTTCATCCTTGCTCATTTTCTTGAGCGCATCCCGAAGTGGGTAAAGGGCTTTTCGCAAGTAAATCAACTCCTTGTTGATGGCCTGAAGTTTGTCAAACTCATCTCCGGTAGTCTCTTTATGTACAACATCCTCAATTTCTTCAATTCGTTGACCCACTGAATCAAGAACCGTGTAATAGCTGTCGACAATGATGTCAATCAAGCGGTATAGCAAATAATCTGCTTTTCTGCTCCGGATTTTCCCTGTTCCTTTCTTGATCCGCTCGCGAAAGGCGCCAAAGAGATCACCTTTCTTTTGCTGAAACGAAAGCAGGTAGTCCTTCCCTAGCACAAAACTGATTTGTTCGTATTCAATTTGACTTCCCGAAATACTGTGCAGCATCTTCATCGTGAAGAACAAGTGTTCATCAAACTCTTCTGCCTTCGTTTGATGGTCGTTAAGGATGTCGTCCAGCAACAGGGGATGCATGCTGAAGTGATTTCCAAGTTTCGTTACCAGGCGCCTATCCTGTAAACCATCGACATTGATCCAGTTGGTGTAGTCTGGTTTGACACTGGTTAGCAATTCAGCCAACGGAGGATTTGTCTGCATAGCGAATTCGCCTTCATTGTACTGGATTAATTCCAGAATGACGCTCTCATTCGGTGCTAAATCTTCATCCGTCTCCTGGTGTTCGTTGGACATCCGGGTTTGTAGGGTTTTATTGGGGTTGATTTTTGTACGCAATCATACGAAGGGGTATAGCCATGCCAATACCCTCCTTATCAAATCGTTCTTTTATGCTCTTGTGCAATTCACACTTGAGCTCAAACCCTTCATTCGGGTTTCTTGCCCATGCGTAACCACGCAACTGGGCGCCCAGTTCATTAAATCCCATAACCCGGACCATAACCGCATGCTCTCCCTTGGCTTTTTCCTCCTCCGTTCGGTTGTCAATGCAGTACGGGTTCTTTACCGCTTCCTGCTGGATTATGTCCTGTGCATTCTGAATCTCCGCATCAAACGATATCCCAAAGTCGATAAACATGCAGACCTTCTCGTCTACGATAGTGGAATTGATGATAACTTCGTTGCTGATCACTGTGTTCGGAATGACGATTCGCTTGTTTTCAAAATCCCTGATTACTGTATGCCGTAGGGTGATGTCCTCGACATCGCCGTTATACAACTGACCAATACGAACCCTGTCGCCAACGCTGAAGGGCCTGAAAATAACAAGGAACACACCACTGACGATATTTGAAAATGCAGACTGTGAGGCAAAGCCAACGATGGCAGCCAATATTCCCGCACCGGTAAGAAGGGTGTCGCCAAATCCGCGCAGCGCGGGAATCGATCGAAATATGATGACAATGGCGATGAGCATAATCACGAACTCGCTGGCATTCTTAAAGAAGTTATACCGCGTCGGGTCAACTTTTAACTTCTGCGCCGCAGCCCGGAAGAAGCGCCCCAAAATCCCTCGCACAATTCGCCCCAAAAGAAACGCGACAGCAAGTACCACAAGGGCAAATGCAACCTGCTCCCAATATTGATCAACTCCCTTCATACCCTAAAAATAGGGAATAGTACATAGTCGGGGGCAATTGTTACTGGAAATTTCAATGCAGTAGATGGTCCATGGTCCATGGCCCATAGTAGTTCGGTGTTGACGCTATTTCCCTTCCAGCCATCGACCATCGACCATAGTCCACAATCCATAGTAGTTCGGTGTTGACGCTAATTCCTTGCCAGCCAGCGACTATTGACTATCGACTATCGACTATTCACTATATTGCCACAATGCCGCTGCGCCTCAACGACATAAAAGCACCTATCGCCCGCGAGATGGAGGAATTCGAACAGAAGTTCCGTGCTTCCATGCATACCCGCGTCCTCTTGCTCGACAAAATCATGAACTACATCGTGAAGCGGAAAGGCAAACAAATGCGCCCGATGTTCATCTTTCTCAGCGCCGGTACGTGCGGAAAAATTACTGAATCCACCTTCCGCGCCGCCTCCTTGATTGAACTCTTGCACACCGCAACCCTGGTCCATGATGACGTCGTCGATGATGCCAATTATCGCCGGGGATTCTTTTCCATAAACGCCCTGTGGAAGAACAAGATCGCAGTTCTCGTAGGTGATTTTCTTCTGGCCCGCGCCCTCATGCTTTCCGTTGATCACAAGGAATTTGACCTGCTCACGATCGGCACCGAGTCGGTCAAGGAGATGAGCGAAGGGGAGCTGCTGCAGATGGAAAAAGCCAGACAGCTTGATATCAGCGAAGAGGTTTATTTCCAAATCATACAGCAGAAAACCGCATCACTTATTGCCTCCTGCTGCGCCATGGGCGCCAGCTCGGCTGGTGCCGACAAGGCAACCGTCGATAAAATGAAGACGTTCGGTCTGCGGATTGGGATGGCTTTCCAGATTAAAGATGATTTGTTTGATTATGGTGACGATACGATCGGAAAACCCGTCGGCATAGATATCAAAGAAAAAAAAATGACGCTTCCCCTGATTCACGCGTTGTCCAAAGCCTCTTGGCTTGAGAAGCGGAAGATTATTGGCATTGTCCGAAACGAGAGTGATAAAGTAGTAAAGGTAAAAGAGGTAATCGACTTCGTCCGTGGTTCCGGCGGGATAGAATACGCCAAGGGGGTTATGGAGAAATATTATCAACAGGCACTCGAGATGTTGTCGGACTTTCCGGAGTCAGACTACAAGAACTCGCTGGGTAACCTGGTCAGGTTCACAATCGAGCGTTCGAAATAGATACGGGAATGTTTGCTTAGCGGACTTTGTCTCGCCCTGCTTCAAGGATTGCGTAATTTTTCCATGTCTGGTAGGCTATCGCATCCAACGTATCGCTGGCAGGTCCTGTGTTGGTAGGCGAATAATTTCCTTCCTGTTCCCACCACTTCTTGGCGTTCTCCTTGGCGGTACCCTTGTCAACATCAAAGTAGTTAATGACTGAGTCGGATACGATCCAAGGCTTTTGGATAGCGGCGTATTTTTCGAAAATCATTGAACGCATCTGCGTTCCGCTGGACTGGTTCTTGAAGTGGGAAAGTGTGTAGCTGAGTGTTTCTGGCTCTGTCATGATCAGGTCCCAATACTTTTTGCTCGCTACCACCTGGGAGGTCGTAAGCAAATAGCCGAATCCCTTCTCGAGGGGTTCCTTGGTAATAGGACAGGAAGCCCTGAATTCCTTCTTCTTCTTTCCGAAAATTGTATCTAAAAGTGCCATCGTAGGTCTGTTTTACCTACTTAGATACTCCGTGGAGTGTAAATAGTTGCACTGCGAAGGTTAATTATTCAGAAAAACGTCACTAACCGACAGAATAAGGCGTTGAATTGTAACTGAAAGCTCCTGGATCTAGGATCCCTTGCCCTTCTGTGCATTTTTCCGCTGCTCAAATCGCTCGTAATTGGTGAGAAATTCCTCTACCCGATCCACCGGAAGACCCTTGGCGATAATCTTCTTTTTTTCGTCCAGGATATAAATCATGGGTGTGGTTTCGGCGTAGTAGGAGCTATATAAGGAACCGGTATAACTCCGTGGTCCGTTTACGGTAATCCAGCTCATTTTCATTTGCTTGATATAGTCCCGCATCTTCTGCATCGAGGAATCCAGACTCACGGCATATACCTCAAGGCTGAACTTCTCTTTCCGTTGGTTGTAGAACGTGACGAGCTTAGGGGATTCCTCCCGGCAATGCCCGCAGTCAGGGTCAAAGAAGAAAATGAGAGAATATTTCTTCTTGATGTCATACAGTGCTTTTCGCTGAAATGCCTGGTCCTGCATAATCAGGTTGGTACCCGTCTTGCCGATGAGACTAGGGCGGAGTTTTTCTGCGACCTCCTTCATGGTCTTCTTCATCGATGCACTTATCCAAAAATCCATTTCACCCGATGCATAGTATTTGTCGAAGAGCCTGACAAATACTTCATCAAGCCCCATGATAGGAGGCTTCTGATACTTGTAAACACAGGTCCACACCAGGTACTTGTAAGTTTCTTTGTTCGATTTCACACGGGCGGCCAACGCGTCAATGGCGACCATTAAACTGTCTGGCATCTGCACCACAAGCTTATCCAGGTATTCATCTAGCTTTTGCTGATAAGCCGATGTGGGCAGCCGAATCAGTGCTTCATCAGCCAAATCAAAATTGTCAAAGAAATGGGCGCGGTAGTAGCGGTACTGAAAGGAAGAGTCAATGGTACCGTCCGCCTTCTTGGGGGGATTCGGAACTTCAACTCGCTTGTTGACATTGACCAGTTTGGCCGTTAATGTGCCAGGATGTTTAGCGATAAGCTCATTTTGATGATCCTGCACCTTCTTGTCAATTAGGGCAAAGGCTTCCCTGGCTTCTTTTTTTTGATCTTCGCTCAAGGTACTGTCCTGAAGAATTTTAATATATGGTCCTGCCTCCTTGTGGCGCTCTGAATTGAAAACCATATTCTCAAAAAACAGTTGGTTATCCTCGTCACCAGTGACTTTCATATTCCGGACGATATCGACCGTACTGGACTCCATGGTAAAGTGTTGCTTGTGGTTGACGATGAAGCCGGGATCAAAAAGCTTGACTTTCCCCAGTGCGAGGAAGTAAATACCCCGGTCCAGGGGCTTGGCTCCAGAGAAACTGAACCGGCCTGCTTTATCAGACCTTGCGGTATCTTTCAAAAAGGTGCTTTCACCAAAATAGTACCCCAGGTAGACGGTGGTGTCTTTCAGTTCCTTGATTTGAAAGTCAATCTTATACCCGCCCTGGGCTAGCAAGAGCACAGGGACAAAGGCCAGTAGAAAGGGGAGAGTCTTCCGCATACAGTTCGCAATTTCCTAATTTTTCTATTAACAGCAATTAATGTTCCATGGCATCGACAGGTGACCAGTATTTCCAGCCCGACAGCTTCGGCCCGGATAGGAGTCCTTCTTCTTTTGCTTTATTTTGCGCCCGCTATCCATGTCCATCCACGTAACCAGACTGACAAAAGAATACGGCAAACAACGGGCCGTAAATGATGCCTCTTTTACCGTTCGGGAGGGTGAAATCGTTGGCTTCCTGGGCCCCAACGGAGCTGGAAAGTCAACGACGATGAAAATCATCACCGGCTACTTGCCCCCGACAAAGGGATCTGTAACCGTGAACGGCAAGGATGTGGTCGCTGATCCAATGTTCGTCAAACGGTGCACCGGCTACCTGGGTGAGCACAACCCGCTCTACCTTGACATGTACGTACACGAATACCTTGGATTTGTGGCGTCTATTTACGGAATCCCCGCTGCTAGAAAGAAACAGCGTGTAGATGAGATGATTGGCCTGTGTGGGCTTTCGGTCGAACAAAACAAAAAGATCGGCATGCTTTCCAAAGGATACCGCCAGCGAATTGGACTGGCCCAGGCACTCATTCATGACCCGCAGGTACTTGTACTCGATGAGCCGACTTCAGGCCTTGATCCCAATCAGCTGGTGGAAATCCGCAAGCTGATCAAAGCGGTAAGCGTCAATAAAACAGTCTTGTTTTCATCACACATCTTGCAAGAAATCGAGGCGCTATGTGATCGCGTGATTGTCATTAACCAGGGAATCATCGTCGCCGACGACAGACTGGAGAACCTGATGCGAAAGGGTGGCCGGCACCTGATTGTTGAGTTTGCTGATGACATTTCAGAAGATATGCTGCTGGCAGCGGATGGTGTTCAGGGGGTTACCCGCCTGGCGCCAGGGAAATTCCGGATCTCCGCAGGGTTGGATCAGGACATCCGGCCGGCGCTTGTCCGCTTTTCTGCGCAGCACAACCTGTCACTGGTAGAATTGAAACAGGAAGAAAACTCGTTGGAGTCTGTATTTAGCATGCTTACGCGCGCAACCGATAACGCCGAATAGCATGGTGCAGATTTTCCTCAAAGAAATAAACGGATTTCTCGACTCGCTCATCGGCTATGCCGTCGTGGGTGTTTTCCTTATTGTCATGGGCCTGCTCATGTGGGTGTTTCCGGAGACATCGGTTCTTGACTATGGATTTGCCGACATGGAAACGCTATTCTCACTAGGTCCATTTGTTTTCATCTTCCTCGTTCCTGCCATCACCATGCGCAGCTTTGCCGAAGAGCGTAAAATGGGTACACTCGAATGGCTCCTCACAAAACCGATAACCGAGGGAAACATCGTCATGGGAAAATTTCTCGCATCGACTTGTCTGTTGATCGTGGCTCTCGTTCCCACGCTGACCTATTATTATACCCTGTATCAACTTGGCAACCCCGCTGGAAACATCGACACGTCGGGCGTCATCGGATCGTATCTGGGTCTGGTCTTGCTTGGGGCTGTCTTTTGTGCACTCGGTATTCTCGCGTCTACGCTGGTAGCCAACCAGATTGTGTCGTTCATGCTTGCCGCCTTACTTTGCTTTGTCTTCTACTCCGGCTTTGATTCAGCTTCACTCTTGTTTTCGGACGGAAACCTCTCCATGGGGATCAAGCAGATGGGCTTACGTTATCATTTCGAATCCATGAGCCGGGGGCTGATCGATAGTCGCGACCTGATTTACTTTTTTGGCCTCGGCAGTGTTTTGCTTCTTTCGGCGAAGACCGTTTTATCCAGTAGGTCATGGTAGCGTGGGAGCGAAGAAAAACGCGTGATTTACTCCTGCTATTCAATGGGCTAATGCTCGCTGTTGTCCTCAGTCAGCTCGCCTCTCTGTATTTCTTTCGCATCGACCTCACGGAGGAAAAACGGCATACCATTAAAGCCCCTACCATCGCCTTACTTAGAAATCTGGAGGACGACATCTACATCGATGTATTTCTGGATGGCGACCTGAATGCTCAATTCAGACAATTGCAGAAAGCCATCCGGGAAACATTGGAAGAGTTTCGCGTATACTCCGGGAATAAGGTCCATTATCAGTTTTCTGATCCGCTCGCGGCTGCCGGAGAAAATGCGCAACGAGATTTTATGACTGATCTTGTCTCTCGGGGAATTAAACCGCTCAATATTATAGATGCTAAAGATGGTCGCAGAACCGAAAAAATCATTTTCCCCGGTGCCTTGCTTTCCTATGGCGGACTGCAGACCGGTGTCATGCTCTTGAAAGACCAGGTAGGTGGATCTCAGCAGGATCTTAGCCGGGCCATCGAAGGCCTGGAATTTGAACTGGCAAACGCCATCCATCAGCTTACCATCACTGATCGAAAGCGGATTGGGTTTGTCACCGGCCACGGAGAGCTTGACAGTGTGGAAGTTGCTAGTTTGAGGGAAGGGCTCTTGCCCTTGTATGATGTAGACTTAAAAGCTAACCTTCGTCGTCGTCTTGTAGCAGCTGACTATGACGTGCTGGTCATCGCAAAACCGCAGAGCCGGTTCGCTGAGCCAGAAAAATATGTACTCGATCAGTATGTAATGAGTGGCGGGAAGCTGGTCATGCTGATTGATGCCTTGCGCGCTGACATGGATAGTGTGTCGAGGGGCGATTACTACGCCTTTCCGTACAACCTGGGGCTTGAAAACCTACTCTTTCAGTATGGTGTAAGAATAAATCAGGATTTTGTTCAGGATCTGGTGTCTCTTCGTTATCCTGTTGTGACCGGATTACTAAATGGAAAGCCACAGATCACACCTATCGAGTGGCCTTTTTTCCCATTGGCCAATCAGTATGCTGCGCATCCGATTACACGTAACCTGGATGCCACAGCGTTCCGTTTCGTAAGCAGCATGGATTCAGTGAGGGCCAAGGGTATTCGTAAAACGCCTCTTATTTTTTCATCATCATACACCCGGCGCATCACCGCGCCATTGAAGATTAACGTCAATGACCTACGGAAAGAGATCAAACAGGAAAAGTATGTTTCCGGCGCGCTGCCACTGGCTTATCTCCTGGAAGGTCGGTTTACTTCACTTTATGCCAACCGGTTCTTACCCGAAGGGATTGACTCGACTGGAAATAAAGCGATGGGCGTACAGACTCGGTTGATTGTCGTCGCCGATGGTGACCTTGCCCGGAATGAGATCAACCGAAGGACTGGTCAGCCGGTTGAACTTGGCTTCGACGCCATGACAAATCACACCTTTGCTAATCGGGACCTGCTTCTGAATATGATCGCCTCCCTGACCGATGATTCCGGATTGATCACAGCACGCACAAAGGAAATTCTTGCAAGGCCGCTGGATAAGGAGAAGGTAAGAACTTCGAGGACGACCTGGCAGATTTTTAACCTGGTCCTGCCGTTGTTGCTCCTCGTTGCTTTGGGTGCGGGGAAAGCCTACCTGCGCCAACGAAGGTTTGGACGATTCGCTTCTACGTTAAATCAGCATGGACAAGAATCAAAGTAAATACCTCGCCGCCTCCCTCGGCATGCTGATCATCGTGTCGGTGGCTTTGTTTTACCTAACCCGGGAGGAAGAGCGTTCTGAAATTGACCCAGCCTATTTTACTGTCACCGACACAGAGCAGATTGATCAGGTGCAACTGATATCGCCTAAGGATACAGTTGAGTTGATATTTGACGGTTCCCGGTGGAAAGTAAATGAGCGGTGGGAAGCAGATGTCCAGATGATCAAGGTACTGATGGCCACCCTGCGGCAAGCCGAACCACATCGTCCGGTAGCGGCTAACCTGGCGGACTCAATAAAAAAACAGTTGCAGCGTCAGGGAACACGTGTGATGCTTTCAGAAGGAGGGCTTCCTCGAATGAGTTTCTTCGCCGGTGGAAATTCGGCCAAGTCGGAATCGTGGTTTCTCAAGGAAGGCGATGACCTGCCTTATGCCATGATCATACCGGGGTACCGGGTGTATGTAT
>JANNAZ010000402.1:0-16019 GCA_031384895.1 Cyclobacteriaceae bacterium | reverse complement strand
CCACACCTGCGCGTACGAGTTCATCAGTCATCTGGCTCACCTTGAACACGACATCTACGTTGGCCGAACGCACAAGAATGGTTTTGTTCAGGATGAACCTTGGTCCTGCTGTATTGGGATTGTATTCATTCGCATTCCGGTCGGATACTTGCATCTCCTTTTGACTTATCTCCGCCGCGGCAATTCCATTTTTTGCAAGAAAAGCGATGATCTTGTTCTTGGCATTCTCGATCTCGGTGCTTCCCTGGCTGAGGTTATCCGAAGGGACACCCACTTTAAGCGCCCATACGGCCAAGTCTGACTTCACTTCCCGCTCGGCGAATCCCTTGACGGAAATGGAGCGATCTTCTTTGTTGAAGCGTTCGATGGACCGGCCAAGGAATAATGCGCCTACGAACATTGCGATGATAAGGCCAATAGAGAGAAGGATTGCGTTGGTTCTATTCATTTTCGTTTGATGGGTTGATCAAGTGAAGTAAATGAAATATAGTGAATATGCGGAGATAAGGAGGACTTGAAGGAAGAGTACAACGAGAAAAACGAAACGCATGAGTTTCTTCTCAAGCCTCTTTCCTTCCTTTTCGAAAAATTGGCTAGGCGCCGCATAGAAAATGAGATGAGCTTTTCCAAATAGGAAAAAGAGCAGGCCGACCATAAGAATGACGCATCCAAGCCACATGTGAATGCCGAATGCCGCTGAAATTGCAAGAAAGACAATTATGTTTGAGCCCATGGCGTAGGACAGAATGGATAGGACATGTTTAAGGGTATATCCCTCAGAGCGATTCTTTCTTGTGAAAATATAGCCCCCGCAAACAATTGAAAGAATGGTGAACGGAACATACCACTTGGAAAACAGATCCCCGGCAAAACGACTAAAAATATGTGTCATTCTTGGTGCAAATTCCCCTAGAAAATAAGTGTCAAAGGCGGCACGTTTAGCCTCATCGTGGTCCATTAGGGAGAGAATCAGCCACGCCTCCCCGTGTAAAATACCCGAAACAATTGTTTTCCAGATCTCATACCAATCGATAAGAAATCCATTAAGGAGTACCCAGAAGGAAAGCGTCGTGATAAGTAGTCGGGAGGGACTGACATATCGTTTGTCTCCTGCCATGTATCCATTCAACACTTCGATAGGGATCTTTCGTAAATCCCGAAATGTGCGCCAAAGGCCCTGATCGTACCCGACAGCCTCCTTAAGCAAGTCCGCAATGGCATGTTTATCACTCTGCTTCTGCGGAGATGGACTGGATTGATCTGGAACTTGCGAGGGGCTGCTCAAAGATAGGTTGACCTAGTAGTAAATGTAATGTACACACAATGAACAGCCAAAACCCAACATCGCTGCTGGTAACGAATTGAGCAGATAGTTAAAGTCGTTTGCTAGGGCCTACAGTCATCACACCTCGATAACATCACCAATTTTAGGTAGCGTCGCCTTGATCTTGTACTTACTTCGAATTTTCTCCGCAAGTGCCATTCGCGGACCATCTTCACCATGAGTAAGAACAAGCCGTGGTTTGGATGGAGCGATAGAAGAGAACCAATTCACAAGATCGGTTTGCCCTGCATGTGCGCTGAATCCGCCAAGCGTATGCACTTGGGCACGAACTTGTTTTTTCTTACCGAAGATGGAGATGTTGGGTGCCTTCTCCACCAACCGTCGGCCTATGGATCCTTCGGCTTGGTAGCCAACAATAAGGACGTGTGTCTTGCTGTCTTCGAGGTTATGAAACAGGTGATGGAGAATTCTTCCGCCATTGCACATGCCTGCCCCAGCGATAATCATGCAGGGCCCGTTTATCTCGTTAAGCGCTCTCGACGATTCAGCCGATGGACTGGGCTTGAAGACCTTCTTGTTCAGCGGATATACGCCACGTCGTTTTAGTTCCAAATATTCATCGTCCAGCAGATCCTGGTGATTCTTGTACACGTCAAACGCCTTTAATCCCATGGGGCTGTCGAGGTACACCGGGAATGAAGGAAGGACCTTTTTGTAAAACATTTCGGCGAGGTGATAAACAATCTGCTGCGCCCTACCAATCGCGAAGGAAGGTACCAGCATTTTGCCCTTGGAGTGATAGGCTTCAGAGACGATTCTTTCAAATTCATCGATGGTCTCCTGGTACGGCTTGTGGTCACGATCGCCGTATGTTGATTCCAAAAAGACCAGGTCGGCTTTTTTGAACTGCTTGTACGGACGAAGCAGGGGCAGCGTGAGCGGACCCAAGTCACCAGAGAAAACTACGATTTTCTTTTTTCCTTTTTCCGTGACGGTTACTTCAATGCTCCCCGAGCCAAGCATGTGACCGGCTTCAATCCAGCGAGCAGTGATGTCGGTAGTTACGTTAACGGGTTTTTCAAAGGTGATCGCCTGGGTAAGCTCTTTCATGTACTCCACATGTTCCAGGTTATACAATGCCTCGGTCAACGGCTCATTCTTGCTCCATGCCTTTCTGTTTTGACGCATGGCGTCGGCAGCCTGCAGTCTTGCTGAATCTTGCAGAATAATGCCAGTCAATTCGATGGTCTCCCGGGTGCTATAGATAGGGCCGTTATATCCATACTTGATCAGCAGGGGAACGCGACCTGTATGATCGAGGTGCCCATGAGTTAGCAAGATCGCATCAATCTTGTCGGGCCGTAAGCCTTTGGGCAGTTTGTTTTTTGCTTCTGATTGTCTGCCACCCTGAAACATGCCGGCGTCTACAAGAACGGTAGATTGCTCTGTCTGAATGAGGTAGGTCGAGCCGGTCACCTCACCGCCTGCGGCGCCCAATACGTTGATCTTCATGTATTACTGTCTTTTTTCAAAAGGTACAACAATCCCATTTTCCACGTAATTTTTCAAGCCCATTAGTAATGTCCCCCAACAGAAACTGCTGATCCGGTAATGATCATTGGGCTCCGGCCAACCTGTATGGAAAAAATCTACAACTGTGCTTTTGCCTTTTTGTGTAAGCCGGATGCCAACTTGTGTGTTCATCCAGTCATCCATGGCCTGGGTCATTTTCCATGTAATTTCTTGTCCTGGTATGACGTGTATCACTTCCGCCCGCCAATCGTACGCCGGCCCAAAATAGAACGTGTAGATCTCACCCTGTTTTGGTTCTCCCGATGATCTCTGGGGCCACCAGTCAGTGAGTTCCTTTGCTGTACAGAATGCATCAAACACCTGCCGGGGTGAAGCGTCAATCTGAAATTGGTGCAATATATCTGCCATACAACCTGAATCTTGAATCCTGCTACCTGCTACCTGCGACTTGAAACCTGCTACCTGTCACCTGTATCCTACCACCTATTCCGCGTGCTCATCAGCGATTCTCAACGCCTCGCTGATGATTCCCAATCCCTCATCAATTTGCTCTTTAGTAACACAGAGTGGTGGCGCAACAAACACATAACTCCACCGCACAAAGGTGTACATGCCCAGCTCTTTGATCTTGGCGGCAACTTTGTTCATCACTGCCATCTCCTCCGGTTTGGCATTGAAGGGGGCCATGGGCTCTTTGGTCTTTCGGTTCTTGACCAGTTCAAAGCAACCGAGCAAGCCCGTGTTCCGGTAATCGCCAATACTGGGATGCTTCTGTTTCATTTTTTCCGCTTCGCGATCCATGTAGACTCCCATGACCTGCGCATTTTCGATGAGGTTTTCATCTTCATAGACCTTCAGCATCTCCAGCGCAGCCGCGCAGCCAACTGGGTGAGCCGAATACGTAAGCCCAAGGGCAAGAGGCACGTTGTCATATTTTGAAGCGATCTTTTCCGATACCATCAGGCATCCAAAAGGAAGATAACCCGACGTCAATCCTTTTGCCATCGCTACCATATCGGGCACGATGCCGTGGTTTTCAAAGCCAAACCAATTGCCCGTCCGGCCAAAGCCGCTCATCACCTCATCAATGAGTAACAGAATGCCATGCTTGTTGCAGATCTCCCTTACGTTGGCGAGATATCCTTTGGGATACTTCAGGCAGCCGGACGAGCCCGACTCGCCTTCGAGCAGAATGGCTGCAATATTCTCTGGCCCTTCATAGGCGATGGTTCGCTCCAATTGTGCGACGGAATCACGCAGCAAACTTTCTTCGCCGTGTTCCCAGCGGTACAGGTAGGGGATATCAATGTGAACAAAATTTGGCGCTTGCTGGGAATCGGCAGGGAGCTTGCGCGGATCACCGCCGGCAGACATAACACCGTAGGTGGCACCGTGGTAGGACTGGTAGCGACTGATGATCTTGTGTCGTCCGGTATAAAGCCTAGCCAGTTTGATTCCATTTTCAATCGATGTGGCCCCACACAGGGTGAAAAACGCCCGGTTCAGATCGCCTGGACAAATTTCTGCCAGTTTCTTGCCTAGCTCGCCCCGCACCTTCGTGACACAACCCGGCGTCACATAGCTGACCTCTTCCATCTGTCGCACCACCGCTGCCGTTATGCGCGGATGTCCATGCCCGATGTTCACGTTCATCAATCCAGATGAAAAGTCGATGTATCGCTTGTCATCGTAATCATAGAGGTACACTCCCTTGGCAAACTTCACGGCGATGGGCGCGATTCCCCGTTGCTTACTCCATGAAAAAAGGGTGTAGTCCAGGTTGTCCTGAATGATTTCCTCGGTTTGAGAGAGTATTTTGTTCATTGGTTCGTGTTCAAGTTCGAAGTTTCGCCTCACCCCCGGCCCCTCTCCCGGAAGAGAGGGGAGGAGTTTCAAAATCGATATGTGTAATTCTCAAATTCTCAAATTGACTAATTTTCAAATTAATTAGCTCATCCAGTTAATTCCCGCCTCCGGATTCCACTTCGTAGTTGTCTTCTTTAACTTTGTCCACAATCCGATGGAGCTTTTTCCAGTGATGTCACCTACACCAAACTTACTATCATTCCAGCCGCCGAACGAGAAAGGCTCTCGCGGTACGGGGACACCCACGTTGACGCCAACCATACCGGCACTCGCCCTGTCAATTACATAGCGGGCGATGCCGCCGCTTTGAGTGAACACGGAGGCTGCATTACCGTAGGGATTAGCATTTTCAATAACGAGTGCCTCATCCACCGTGTTGGCCCGCATGATACTGATGACCGGCCCGAAAATTTCTTCTCTTGCCACCGCCATTTCGGGTTTCACAAAATCAATCACCGTGGGTCCTACGTAGGTTCCCTTCTCTTTTCCTTTCACGACAGCGTTCCGACCGTCAAGCAGTATTTTCGCTCCCTGGGCCTCAGCCTCGGTAATATAGCGTTCGATGCGTTCTTTGGATTCGCGGTTGATGACGGCTCCCAGATTTGTTCCGGGCACAACCTTCCTGGCTTCTTCACAGATCTTCTCAATGATATGATCAACCTTTCCAACCGCGACCAGTGCTGAAGCAGCCATGCAGCGTTGCCCGGCACATCCACTCATCGATGCGGCAACATTTTGTGCGGTCATAGCCGGGATTGCATCTGGAAGAACGATCAGGTGATTCTTGGCGCCACCCAGGGCGAGGCATCGTTTCAGGTTTTGCGTGGCGCGCTGATAGACCAGCTTGGCAATCTTGGTGGACCCGACAAAGGATACGGCTTCAATTCCAGGATGATCGCAGATTGCTTCCACGATCTCACGGTCTCCATGCACAACGTTGAACACGCCGTCGGGCAAGCCCGCTTCCTTCAGGAGCGCGGCAAGACGACCCACCGTGAGGGGAACCTTCTCGGAAGGTTTAATGATCATACAGTTTCCAAGTGCAATCGCATTGGGGATTGTCCAGTTGGGAACCATGGCGGGAAAGTTGAACGGTACGATGGAGGCAACAACACCCAGCGCAACATGTTCTGTCCGACACTCCACGCCGCTGCTCACTTCCAGCACTTCACCTGTCACCAGCTGTGGGAGGGAGGTTGCAAATTCCGTGAGCTCAATGCTTTTCTCTATTTCGGCGACAGCTTCGCCATAGGTTTTCCCATTTTCTTCCTGAATGAGTTCGGAGAGTTCTTTCAGATTCTTTTCCAGCAGCGTTTTATATCGGAAGAAAACTTGGATTCGCTCCTTGATAGGCATTCGGCTCCAGACGGGAAATGCCTTCTTCGCTGCGTTGACGGCATTGTCGAGGTCAGCCCGGGTCGAAAGAGGTACTGTAGAAAGTTGATTTCCGTCCAGCGGGGAAATGACGTCGAGCGTTCTTGAGGAAGTTGAGGGCGTGGATTTGCCGTTAATGAAATTTGAAATGGCTGGGTACTTCATATTTGAAATATAGGCTTTATAAAAATACATTAAAATCCAGTTTAACCGCAAAGAGCGCGAAGGCTATGCGCAGAGGCCGCAAAGAATGCAATGCTCCCTTTCTCTGTGTCCTTAGCGTAAATTCCTTTGCGCCTCAGCGTTTAAGTGCATTCCTATCCCGGTAACTTCGTTCAACTTGCAATTTGAATTTAGTACCCTGATTTGTAGCTTTCACCTGTTACAGTCCCGCGATGAAAATAGTCTTCCTGCTTGTCTCATTCAGCCTTGTCCTGGAGACGGCATTCGCCCAATCTGCATGGAATGCTTCGGTCACGCCGAAGCCTGCCAATGA
This sequence comes from Cyclobacteriaceae bacterium, assembly GCA_031384895.1. GTDB lineage: Bacteria > Bacteroidota > Bacteroidia > Cytophagales > Cyclobacteriaceae > ELB16-189. The sequence goes on along the minus strand of JANNAZ010000402.1, from coordinate 9,465 downwards.
ATCCCTGAACGCTTACTACCAAACCAACCAGGCTCCGCTCGTTCCGCAACACCTGGTCAAGTTGCCCGTTGGCGCTGTGAAACCAGGCGGGTGGTTGCTAAAGAGTCTGGAACTGCAGCGCGACGGACTGACCGGACAGTTGGGCGAGATCAGCTCGTGGCTCACCAAGAAAAATAATGCGTGGCTCAACAAAGATGGGATGGGGGACTGGGGCTGGGAAGAGATGCCGTATTGGTTGAAGGGCTACGGAAACATCGCCTATGTGCTGAATGACAAAAAGATGATCGACGAGACGATGATCTGGATAAACGGGACACTCAATAGCCAGCGCGATAACGGTGACTTCGGACCGTATGTGATTCGCAAGGGCAACGGTAAACGTGACCTCTGGGCACAGATGCTCATGCTGTTTGTGCTGCAGTCATACTATGAACATAGCCAAGACCCTCGTGTGGTCAGCCACCTGACGCGCTATTTTAAGTGGCAAATGACAATCCCAGAAACGGAGTTTCTTACTGACTATTGGGAGAACAGCCGTGGTGGCGACAACTTGTACAGCGTTTATTGGCTTTACAACATTACCAAGGAACCATTTCTATTAGACCTTGCGAATAAGATTCATCGGAACACGGCCAACTGGCGTCTGAAAGACTGGCTGCCCAACTGGCACAATGTGAACATCGCGCAATGTTTCCGCGAGCCGGCTACGTACTATCAACAGAGCAAAGAGCCCTCCGATCTGCAAGCCAGCTATGACAACCAGAAATTTATCCGAGAGATGTTTGGCCAGGTGCCGGGTGGGATGTTTGGCTCAGATGAAAATTCCCGCAAAGGATTCGTCGATCCGCGCCAGGCGGTTGAAACCTGTGGTATGGTCGAGCAAATGGCATCGGATGAGATCATGATGCGCATCACAGGTGATACCTATTGGGCAGAGAATTGTGAGGATGTGGCATTCAACACGTTTCCTGTCGCGTTTATGCCTGATTACCGCTCGCTGCGATATCTCGTTTCTCCCAACATGGTGGTGAGCGACAGCAAGAATCATCACCCCGGCATCGATAACCCCGGACCTTACTTATTGATGAACCCCTTTAGCAGTCGTTGCTGTCAGCACAATCACACCAGTGGATGGATCTACTATGCGGAAAACTTGTGGATGGCCACGCCTGACAACGGACTGGCTGCTGTTCTTTATGCGGAGAGCGAAGTTAAAGCCAAAGTGGGCGATGGCACGCAAGTCAGAATCGTTACACAAACACATTATCCCTTTGAGGAGCAAATCATGATGAAACTCGAATTGAGTAAGTCAGCATCGTTCCCACTCTATTTCCGAGTACCAGCGTGGGCAGAAAAGGCCACGATCCGGATCAACAATCAGCCGGTGAATGTTACGCCTGTTGCCGGTCAGTATGTCCGGGTGGCGGGTACCTGGAAGACGGGCGACGCGATTTCTCTATCTTTCCCGATGAGATTGCAGACGCATATGTGGGAGAAGAACAAGAACAGCGTGAGTGTTAACTATGGACCGTTGACATTTTCGTTAAAAATCGAAGAGAACTACATTCGTCATGACAGCAAGGAGACGGCACAGTATGACTCCAAGTGGCAGGAAAATGTTGACCAGTCTAAGTGGCCATCATTCGAAATTCAGCCTGTCGGCTCCTGGAACTATGGACTGCCTGGTGATTTTTCCAATCTTGAGAAGAATTTTACGGTAGTCAGAAAACCCTGGCCGGCAGATAATTTTCCTTTTACACCGGCGAGTGTCCCGCTTGAACTCAAGTCAAAAGGAAAGCTTATTCCAGGCTGGGGCATCGATCAATATGGCTTGTGCGGGGAACTTCCGCAAAGTCCGGTGGAGACTGCCTCACCGTTGACGGACATCACCCTGATTCCCATGGGCGCGGCTCGTCTTCGAATCTCGGCTTTTCCCGTAGTTAAATAACAGGATATGGTAGCTGTCGCTGGAATCCCGCTAGACGAAAATTCTTCTTTCCTGCAGGGGCCTGCGTTGGCTCCGGGGAAAATCCGTGAAGCCTATCATTCGGATGCTTGTAACTATTATGCAGAGTCGGGGAGAGATCTGAAGGCCGACACAGGCTGGGCAGACTCGGGCGATCTGGACGTAGCCGGTAAAGACTCTTTTGATAAAATCACAAGCGGGGTTCAGGGACTCCTGACCCAAAATCAGAAATTATTTCTGTTGGGTGGTGATCATTCGATCACGTTTCCGGTGATCAGGGGATTTCATGCAGCCCATAAGGATCTTACCATCTTGCACCTTGATGCGCACTCAGATCTATATGATGACTTTCAAGGAAATCCCCATTCCCATGCCAGTCCGTTTGCGCGTATCCTTGAAAATGGCTTGGCTAAACGACTTGTTCAGATTGGCATCCGCACATTGAATACCCACCAGAGCAAGCAAGCCAAGCGTTTTGGTGTGGAGATTATTGAAATGAAGTACTGGCGTGATGACCACAAATTTTCCTTTGATGGTCCGGTCTATATTTCCCTCGACATGGATGCCATCGACCCGGCTTTTGCTCCGGGTGTTTCGCATCATGAGCCAGGCGGATTCTCTACGCGACAAGTATTAAATATTCTACAGACCCTCCGTGCCAACGTGGTGGGAGCTGACCTTGTGGAATTCAATCCCACTCGTGACCCATCCGGAATTACAGCCATGCTCGCCGCCAAGTTGTACAAAGAGATGATTGATTTATTGATTCGATCGAAGTGATCAAGGCGTCTGGATTATTGCTGTTATGGTTTTCGCTAATCGCTCCTGCGACTGCCCAACCGTATGATCTTATCCTGCGGGGTGGAATAGTCTTTGATGGCGAAGGAAATCCACCGCTGCGCGCAGACATTGGTCTTCGGAAGGATACAATTGCATTTATCGGCGATCTGAGTTTGGCATCAGCTACAGAAGCCTTGTCCATTCCGGGACTTGCCGTGGCGCCGGGGTTCATTAACATGCTGAGCTGGGCCGACGGCACATTGTTGAAAGACGGCCGGTCGGTAAGCGACATAAAACAAGGAGTCACCCTGGAAGTGTTTGGTGAAGGAATCAGCGCCGGCCCGCGGAAGCGCAACCAAAAATCAACCTTGTGGACGACCCTCGGTGGGTTTTTTGACCATCTCGAGAAACAAGGGGTTAGCCCCAATTTTGCCTCGTTCGTGGGGGCTACAAGTGTTCGCACTTATGTACTTGGTGAAATGAACCGTGCGCCTTCGGCATCCGAGTTGGATCAGATGAGGAGGTTGATTCGTCAGGCTATGGAGCAAGGCGCAATGGGTGTGGGGTCATCGCTGATCTATGCCCCGGCTACATTTGCCTCTACAGCGGAGCTGGTTGCATTGTGCAAAGTGGCCGGTGAATATGGCGGAATGTACATCACGCACATGCGCAGTGAGAGCGATGATATTCTGAACGCCATCAATGAAACCCTTACCATTTCAAAGGAAGCTGGCTTGCCGGCTGAGATCTATCACCTCAAGATTAATCATCAGCGGAATTGGAGCAAGCTAGACGCTGTTCTCTTCAAGATTGATAGTGCCCGGCAAGCGGGGATATCCATTACAGCGAACATGTATCCATACATCGCCAGCGCCACCGGGCTCAAAGAGCGCGTACCCAACTGGGCGCAGGATGGGGGTGCGGTTGCCATGCGCAAACGGTTGACAAATCCAGCAACCCGAAAGAAAATTCTGGATGATATGGAGCGTGGGTTTCCAACGAAAAACTCTGCACCCGAAAATGTTGTCCTGTTAGGATTCAAGAAGGATTCACTCAATGTAAAATACAAGGGAATGCGCCTGGATGAAGTGGCCAGGCGTCATGGAAAGTCTGCTGATGAAACTGTGCTTGACTTGCTGGTGGCGGACAAGACATCGATTCCGGCCCTTTACTTTCTCATGTCCGAAGAAAATATGCAGAGGATGATGAAGCAGTCGTACGTCAGCATAGGTTCCGATGCCGGTTCGTTGGCGCTGACAGAAGATTTTCTTGATCTCGGCGCTCACCCCAGGGCGTATGGAACGTTTGCACGGATTCTGGGAAAATACGCGCGTGAAGAAAAGTTGTTTTCTCTGGAAGAGGCCATACGCCGCATGACGTCCTTGCCGGCCGCGCACCTTGGATTGACAAAGCGTGGGTCATTGAAGACGGGTAACTTCGCCGACCTGGTTGTCTTTAACCCGCAAGAAATTAAGGACCTCGCGACTTTTGAGAAGCCCCATCAATATGCTTCCGGGGTCGTTCATGTTTTTGTGAACGGGCGGCAAGTGCTGCGGGATGGAGAGCATACCGGTGCAAGACCGGGCCGGTGCATTCGGGGGCCCGGATGGAAGCAAGCCAACTAGGCTACGCCATGAAAGACCGATTCTCAGAACATGCCCCTCAGTATGCTGCCTTTCGACCGCACTACCCAACGGAGTTGTATGATTTTATCTTTCAGCACGTCGCAAAATTTGGCTTAGCCTGGGATGCGGGCACGGGCAATGGTCAAGCTGCCGTTGTTCTGGCGAGCCGTTTCCAGAAGGTCCACGCGACCGATATCAGCAAGAGGCAACTGGAGAATGCGGCGACACTTCCCAACATCAGCTATGCTGAAGAGGGATATAACATTTCGTTACCTGATCATTCCGTTGACTTAATAACGGTCGCGCAGGCCATTCATTGGTTTGACCTCCCAAGATTCTTTGCTGAAGCAAAGCGGGTAGGAAAGCCCGGAGTCCTAATTGCCGTTTGGGGCTATGGCCTCCTTGAGATAGACAAGGCCGTTGATCCGCTTATTTCAGGTTTCTATGTCTCCGTCGTTGGCCCGTACTGGGATCCAGAACGGAAGCTGATTGACCAACGCTACGCGCACATCGAATTTCCTTTTCACGAAATTCCATCGCCTGTCTTCGCCATGAATTTTGAATGGACGCTCGCCGAGCTGGAAGGTTATCTCACTACGTGGTCAGCGGTGCAGAAGTATTGGAAGGAAGTGGGTGAGAATCCAGTTCCAGAACTGATGGCTAAGTTGCAGCCCAAGTGGGGAGGCGGCAAGCGAACGGTTCATTTCCCTTTGTTTCTAAGGGCTGGCCAAATCGGTAGTTGATAAAGACTACCTACTTCTTGCCGATCCCTCTCCACTGATTCGCCCTGACATTCTTTGCGGCCAGCGATACAGTTTCTTCAATTCGTATGTTGCGGGTTTCATCCCGCTTTGCGGAGATAATCCAATGAAAGATCCCCTTTCGTACTCCGGGAGGGAATGCCTCGAAATATTTCAAAGCCTTCTTATTCTTTGAAAAAGCTTTTTTCAAAGACTCGGGCATTTTCAGTTCTTCGATGGCATCGAGGAAAGTCCAGGAGCCATCTTTTTTTGCTTCTTCAATCTTCCGCAGTCCTTCGGGCATCATGAGCCCCTGGAGGGTCATCCGGGCAATTCGTTCCTTGTTGATTTTGCTCCAGACGCTTCCGCTCTTCCGTGAGGCGAAAAAGAGAAGGAAACTTTCAGCGTCTCGCTTGTTGGGTTTGCTGTCGATCCATCCAAAGCAAAGGCCTTCTTCCACTGCCTCGGCGTAGGAGACGCTCGGTGTTTTTCTGTTCTTCTTGTACAAGATCAGCCAGATACTCTTTTCTTTCTTGTGATTAGCCTTTAACCACTTGCGCCAAGCTGCGCGGTCTTGGGCATATAACTCAGATGGTTTTACGGGCCTATCCACTTACGTCTATTGTGATTCTTCAATCATACTTTAGTCGTTGCCAGTTGCCAGTCGCTTTTTGCGTAGACCGGTCCTGTATTCACTAACCACTAGCCACTGACCACTAGCCACTCTTTACTAAGCATACAACGCTACCTTCTGCTCCGCTACTCGCTCACTCTCGATATACTCATCATACGTCATCAACTTGTCGATGAAGCCGTTTGGCGAGATTTCAATAATGCGTGTGGCTACGGTTTGGGTAAACTCGTGGTCATGTGAAGTAAAGAGAACGGTGCCCGGAAAATCTTTCAACGCGTTGTTAAAGGCCGTGATCGACTCCAGGTCGAGGTGATTGGTTGGTTCATCCAGAATGAGAAGATTGGCGCTGGCCAACATCACACGGGAGATCATGCAGCGCATCTTTTCTCCACCGGAGAGCACGCTTGATTTCTTAAACACCTCTTCACCCGAGAACAGCATCTTGCCCAGGAAGCCACGGATGTACACTTCGTCTTTGTTTTCCTCTGCGGCAAACTGACGGAGCCAGTCGATCAGGTTGTCACTTGATTTGAAATAGCTTTCGTTGTTTAGTGGCAGGTAGGCACGCGTGATGGTCTGCCCGAAGTTAGATGAACCTGTGTCAGGCTTTCTCTCGCTGGCAAGAATCTGGAATAGCGTTGTGATCGCGAGGCTATCCTTGCTTAGGAATGCAATCTTTTCCCCTTTGTTTACATAGAGTTCAAAATTCTTGAAGAGCGTGTTCCCGCTTACCGATGCGCTGAGGTGCTCAATATGAAGAACCTGATCTCCGGCTGTACGGCTTTGTTGGAAGATGATGGCAGGGTAGCGTCGCGTGGACGGCTGAATATCATCAACGTTGATTTTCTCCAGCAATTTCTTGCGGCTGGTGGCTTGCCTCGATTTCGACGCATTGGCGCTAAACCGGAGGATAAATTCCATGAGTTCTTTCTTCTTGTCTTCTGCCTTCCGGTTGGCAGACGAGCGTTGGGCCAGGGCAAGCTGACTGGATTGATACCAGAACGAATAGTTGCCGGTGTATAGTTTTATAGACGTATAGTCGATGTCGACGACGTGTGTACACACGGTGTCGAGAAAGTGTCGGTCGTGGGATACAACGATCACGGTGTTTTTAAATTCCAGCAGGAAGTCTTCCAGCCAGCCCACAGTTTTAAGATCCAGATCGTTGGTCGGTTCATCAAGGATCAGGATGTCAGGGTTTCCGAAGATAGCTTGTGCCAGGAGCACACGCACCTTGAGGTTACCGCTAAGCTCTTTCAGGGGTTTGAAATGATCATCTTCTACAATTCCCAGGCCGCTCAGAAGTGCCGCGGCGTCCGATTGGGCATTCCAACCATTCATCTCGGAGAAGTCGTGTTCCAGTTCAGAGGCGCGTATCCCGTCTGCCTCGGAGAAATCAGGTCGGGCATAGATGGCATCTTTTTCCTGCATGATGCTCCATAACCTGGTGTGTCCCATCATGACCGTATCCAGGGCGGTCACCTCATCAAATTCATAGTGATTCTGGCGCAGGACGGCCATCCGCTTTCCCGGCTCCAGGGTCACGTTTCCACGACTTGGGTCTATATCGCCGGCCAGGATCTTGAGAAAAGTCGACTTTCCAGCTCCATTGGCTCCAATTACGCCATAGCAGTTGCCGTCGGCGAATTTGATGTTTACCTCATCGAACAAAACGCGTTTTCCGAACTGGAGAGAGAGGTTATTGGCTGAAATCATGGGTTCTCAAAAATGAGGGGCAAAGATAAGCAATTTGAAAATGAGCCAATTTGAAAATTTGAAAATAGCGCAAAGAAACGTACTGCTCTTCTCTGCGCCTCGATGCCGCTGCGGTTAGTCTATTCCTATACTAATTGTCTTTCAGTTTCTTCCGCAGTTGGTCCAATGAATCTTTAGAAAGATATTTTCCTTGTTTCACGACAGCGTTTATTTTCTGGGTATTGTGGATGTCCGTTAGTGGATTTGCATCGAGGATCACAAGATCTGCCCACATGTTTTCTTTAATGGACCCCAATTCGTTTTCAAGGTTAAAGTATTTAGCGGGATTTAGCGTTGCTGTCTTCAATGCCTCCTGCGGTGTTAACCCAGCTTCGACGAGCACGACCAGTTCCTCATGCAAACTCATTCCCGGAGTCAAAAAACCGATGGGTGTATCGGTGCCTGCCATGATCGGTATTCCGGCTTTGTGAATTTTCGCCGCCATGTTCAGCATCCATTGCGAATAGTGTTGACGGAACGGAGGGATCTCACTGTCTTTGGCTCCGTCGATAACAGCTTGCCATTGGGCTCGGAGTGTGTCAGGCAAGTATTCAAAACTCTGTTGCCATTCTTGCTGACCAAAGGGCTTGCGTGTTTGGCCGGTGTTTAGTGCGAGCGTCGGAATCTGCCACGTTTGATTTTTCAAAAGCACCTGAATGATTTCATCGGCTTTCTTTTCATCATAATTCTTTACGGCAATTTCCCGCTGGGCCGAATGGATGCTGGTGCGCAGCTCTCCGCCGGGCATCGCCTTTCCTTTTCGAAGCATCTCCTGGCGCTGTTTCAGTAATTCGTCGGCATTGGAAGCGCATGATAACTCCAGGTTGCGCATGTGCTCCATACTGTTCAGCCCCGCATTGGAGGCAGTCGCAACATCCATACTCAGCGGCACGTGGCCGGTAACCTTCAGTCCTTTTTCTTTTGCCAATTTTAGCACCATCGCAAACTGCTCCGGGGTAAGCATCTCATAGGCCTTGAGAAAGTCAACGCCCTGGCCGGTCAGTGACTGTACCTGGCTGGCAACGGCCTCAACCGAATTGGATCCTACAGAAAGCGGAGGATGACCAGGGTCGCTGCCATCGTAAACGTTGGGCATGCCGTCCAGCAGGGGGCCGGCGATCATCACACGCGGCGCATCTGTGGGGTTTGCCAAGGCCGCATCTTTCCATTTTTTCACAAACGCAATCTCGCCGCCTGTATCCCTGACGCTCGTGATGCCATAGGAAAGGAAGAGATCGAACATTCTCGGCGCCAGTGATTCGATGTAAGCAAAGTGAATGTGGGAATCCCACAATCCGGGAATCAGGTATTTCCCTGTGCCGTCAACAAGTTGATTTTTTGAGGACAGCTTGAGTTCGGCCGTAGGTGCTATTTTGAAAATCTTTCCGTCTTTGATAACAATGGTTTGATCTTCTTTCAGCCCATCCGTAGGATCTACCGTAGCAATATGTTGGATACAGATCGCGTTCTCAAAAGTTTCGCCAGGAGGCGTACAGGCAAATGTGATCAGGGCAATGACGAAAAGTAGGCTGTGTGTCTTCTTCATAATTCGATGTATTGAAAAGATGGATGTTTCCGAAGGGTGATACATACTTAGCGCGGAATTAGCCCAAGCTGTTGTGAGAATTCCAGGTTATCAAAGAAGTCTCTTTCCTCGGCGATCTTTCCGTTCTCCATGCGAACCAGTGTGGTTCCTTCAACGCTCACTTCTTTCCCTGTCGCCAGGATACCAAAGAAATTGCCGGTATGTGTGCCCTTGAACGCCCAATGTTTTACGATCTTATCGTCCTGTCCAAAGACATCCTTGATAGTGAATTGGATATTGGAAAAACCGGTCAGGTAGTTTCCGTAGTATGCCCGTGCATTGTCAATGCCCACAACATCCTCCGGACTGACATGCATCACGACGCTATCGGTAAAGTTGGTATTGTTGAACATGTCGAGCTTCCCCTTGTTCATGATCTC
>JANNAZ010000388.1:0-3565 GCA_031384895.1 Cyclobacteriaceae bacterium | reverse complement strand
CCAGCTCCTGATAAAGCCCATTGTGTGCAAAAGCGTAGTTGAAGCTACCCCTCTCCATAAGTATTTGACGTGCGAATTTTGTACTAAGCCATGGGTCAGGTTTTGTCTGTTCAAATGGAGAAAGGAGAGAAATCAATTCTTTCATTTCTGCAGGCAAGAGGGCCTTGTTGTTAACCACGTTTTCTATACCGAGGTGGAAGCTGCGTATGTCGCTAAATCCAGCAGGCTTTACCCGTGCAATCAACATCACCCACTTAGCTATTGTAGTTGCATTGCGCTGCACCAGTTTGCTCATTCTTTCAGTTGGGTTGAAATAGTAACCGAATTCCAGCGTAACCATTTGTTCATTGGCTTCGCGCAAGACATCACTGTATTGAGTTGTTGTCAGTGACACAGGGATGACCTCAAGCAAACTATCCACGACGGTCAGACTTTGATAAATCTCTTTTTCCGGTTGGTTCCATCCCTGGGTCACCAGGGCAGTTGCCATTCCCGCCAGGGCATTGATTCGCTCAATCGGATCATCAATGCCGGCTGCAATTTCGGGGATGGTAGTAAGTCCGAGTCTAACATTCTCGGCAAGCAGAATAGATTTATCTTCCAAAGCAACTCTGCGATTCCCTGCCAGCTTTATGGATTCTTCTTTGATATGATTTAGCACAAAAGAATTCTGCTGCTCAATATAATTCTTGACACCAAAAGAGGTCAGACCCAGTAAAGCGATGAGTCCGAGCAGAGCCGCGATGCGTTGTGGGCCATATTTGATAATCGTGCGGGTGACAGCATGTTTGCGGGCACTTCGCCTGAGAAACTCCTGCGCGTTGGAGAGAATGGCCGAGGCCTTGTCAAACTTTTGCTGCTGGGCCTCATCCTCCGGCAGATAACGGGCGATCCACCACGAATTGGGTTTGACCTTCGCGTACCAGCCTTCAAAGTAGGTGAGGGGGCCCATAGACAGCAGGAAGTCGGAGGACTTGCCGCTCTGCACCCAACGGTCCAGTTGCTGTTCAAAATCCTGTGAAATGGAAAAATTGGCAAATTCTTCTTTGGCCCAGCTTTCAAGCAACTCCCAGTTTCGGATCAGGCTCTCATGGGTGATGTCCAGGACGTCATGGCCTGCCAGTGAGTTCGAATCCGCATGCTCCGTAATAAAGGGCCGGAGAAATGTATTCCCTGGTTCGCGGAAAATATCCAGTACCTGCCCCACAGCCCGGACATCCGCCTGCGGGTGATTAAGAATGTTGGCAATTTCGCTTAACGTCATCCGGTTGCGCACCGCACGACTCTGATCTATTTTTGTCAGGCAGGTGAAGGTGGTCTTAATGATGCCTTTTACAATTTCATCCGATACCGTCTTGCCGGTCTTGTTTCGGTAACTCTCCGCGGCTGACTCATATAATTTATTGGCATGCGTATCAAGCACATTCTGCAAATTCGGTTCACGATAAAATTGCGTTATTTTTTCAGGCAGACCCTTGAACCATTGTGTGAACCGGTCAACCTGATCATCCGGTAACTCAGAAGAGGGCATTCCGCCGACCATGGCGTAATGGATAAGATCCATCTCATCCTTACCCTTGTCAGTAGCATGCCAGATCTGGTTCAATGCATGCTGAAGGATCGGCAACTGGTCCACGCCTTCAGCAATATCATGGATGAGGCGTTCGGTAAGTCTGCGGCTGATGCTGTTGCCGCTTAGCGTTGCGGGTTCTTCTATTACCTGCTGTAACTGGGAGCGGTTAAGCCGGGGTACAAAAAATTGGGAGAATCCGATATATTCCGGCAGTGAACGGAAGGCCGCACATTGCCCGATGTAATCGGATCGCATGGTGAACACAATGTAAATGGGCAGGTCTTCCTCCAGCGCGATTCGCGCCGTTTCAAGCAACACATTAAGAACCAGATTGGAATCCCGCGATGGAACACCTTGATGGTAGTTCTCCGGATTCGTAAAGAATTCCTCAAACTGATCGACGATGATAATCAAATTCGCCGCACTCCGCTTTAGCGAACCCCTTTGTGACTCATCCGCCGTCTGCCAGGCAACAGAATCCACATCAACATAGCATTTTGAATTTTTATATAGATCAACCAGCGCAGAAAATCCGTGCTGCAACTCGGCTTCTACCGTTCGCGGGTTGGCAATGTCCAGTTGTTTGGCCAGCGAGCGGCATAAGTTGAGGAATGGGGTTCTTTCTGGCCGAAAATCAGCCACGGCCCATTGTGTGTATTTTGATTTCAAAAAACCTGCCCGTGCATTGGGTACGATGCCGGCGTACACCAGGGAAGACTTGCCATCGCCGGAAGCGCCGGTAAGCATCAAGAATTTATTGCGGCGGAGTTGGTCGGTGGCCTGTTCTATATGCTCTTCACGGCCTTTAAAATAGAGGGACTCCTCCTCCGTAAAAGAGCGTAAACCGGTGTAGGGACAAATCTGGTATTCTTCGAACATGACCGGTGATTACTTGAGTTCGATGACCGTGGTGTAGACCCGTTTTACTTCCGCTGGAATGTTTTCTTTTGATACGATGACGGATACCACCTTCGGAGCCTTGAAATTTCTTGCCATGTTACTCTTTGGATCGTCTTCACCTACCAGGAAAAGAGGTGTAGGGGAGGATGCCCCGCCTACTTCTTTCCATACCTGTTTGATAAACGGAAGGGCCCAATCGGCCGCATACTTAAAATAGACCACGGCCAGTTTGCTCTTGGGAATTTGCTGCGAGGAAATATTCCGGTACTGATCCTCGCTGTCGGGCATGATGTTCATTATCTCAACGGGATACTCAAGGCTCAATTTATCGGTAATAATCTTGGCATCAACTTCATCTTGTTGATTGAAAATGAAGAATATGTCGGTGTCTTTGGAATCATACACCGTAGCATCGCGCTTCATCATGATCACGCGGATGTCGTCAACCAATTGCATCGGGCCCGCGCTGTTGCTGAACATCATGTTGCGGGTGATGTTATTGCGTATGTACTTAATCAGATTTTGTTGTGCCGGTTTGATCACCTGACTGCCTTCCGGGTGCATCCAGACAAAAGAATTGAAGTCCGTGTCGGTGTCCAGTCGCTGGCGGGCTTCTATAAACTGATGCTGAGGAAATGACACTTCTTCGTTGGATTCAAACCGTCTGCCGAATTCACCACTCAGCATATGCAAGGAGCAGGCGCATCGCTTCATCTCATTCCTTGCTTTTTCCTTAAAGGTTTCTTCATCGGCGGGGCAGTCGGTAGAAGGGAGCACGTTGAAACCGGCCTTCTGAAGAATAATGGCCATTTCTTCACGCTGCTCTTTTAAGTCAGTTGACGTCCAGGCCAAATAAATACTCGGGCGCTCCCGGTCAATTACCTGTACTTTTATTGAAGACGGCATCGACGTTGTGAATGTGCTGGGAATAATTTGTCGTGCTGTTAGGGTATGCTGGGTTGGCGGCGGCACTTCTCCACGTTCAGCAAGTTTGATCCCCTGAACAACCTCTTTAATGGCATTGGCCAGTTTGTTGATTTGATTTCGGTAAAGGACCCTTCCGCCAGTCACACTGATCTCATCATCTACATG
>JANNAZ010000223.1:0-9745 GCA_031384895.1 Cyclobacteriaceae bacterium | reverse complement strand
CACAGTACTCTACAGCCTTACCAGCTCAAAATCAACCTCTCAGGATAGCATCCTCTTTTTGAATAGACCAAAAAAACCAAGCCCACATTAAACTAACTTGCCTTTTCTGGGCTTCTGGATTTTACCCGGACAGTAATAACTCGGAACTTGGAACTTGGAACCCTGAACCCTGAACTTTGAGCCCTAAACTATTTTCTCCTAATTTCATACGTTTACCCTGCTAATCTTACCCCTATGGCCAAGACCAACTGGCAGAAGGAAGTACAGCCCTTGATCAAGAAGTACAAGGGCAAGAAACATCCACTGGATTACAACAGCCACTATGAACTGATGGTGATGGTGGTGCTTTCCGCTCAGGATTCGGATCGACACATTAACAAGATCGCCCCCGAGTTTTTTAAGGCATTTCCTGATATAAAGGCTTTGGCGAAAGCTGAGCCTGATTCGTTGTACCCATTCGTCAGCAAGGTTCGCAATTTCAGAAATAAGACGAATTGGCTGCTTGAATTGGCGAAGACAATAAAGACAGACAAAAAGATTCCAATAACACTAGAGGCGTTGACGGCCTTGCCTGGCATTGGACGGAAGTCGGCGAACGTCATCATGCGCGAGGCAGGCATGAAGGCCGAGGGCATCATTGTTGACCTTCATGTAGTGCGGGTGGCGCCACGCCTGGGAATTGCCACCGGGACTGACCCCAAGAAACTGGAGAAACAGATGATGGAGATTCTGCCCGAAAAAGACTGGGGTCAGGTAGGGATGGCGATTTCATTTTTAGGGCGTGAAACGTGCCGGCCTACCAATCCGAAATGCCCGGAGTGTGTGATGAGGAAGGTGTGCGGGTACTTTAAAGCCAATGGGTGAGAATGGACTAGCTATTGGCTGTTAGCGATTGGCAGTTAGCTTTTGGCTTTTGGCAGTTCATGGCAATTGAATCAATTCATTTTACATGCCACAAATATTCACAATTGTCATCACCGAATCACCGAATCAACTCCGATCACCCACACACTGTTCATATCATGCGCCGTAACCCACACATGCTCCCCCGCCACGCGTACTGCGCCACTTCCATTCAATGGGCCGTATACCTTATATATAGTGTTGGTAGCAGGGTTTATTGACTGAAGCATCCGCCCATTCTTTGCCCGAACCCAGACGTTGCCTGCGCCTGTAGCGATGTCACCCCCGGTACCAGCGGCCTGACAATTGATGGTGGCCACGACAGTGTTGGTAGAAGGGTCAATACGGGATACGGTTCCGTCGCCTTGATTGAGTGTCCAGATGCCATTTTCTCCTGCAGCAAGGAAGCGAGGCGTCGGCCCGACAGGAATAGTAGAGACGACAGTGTTTGTTTGAGGGTCGATTCGTTGAACACTTCCGCTCCCTTTGCCCTCACTTGTATTGGTGATCCATACCGCATCAAAGCCAAAAGCCACGCAGAATGAATTTGCCTTCACAGAGATTTCAGCAACGACTTTGTTTGTGGTTGGATCAATCCGTGAAAGAATCCCTTTCGTGTCAGATAAGATCCAGATGGAGCCAGCGCCAGCCGCGAGGCTTAGCTCACCCTGCAGATCGGCCACAGGGCAGGGAATGCGTGCGATGATCTTACCATTCTTTGTATCTATTCTGAGTACATTTTGTTCCGTGCAACTGACAGCCCACAGCGAACCGAACGCGACGACAGGGGCACCGCAAATTCCCGGCGCTGCCACCGTCATTACAGGGGTGTTGCTTTGGCTCGACAGTTTTTGTGCTACATCGGTATTTGTTACCCATACATACTCTCCATCGACGGTAAGAAAATCCGGGTAACCGGCAATTTCCAAGGTAAGCTTTGCGTCCGATGCGATTTGTATTTCTGATGGTGGTTTCGGCTCGAGGATGAAGGTATCAAATCTCTTGTGCGTTGGAATATTTTCCAGAGAATCAAGTTCAGCGCTTAGTTGATTTAGATTGGCCACAGTGAGCGGTAATTGAGGCTCATGAGGTTGATATGTAGTTCCTGTTGGATAGTCAAGGCCAACACTATCTTTCATTTCAATGTGATTGCCAACAAGCCATTGTACAGGATGGCTGGCACAGAATTGACTCAGGCGTTTGATACTTGAACTGAAAGCTGACCAGTCGCGAACATATAGCCGGCCAGGATAGAAAGAATCTCCTGTGAGGAGCAACTGTGTCTGGGGGTCATACACGGCAATGGATGCAGCTTCGTGGCCTGGGATGGGTAGAATTGTCAGGGGCCTGTCACCCAAATCAAATGTGGCATCTTTTATTGGCCAGTTGGTGAGATGAAAGAATTGCGTAACCTCCTCTTGGCTTAATCTGACTAGCGTGGTGTTGGGCTTATCTTTGAATTGACCATCGGCGGCAAAGTGATCGCCGTGGCTATGCGAATGAGCCACCACCAGGCTGACGGTTCTTTTGTTCTTGAGTTGCCAGTCTTCAATAAGTTTTCTCACTGTGGCATAAAGCGGAAAGGCTACCGAATCTTCCGTAGCACCCGTATCCATCAGCAACGCTTTCTCCTTCCCGATGAATAAGTACATGAACGGAGCCTCGTAATTGACGCACTTGTTTTGTCGGAGTATCCAGGTTGAGGCATCGTATTGAACTACTTGAATTGGAGGCTCATTGTTTTCCGCGCAATCCGGTGAGCCATGAATCCAGGCAACGTCTTGAAGCAAAATCGGTTTTTGATTGGGTGAGCAGCCTGCGAGAGCCAGCATGAAAGCAAAGCACACAGCACTAACGTATTTCATCTTACTACAATTCTCTGTGAACCTCTGCACATTTCTCTGCGAAACTCTGCGAAACAGCTTGCGCATTCTCACATTAGTTTTCAGGCAATGTACGACCTGTTGATCTCCTTAATCGTTGTCGTTCCCGCCTGCCCCATTACCATTTCCAACTCAGCGCGGAGTATTTGCAGGACAGCTTCGACGCCCTCCTGACCGAAAGAGGCGAGACCCCATATATAGGGCCTTCCTACGCAGACAGCGTCGGCGCCCAGGGCAAGTGCCTTAAAGATATCTGTTCCGCGACGGAAGCCTCCGTCGATGAGCAAAGGGATCTTCTTGTTGATCACCGCAGCCATTTCTGGTAAAGACTCCAGTGTACCGCGGCCCGTTTCGCTGGCCCGGCCACCGTGATTGGAAATGATTATGCCGTCAACCCCGTGTTGAAGGCAGAGTTGAGCGTCTTCAGCTGTTTCAATCCCTTTGATGACCAGTTTCAGTTTGGTGGTGGCTTTCAATTGCTCGACATAGTCCCAGGTGAGCTTTGATTCGAATTCGATGCCGGCTGTCTTAGGTATCATGGGCTTCCGCTCAAATCGGTTTTCTGAATGGCATCTTGCGCACTCACGGGTGTCAATGCGCATCATCCGTTCGAGTGTAACCCGGTTGCTGCCGGCGGCGAGATCAACGGTGAACACCAATACTTCCGACCCGGCATCCTCTGCACGGCGGATCATGTCTTTGGTCGCATTCCAATCGTTGAGCGCATACAGCTGATACCATACCGGAGCACCGCGTTCTTTGGTGACCTCTTCCACGGAAGTGGTAGTTACGGTGGAAAGAATTTGAAGGTGATTCTTGGCTTTCGCGGCCCGCGCTGTGGCTACTTCGCCATCTTCATGGAAGGCGCGCTGACTGCTAACGGGCGACAACACAATGGGCGTAGGCCACTCTTTCCCAAAAATTGTGGTTCGCATATCGACGTGGGTTGGATCAATCAACCGGCGCATGCGAAGCTTCACTTTTGCAAAAGCATCCCGGTTGGCTTGGATCGTCATGTCTTCATTTACGCCCGTGGCCAGGTAGCCGTAGTGTGCAGGAGGGAGTTTGCTTTTTGCCAACTTTTCAAAGTCGAACACATCGAGGGCATCGGAGGCTTTTTCGATCAGATCGGAAAGCGTCTTTGCAGCTACTGCTTTTTCTTGTGGGGTCGCGCAGGAAGCGAGCGAGAGGAGCGGGCTTCCAAGCAAGAACTTGAGTAGAAGCCTGCGGTGTTCTTGTTGAAGCGTAGTGTTCATCCTGATTATTTTGTTAGGTCAAATTGTGTATCCCCAGTCGCTGAATTAACTTTATTTTCCCTTCAACTTCTCTATCATCCAGTTCAGTAACAGTTCCCTTTGCTCAGGAAAGGTCCAATGACCTGTCTCGCGCGCGAGGTGCAAGGTTTTTGGAGCGGTGATTACATTGTACACTGAGTACATCGAGGTGGGCGGGCATACTTCGTCGTTAAAGCCCCATGAGTACATGCCCGATGTTTTCAGTTGGCGCGCAAAATTTACAACATCATAATAACCAACGGTTTCAATTTTTTCTTTTGAGTTATTGATCGCCAGGTTCTCCTTGCTAAACAAATGAGGCCATCCGCCGGCTCGGTTGTGGAGGTAGCCAGTTATGTCGCTCAGCGCAGGGTAGAAGGCAGCCAGGTACTTGACTCTTGAATCCAATGCAGCTGTTATAATCGAGAGTGCTCCGCCCTGGCTTCCACCGGTGACTCCGAGATTTGTTCCATCATACTGGGGAAGGCTGGTAAGGAAATCATTTGCCCTCACACAACCCAGGTAGACGCGCTTATAGTAGTAGCGGTCTTTGTTGTCAAGGTTGATGGCCGGATAGTTACTGAGTCCCCCCGTGGCAAGATTATCATACACAGAGGCATCGAGATTGACAGGAATTCCATGGATGCCGATGGACATGGTGATGATTCCTTTCTCGGCATTGGCAATTCCAGATGGAATTTCAGAGAGGTAAGGACGGATGCCTGCGCCGGGAACACGCAGCAAAGCAGGATATTTTCCTTCCTTTTTCGGAACGCAGAGTATACCGTAAACACGTGCGCCGGCAGGGAAATTCTGGATATTGACATGGTATACATTGACTGCCTCGGTGGATCGCTCAGGCATCAGCGTCATGCGTGTATCCAATGGGACTTTTGCCAGTTCGGTCTTGGCCCTGTCCCAGAAACTCGTGAAGTCTTTGGGGTTGTCCACGGTCGGTTGAATCGTTCCCGGGGAATAGGCCGCCGTAGCCAGGCCCCTGTATTCTTTCCCTTCGTGAAATGCAGTGACAATACACTGGAGAAATCCTGCGTTCTTCATTGCCGCTGGGGGAATGGAATAGACTCCAGCAGGGAGTTGAAGTGAGTCACGTTTCGTCGGCTCCATTTTCTCGGGTCCAACCTCGTACATGATCCAGACATTTTTCAGGACAACGTTGTCTTTCAAGACCTGCACGCTGAATTTGGCCGGCTCGTTGATTGTATAGGCCCAGTCGGCATGGTCCGGAGTGACGATCACTTTCACCAGCGTAGTGACTGGCTGGGCATATAGGTGACAAATTGAGAAAAGGAGTAAAATCAGAAGTGGATTCTTTTTCATGCTTTTTCAGACTTAGGTTGAAGAGTACTTAATCCATTACCTCATACAGTATGAGGGAATTCGTTTTGTTTTTGAGATTCGTTTCGCCGATCAGCGAGCACGTGAAGGATGACTTTATTTTCTCGTATGATTTCTCTGTAATGAAAATTTGACCAGGTCCCGCTGCGGACTGCAGACGCTGAGCGGTATTCACCACATCACCGATTACCGTATAGTCGAGCCGTTTGAGCGAACCAGAGCCAATGTTGCCGGAAACCACTTCACCATGATCAATTCCGATTGATACATTGGGAGTGAAGCTGAATTCATCGGGTAATAAATTAATCTTCTTCCGTATGGCGAGGGAGGCTTCAATGGCGCGATCGAGGTGGAACTCGCCCTTGAAGACGGCCATTACGCAGTCGCCCATGAACTTGTCGACAATGCCGTTTTGGGCAATCACCTCTTTCACGATTACTTCAAAATACTGATTTAACAACTTGACCACGGTATCGGGTGATTCCTTTTCGCTGATGGCGGTGAAGCCACAGATATCGATGAAGGCGATGGAGGCTTCAATCGTTTCACTGGCCGTAAGCGAATGCTCGTATTCCCGGGTGCCCATGAAGTTGAGCACGTTGGCATCCACGTACATTTTTAGGATGTTGTTTTCTTTGATTGCCTGAAGTGTCGCTTTGATTTGAAGTACATGACGTATGGTCTTTTCCATTGTCAGTTCGAGGTCTTCGAAGTTCACCGGCTTGGTGACAAAGTCGAAGGCGCCCCGGTTCATGGCCACGCGGATGTTATCCATGTCGCCGTAGGCGGAGACCATGACGGTACGCGAAAGGGGAGAGAGTTCGTTGAGTTTCGTCAACAGGGTGAGTCCGTCCATCTCGGGCATGTTGATGTCGCTGAGAATAACGGAGATGTCTGGATGCTCCTCCATTTTCTTGAGGGCATCTACACCGTTGACTGCGAAGACAAAGGTGTAGTGCTGGTCCCTGATTTTCTGACGGAACTTCTGCCGGATCAGGACCTCGAGATCCGCTTCATCATCCGCGACGAGGATCTTGGTCATGCGCTGGTCAGGTTAAGTTTTACTTTGAGGGCGACGAAATCAACCGGCTTGGTGAGAAAATCGTCGGCGCCAAGTTCTTTGGCGATGCGGTGATTTTCTGAATCGCCGTAGGCGGTGATCATCATGACCACGGGTGGGGGCTTGAGGTATTTCTTTTTCAACTCCTCCAGCAATTGAAACCCGCTCATGCCGGGCATATTGATATCAGATAGGATGAGGACCGCCTCATGTTCCATTTTGCTCATTCTGAGCAGTGCCTCTTCGCCGGAGAACGCGAAGACAAACTCTACGCGTTTTTCCCGGATTTCTTTCCGGAAACGCTGCTCAAACAATACCTGGATATCCTGCTCGTCGTCTACTACAAGAATTTTCATGATGGGTGGTTTGGGATGGTGATTGTAAATGTGGTGCCTTCTCCGGGACGTGAATCGACGTCGATCTTTCCGTTGTGCGCCTTGGTGATAATGTCGTAGCTCATGCTAAGCCCGAGGCCTGTTCCTTTCCCCGAGGGTTTTGTCGTAAAGAATGGCTGAAAGATCTTGTCCTGGATATTTTTCGGGATGCCGTTTCCGTTGTCATGAACAGCAATGGTCACGTGGTTTGCTGCCTTTTTGGTAATCACCGTGACCGTTGGTTCATAGCCTTCGATGCCTTGCCGTTTTTTCTCCGCAACAGCGTAAAACCCATTGGTGATCAGGTTGAGGATCACACGACCAAGGTCCTGGGGGACAACATTTGCTTTGCCCATGGTTGGGTCAAGCTCTGTTTTCATGGTGGCATTAAATGATTTATCCTTGGCGCGGAGCCCGTGATAGGCCAGGCGCAGGTATTCATCTGCCAGTACGTTGATGTCGGTGGGTTCTTTTACACCGCTGCTGGCGCGGCTATGTTGGAGCATTCCTTTTACTATGGAGTCGGCACGCTTACCATGGAAGAGTATCTTCTCCTCATTTTCCATTACACTTTTTGCAATGGCTTTAGCGTCCTCGGTCCGACCCTGATTGAGTTCGTCACTCATTTCCTGCAGGAGCTCTTTGTTTACCTCGGAGAAGTTATTGACAAAGTTTAATGGATTCTGGATTTCGTGGGCAATGCCAGCCGTTAGTTCACCGAGGCTGGCCATTTTTTCGGATTGAATAAGTTGTGATTGAGTTTCCTTGAGGTCATTGTATGCTTTTTCGATTTCCCTTGCTTGTGCCAGTTCCTTATCGCGAGCCAGGGATTTCTGCTGTTCAATCACGCGTCTTCGCTGAATCCGATCGACAACATAGATTCCAGAAGCAAAAACCAAGCTGTACAGCCCATAGGCCCACCAGGTATGCCACCAGGGTGGAAGGATAGTGAAGCTGAACGTTGCCGGCGTGCTCCACCTGCCGTTGAATCCGGACGCGCTCACTTTGAATACGTAGCTGCCGAATGACAAATTGCGATAGTCAGCAAATGACTGAGCAGTGACTGGACTCCAGGCGGCGTCATTTCCTTCGAGGATGTATCGGTACCGAGTTTTGTTCAGGTTGTTAAGCAACATTCCGGTGAATTGGAAGGTCAGGTGATTTTGATGGTAGGGTAACCGCAGATTGACGGGCATCCGGTAGGGGAGGCTAACAGAATCCCAGGTGATCTTGTTTGTATGAAGGTAGCCGCTGTCTTCCGGCAAAGTTGCTTTAGTAAAATAGGCGTCATTTGTGGAGTTCCATAGGGTATCGAAATCGGCAAGCTTGCCAAGCATATTGCTCCTGGCAGAGAAGGATTGGGGGCTTCCCATGATGCTAAGGGAAGACACAAATGGATGGGGGGAAAGGGTATCGCTCTTAGGTTCGCCCATGACGGTTAGTACATCCGCAATGCCCCACCAGATTCTGCCGTCTTTTGTTTGCAGCGATCTCGGATTATGATCTACCCTGAGAAAACCTTGTGGCTTCCCGTAACTTTTAGCGGACCATGATTTGCTCTCGCGTTGCGAGACGGGAGTAAGTACACTTAGCCCCATACCGGTTCCGACATAGATAGACCCATTGCGCTCGTTTATTGTATAGACGAGCATGTCGGCAAGGCCATCTGCAACAGTGAATTGGGTGACTATTAGAGACTCCGGATCAATCATAAACAGCCCGTTGCCATAACTGCAGATCCAGATGTTTCCTTGTTTGTCAAGAAGAAAGTTGTCCAATTGAGTTTGAAGTTTTGGAAAAAGAATCTTGCGAACAGTTCCATTTTTACGATCCAGGACACTCAATCCAACTGGACCACTCATCCAAATGTTGCCCTGACGATCCTCAAGCAAACCATCCACAGAATTTCCTGGAAAAAACCGAGGCTCCAACTTTACATATTTGATCTCATCAACTTTCTCATTGATTTTATAAAGCCTGTTTCCGGCGAGCCAGATTTGCCCATCGCTGTCCTGGAGCGTTGCAAAATTGAACCCTAATCCTTGCTCCGGGCCAAGAAGGTGTTTGATGGTCTTGTTCTTCTCATCTATAATATGTGCTCTATTGCGTTGAGTTATCCATACACGTCCCTCTCGGTCAGTCAGATAAGTATTGGACGAAATTATCCCCTGATCGTCACTGATAGTTGTTAACGTGCCGGCCTTTTCGTCAATGACATCGGTTTTTCCTGCAGAATTAATCCAAATTCTGGATCTCGAATCTTCCGTAAATCCAAAATAGAAACCTGTGCCATTGCTCAATCCCCTTGCACTCGTATAGTGTTGGAGATCTCCACCGTTTGTATTGTAGATATTTACCTCCCCCCCATGGGCCCCAATCCACATTTGTCCCTGACTGTCGGGTAGCAATGCCATTACCGAATTGTTGCCTAGTCCTTGAGACGTAGTCAGGTGTTTTATCGTTGCGGCTTTCGGATCATATATATCCGTACCATCAAGTTCGGCGAGCCATAGCTTTCCAACATTGTCAAATACGAAGTCAATTATGTTGTTGTTGTGGAGGCCTTGGGCTGAGTTGAGTTGACTGAGGGTGCCTACTTCCTCGTTGATGGCCAGAAGGCCGTTTCCAGACGTGCTTAGCCAGATTTGTCCGTCCTTGGCACGCTTTATTCTTCGTATGCCGCTAAATGGGTTCACATTTATTGAAGGAACTGGGACCTTCACATGCTTGATGATTTTTTCTTTCGGACTGATGATATCAATTTGAGCTGTCCCGCGACTGACCCAGATGCGGCCCTGAGGATCTTCCATTGCAGGAATTGATGGGATTCGAGTGACATGTCGTATTGTGCCTTTCCGTATATCAATCACATCAAGCCCCGCCGGTGTGCCAATC
>JANNAZ010000351.1:0-8281 GCA_031384895.1 Cyclobacteriaceae bacterium | reverse complement strand
GCATCATTTCATCCATCATGACTTCCCGCTCTTTCGGGGGTATGATTTCACCCGTCAGAATGTGATCACTAACACTCAATAAAGAGAGTGCTTTAATCTTGAATTTCGCCGCCAAATCCCCGTAGCCTGAATCGACACCCGCTTGCCCTGGTAAGTTCCCGTAAAACCCAACATACCCCTGATGCTGTTGTAGCAATATTTGTCTTCAAGAAATTTCTCTGCATAGTGACTGGCACGCAGGGGGTCGCCGGCAATCAATACCGTGGAGGCAATTTCACCGGGACGGGCTTCGAGGTGGAGGCTCATGGCTGAATTCTTTGAAATTTCAATGCTTTCAATGCAAATACCACGATACGACCTTGTTTCGGGGATGATCTCGGGGTGATGCCGGATTGTTGCAATATTTGCAACTAATGAAGATCATTTACGATGGATTTGCAGATTTCGATTATCAACAGTTTTCGCATTTGCGGAGAATGGTGTCGACCCCATGGCAGCCCCAGCTACTTTTGGTCACGTCGCTCAGCGGAAAACACTGGGCTTACGGCAAGCGATAACCAACCAAAACAAAATGTTATGAAAATCAAACTGCTTTTACCAATTCTCATGATGCTGGTCTTTGCATCTTGCAGTGACCAATCGGGCAGCAATCCCGTCCAACAGATCAAAATTGCTGTTCTCGCGGACGTGCACTACATGGACCCTTCGCTCCTTCAGAATGGCGCCGAAAACGGGGAAGCGTTTCTGAATTATCTCAATGCCGATCCCAAACTGGTGCAATACAGTGATGCAATCTTCAAAGCAGCACTCGCCAAAGTGAAAGCGGAGAACCCGAATATTCTGCTTATTGCCGGTGACCTGACCAAAGATGGAGAAACCGCTAGCCACATGGCCGTTGCCCAATTATTGAAGGAGTTCAGTGGCACCAGTATTAAAGTATTTGTTGTGCCGGGCAATCACGACATACAGAATCCTGAGGCGAGAAGTTACGATGGTGACATTGCGTCGCCGACGCCTAGTATTTCCCCAGATGATTTTGCAAGCATTTATGCTGAATTCGGATACAGCAACGCCATCGCGAAGGACCCCAATTCATTAAGCTATGTAAGTCAGCCGTATTCGGATTTGTGGATCCTGGGTATCGATGGTTGCAAGTATTACGAGAATGTCGCAGACATCGCCGTGGTGAGTGGTGTGATCAAGCCGGAGACTATGCAATGGATCAAGGACAGGCTGGCCCTTGCCAAGCAGCGCAATATCCGTGTGCTGGGGTTAATGCATCACAATTTGATTGAGCACTATGCTGGGCAAGATCAGTTTGATCCGGGCTATGTAACCGACAACGGAGAATCCAATGCCGATGCGCTAATCGATGCCGGCCTTGATGTAATATTTACTGGACATTATCATGCCAATGATATGAGCAGTCGCAGCCGGAATGGCATGGTACTTTATGATATTGAAACGGCCTCCCTGGTGGATCCTCCACTCCCGTACCGGATTGTGATGCTGAACGACAGAGATCTTGACATCACGACGGGCTACGTTACGTCTATTAATGCGACCTTGCCCGGAGGCCTTGACATTACCACGTATTCCAATGCCTTCTTTTCCGCGCACCTGGATGGAGCCTTCTCTTATCTATTGACACAGCCTCCATTTGAAATGACTGAGGCATTGGCAGCCAGCTCGGCACCGCTCTTCCGGAATGCTTACCTGGCCCATTTCTCCGGTGATGAAAACATAACGCCTCCGGAACAGTCTTTGGATGACGAGTTGAGCCTGCTTTCACCCATCGCGGGAATGGCCCTGGCAACGTTATGGACAGACTTAAATCCGAAGGACAATACGCTGCGTGTTAGCTTGAGACCCAAGTAAGAGAAGTATTACTAAATAAGAGACCTGAGACCATCTCGCGTGGCCTCAGGTCTTTTCTATTATGGAAGCGCAAACTGTTCGCCTACATATAAGTCAGTACAATTGCTGCGATCAGCAACGTGCCAAAGTGATATCCCGTGTTGATGGCGAATAACTTCATCGATTTCTTTTCCCAAACGGTTGAGCCTAAATCTCCCGGCAAGTAAAATCCCAGCCAGGTAAAACCGGCTGCGCTCAGGATGTTCTCGAGCGTACTCATCTCGTTTGGCACATGGCTCCAGGCCATCATGTTACTTGCAAAAACATAGGCCATCAAAAAGTTACCGATGACCATGAAGATCATCCCCTTGGCCATCTCGCTGCTGGGGGGCTTCACGCTGGTATCGAATTTCATTTCTACAGCCCAGGCTTTTCCAAAGAGCGGCGTGTACCAAATGAAGCCGAAAATGAAGTTTGCGACAACAGCCACCCCGACTGCCATCATGTTAATGTGCATTTCCATAGTATATAAGGGTTTGGTTTGTATGAATGTAGAGATTTCGTGGTTCGTTTCAAATGCCTGGAGAATGATCTTCTGGGACTCTATTAATCTACGAGATTGAAGGAGCATATCTTCGCTGATTAGTAGGTCAGGTGCAAATATGATCTGCGCAACCTGTTTGCATTCAAGATCAGCGGTATCTGCGGGAACTGTATTGATCCGCCTTGATCATGAATCAAATCAGCACCTAACATGGAACTGCCGCGTACCTGCTGCTGTTAACTACCCAAGGCATTTGATAACTTTGAAAGCCGCTTTAATGCGCTGGGATTACAATGAGCTTGACGACAACAGATAGTAAATACACCAAAGATTCCTTTCCGGTCCTGGAAATGACCTGCGCCGCCTGTGCCATCAGCGTAGAATCCATGCTGAAGTCAACCACGGGTGTGAAAGGAGCCTCAGTCAACTTCGCCAACCAGACTGCTTTAGTGGAATATGATTCTGCCGTGGCCAAGCCTATCGATCTTAAACATGCGGTTCAGTCCATCGGCTATGACCTCGTGGTCGACGTTGCCAACCCGCAAGCAGTGCAAGATGAAGCGAAGCGTAAGTACCTGGAGGAGATCAAGCGTTCTACTCTTTGGTCAGCAATCCTTTCTATGCCCGTTGTTATTATCGGCATGTTCTTTATGGACCTACCGTACGGTAACTATGTTTCTATGGTTCTCTCGGCGCCGGTGGTCTTCTACTTTGGCCGAAACTTCTTCATCCACGCCGCCAAGCAGGCTCGCTTTGGAAAAGCAAACATGGACACGTTGGTTGCCCTTTCAACCGGTATTGCCTTTTCGTTTAGTGTATTCAACACCTTCTTTCCGGAATTCTGGCACAGTCGAGGTGTCCATCCACACGTTTACTATGAGGCTGCCGCCGTTGTCATCACATTTATCTTATTAGGGAAGTGGCTCGAAGAGGGTGCTAAATCCAGCACATCATCAGCCATTCGCAAACTGATGGGACTGCAACCGAAGACTGTCCGTATACTCATGGAGGGAACGGTGCGCGAGGTGTCTATTACATCCGTAACCGTCGGTCAGATACTGATCGTGCGGCCGGGAGAAAAAATTCCCGTTGACGGGGCTGTTACTTCCGGTTCCTCGTATGTTGACGAGAGTATGATTTCCGGCGAACCGATTGCCGTCGAAAAGAAATCAGGAGATTCAGTTTTTGCGGGAACGCTTAACCAGAAGGGCAGCTTTCAGTTTGAAGCACGTAAAGTTGGCGGTGATACCATCCTCGCCCAGATTATAAAGCTGGTTCAGGAGGCGCAGGGGAGCAAAGCGCCTGTACAAAAGTTGGTTGATAAAATTGCGGGAGTCTTTGTTCCAGTAGTGATGGGTATTTCCATCCTGACTTTTATTGCATGGATGATCGTCGGCGGAAACGATGCCTTCGCCCATGCGCTGCTGACGTCAGTCACGGTGCTTGTCATCGCTTGTCCGTGTGCCCTTGGCCTGGCGACACCAACGGCCATCATGGTAGGCGTGGGGAAAGGCGCTGAAAATAATATTCTTATCAAAGATGCCGAAAGTTTAGAGTTGGCGCACCGGGTAAATGCCGTTGTCCTCGACAAGACAGGCACGGTTACGGAAGGCAAGCCCGTGGTCACCGAACTTGCTTGGACTGACAAACCTGAAATCGATTCTACGTATAGCGATATCTTATTCAGCTTGGAGGCCCAATCGGAACATCCCCTTGCGCAGGCAATCGTTGATAAACTAAAGACAGAAGACGCGAAGTCTATCGGGATAGCGAATTTTCTAAGTATCACCGGTAAAGGCGTAGTAGGCACGGTGGCAGGTGTTACGTATGTGGTGGGGAACCAGGTGCACCTGGAAGAGAACGGAATCAAGTTTACGGACGCGGACCGCCAGCTGGCGGAACAAGGGCAAGCGGAGGCAAAGACGGTTATATTTTTCGGTGGAAAGGGCAAGGTGCTGGCAGTTGTTTCCATAGCGGATAGGGTGAAGTCTACGTCGAAGGCAGCTATCGAAACATTGGAAAAGATGGGAATCGCCGTATATATGCTCACGGGCGACAATGAACAAACGGCTGTAGCTGTGGCGCGTCAGGTTGGTGTAAAGCATTTCAAGGCAGGCGTTATGCCGTCGGAGAAGGCGGAGTTTGTCAAACAGCTTCAGGCAGAAGGAAAAATTGTTGCCATGGTCGGCGATGGGATCAATGACTCGCAGGCCTTAGCGCAGGCTGACGTCAGTATTGCCATGGGCAAAGGCTCGGACATTGCCATGGACGTCGCGAAGATGACCTTGATTACATCGGACTTGAATGCGATACCGAAGGCGTTGAACTTGTCGTCAAAAACAGTTCGAGGCATCCGTCAGAATCTGTTCTGGGCATTTATCTACAACGTGATTGGTATTCCAATTGCTGCTGGGATTTTGTTTCCGGTCAACGGATTTCTCCTCGACCCGATGATTGCCGGAGGGGCGATGGCGTTGAGTTCCTTGAGTGTGGTGAGCAATAGCCTGAGGCTGAAGTTTGCTTCAATTTGAGGATTTGTGCCGCCGGTTCATTGCCCGGGATATACACTATCTGTGCGCATTCAATCCGCGTGATCTGTATTAAGCGGCCGGGGCAAAACAAAAACCCGTTTTTTTGGTTGATCTAGAAACAGTAATTTCGGAGTCAGCTATGCAGAAAAAGATAACCAAATCGATTAAGCCGATCGTAAAACAAACGGATGTTGTGCTCATGGGGGCAGGCATTATGAGCGCCACACTGGGCATAATTCTCAAAGAGCTGAATCCAGAAATGACCATCCAGGTTTTCGAACGAATGGATGATGCCGGCACAGAAAGCTCGGATGCCTGGCACAACGCCGGGACTGGCCATGCCGCGTTCTGTGAGCTAAACTACACACCTCAAAAAGCTGACGGTGAAGTTGATATTTCGAAAGCAGTAAAAATTAGCGAAGCGTTCGAAGCGTCACGCGAATTTTGGTCGTACTTGGTGAAGAAGGAATATATTTCTGACCCTGCATCATTTATCAATCAGGTACCGCATATGAGCCTGGTGTGGGGCGATACCAATGTCAACTTCCTGAAAGCGCGCTACAAAGCACTTCATGAGAATCCGCTATTCACCGGAATGGCCTGGTCTGAGGACCGAGGTCAAATTGCGCAGTGGGCGCCCATCACCATGCAGGGACGATCCGAGAATGAACCGCTCGCCGCCACGCGCATGGAGATGGGTGTGGATGTAAACTTTGGCACCTTAACCCGTGCGATGTTTCGAGCCCTCAGCAAAATGCCGGGTGTAAAAATTCATTACAATGTGGAAGCCCTGGACTTGGATCCGGATGGTAAGGGTGGATGGGACGTTAAAGTGAAAAACCTGCTTAATGACCAGAAAGATTCGACGAATACCAAGTTTGTGTTCATCGGCGCTGGCGGTGCTACACTTCACCTGCTGAAGCGCGCAGAGATCGAAGAACGAAATGGGTTTGGCGGATTCCCTGTGAGTGGCTTGTGGTTGAAGTGCCACAATCAAGAGTTGATCCAGAATCACCACGCCAAAGTATATGGAAAAGCGTCGGTGGGCGCCCCGCCCATGTCCGTGCCGCATATCGATACACGGATAATTGCGGGTAAGAAGGAATTGCTATTCGGGCCGTTTGCTGGCTTCTCAACTAAGTTTCTAAAGAACGGATCAATGATGGACTTGCCTAATTCCATCAAGTTTGACAACATGATTCCTATGATTTTCGCGGGACTTAAAAACATGCCGCTGACGAAATATTTGATTGAGCAACTGCGACTCTCTCCGGAGGACCGGCTCAATTCATTGCGCGAGTATGTTCCATCTGCGGCACTGAGCGACTGGGAACTGCTGGAAGCTGGGCAGCGAGTTCAGGTGATCAAGAAAGACAAGAAGGAAGGCGGTGTCCTGGAGTTCGGTACCGAGATGGTGGTATCTAAAGATGGGACGGTCGCTGCGCTGCTGGGCGCTTCGCCGGGAGCATCTACTGCAGCAACTGTAATGATGGATCTCATTATCCGTTGTTTCAAGAAAGAAGCGCAATCGGAATCCTGGAAAAGCAAGTTGAAAGAGATAGCGCCTTCTTTTGGTCATTCACTTTCGAAAGACCCTCAGGGTGTTGAAACGACGAGGGCGCATACGGCAAAGATCCTTGGTCTGGATGCCAAGAAGGCCTTGATTTAGTGGTTCTCATCCCAATTCCACCCGTACAGATTTAGCTCCAGTACCATTCCACCTTGCAATGATCGGTTGGGGAAAGGAAATAATCCCGCCGCACAGATCTGAACTCGGTGGCCTATGTTATAGACTCCACCTAAAGTTGTAAGTGATTTTTTATTGTTGCCGGAAACGATATCACCCATTAGCCAGAAGTGCCTCGAAAGCGGAAAGTCGAAGCCAGCCATCCAGCCAATCACGTTGCCCGGACTTCCTGTGTATACCTCATTGGATACGTATGTCCCTACTGTCCAATGGCCCTTGTCTGGGACATGATATTCCATGAGTGCATAAGTGAAATGCGCAAAGCGAACATTCGCCGCTTCCCCAGTTAAATTTGTACCCGCCTGTGTGCCGAGATTGAAGCCAATAGTCTCGTCCAATCTAAATTGTTTTTGCAGTGTAAACATGGCGAGAGGATAAAGAGGCATTACTGATGTGTCATCGTTCGATCCCAGGATCTTAGAGGTTCCATCGAAATTCAGCGGTAGGTCTACGATGTTGAAGCCTGTCTCCCAGTTGCGACCAATCCCTACAACGAGTTGTGACTTTGACTCCATCTTGTTCAGGCTATAAACATTTATCTGGTGTTGATAGAACAGCTTTCCTGGCTGTGTGATATCACCCGAGGGAATATTGAAGTAATTCTGCTGTGCCCAAGACAAGTTGGTTGAAAAGAGCAGAAACAGAATCCAGAACCCAACTGTAGGTTTACCAATCATGAATTTTTGCTTGTGGGATGACATCAGGCTACGTAGTTGTTTTTTGGTGCATTTTGCCCCATTTTCGACGCAAAGATAGTAATACACTCGTATTGCGATAGTATTAGTATTATGTTGACGAATCGGTCAAATAATGCGGCCCGTAATACGGCTGATATTGCTGAATGAGACTGATCGAGGAAGTGCCTCTAGGAGGCGGGCTGAGATATCAGCTTGTTTGATGGCAAACAACCGCTGAACGCTCCCACGTGGCAAACGCTTCCAGTTCTTGTTGCGCACTTCGAATGACCCAAGCCAGTACAGCCAGATCATCTGTAAGTCCAATGCCGAGGATTGCATCCGGGATTAAGTCTATGGGATTGAGAAAGTAAATCATGGCGGCGACAACAGCGATGAGTGTCTTCAAGGGAATTGCCCGATATTCCCTTCGTGCGTAAGCGGAGATTAGTCGTCCAAGCAAGCAAAATTTCTCACGAACGGCGTGCGCTGTGAGATCGTTGCGTTTGGTCTTGGTGAGCCGCTGTGCCATACGCACAACAAAATGAACCAGACGCCCCGGTTTCCCCAGGAGTCGCGCAGCCTGCCCAAGGGCTATTCGGAAGAACGCATTTTCCATTTCTACACAACAAATCGCCTTCGCAAAATGGTTCAATAGGCGCAGGAAAGCTCGTTTTTGATGGCTTAAAGGGACCTCACACGATCGGGTACGCACCCATTTTGTCCAGAATCCGTATATTTGATCCTGTAGATGAGATCACTGCGTTCCATACTGTCCATTGCCTTCGCCTTTCTGGTGCTGTTTTCCAGCACAAGTTTTATGGTGGGCATCCACCGGTGTGGCGGACAGGTAAAGAATATTGCGCTCTTTACAAAAGCCGCTGGGTGTCAACAGGAACAACAAGTTCCTCCTTGTCACCGGCATGAT
>JANNAZ010000339.1:0-3674 GCA_031384895.1 Cyclobacteriaceae bacterium | reverse complement strand
TGATTGTTTTATTTAAGGGGGTGAATGTACGAGGAGTCCGGCGATTGAACAACTTGGGAATAGTGCGCGATGCGTGCTGTTAGCTGTTTGCTATTGGCATTTTAGCAGACTCGCGGGCAACTGGTAGAACCAATTCCAGGTCCAGATTGACTGACTATTTCAATTAAATTATTGGTGAACCACGCCAACGGCCAAAAGCTAATAGCCAACAGCTAACAGATTCAACCTATGCCGCTTTCCGCTGAGCCCGCTCTATGCTTAGCTCCTTCTGGTTGGCCATCTCAATGATTCCCAACTTGCCCAGTAATTTGATCACCTGATAGGTGGGGTCAATTTCATGCCAGCGGATGCCGCCGAAATTGGCGCGCGAACCGTATTTGTGGTGATTGTTATGATAGCTCTCGCCCATCATCAGGAAATCAACAGGAAGAAAATTTCTCGATGTATCCCCTACTTCAAAATTCCGATAGCCGTACTTATGCGCAAACCAGTTGATGACCGCACCATGAATCGGGCTCATTAGAAAATGAACTGGAAGTAGAAGCCACAGCCACCATGTAGTGGCAAATTGTAAATAGAAGAGCACATATAAAGAACCCCAAAACAGGCGTGAAGGCCATGACCGCGCGAAGCGATCAAATACTTTCCAGTTTGGCACCCCTTCTGTAAATCGCTTCTCAGGCACAAGTTTGCCACTGGCAATCTGAGAATAGATCGTCTTCGTCTTCCACATCATATTCATGATGGTCTCATCATAAGTCGGAGAGTGCGGATCTTGTTCGGTGTCTGCATACGCATGGTGCATGCGATGCATCACGCCGTATCCAAAAGGGCTCAGGTAATTAGACCCCTGGAAGATCCAGGTCAGGACATAGAAAACTTTTTCTGTGAATGGGCTCATCGTAAACGCCTTGTGTGAAGCGTAGCGGTGAAGAAAAAACGTCTGGAAGAAAAGGGATAGATACCAGTGCGCTACGAAGAAGCCAAGAATGAAATACATCTCAGGTCAGGTTTAGGTTAAGACACAATCCAACGCGGACTGTGATTGCAAGACAAACAACTAGCTGTTTTGTGACAAAAACGGGAAACAATCTTCAGGCTTTCTTCGAAACAAGCTCAGGAATGTCCTTTTTGAGCTCCTGGATGAGTTCTTGGGGATTGCCCTTTTCGCATGACTTCCGGAAGCTGGCCATCAGATTTGACATAGCGGGTAGCTCAAAATGCATCCGGGAAGTCTCTTCGCTGAGCTTCTTTTTGGCCCGGCATACCAACTGCCGGCAATGGTCCTTTTTCTTATTCAGAACCTCCTGAAGCGCCTCGTAATCAAAATCAAATACCTCCTTCAGGATGTAAACCGCCCGCTCGAGGGGCTCTAATTTGGCGTGGATTACGCGAAATGCCTTATCCAAATCGGCTTCCAAGTCCAGGTGTGCAAAATTATTCTCCTTGAACCTGTGAATAAACTCGGTCACGTTGATCGTATCCAAGTACTGCTCCTTCTTCCTCCGCAGTGATTGGATATGATTCAGGCAATTGTTGGTTACCGCCTTGATCAGGTAGGCTTTCGTATTCTTGATCTTATCCGATTCAATGCTCAGCCATTTCAAAAATGTCTCCTGGACAATATCCTCGGCATCCGCCTTGCAACGCACCAGGTTGTAGGCGATACGTTGTAGCGTTGGTTGGTAAAGCTGAATGGCTTGAGCCTGATTCATAATCAAAGACAAAGGTACGGGTAAATAGTGGTTTCTCCATGGGAAATCTGCGATCCCTAGGCTTACAGGTGTTTGGCTGTCAGCGGTATACGGGGAAACAGAATGGTTACAATCTCCTTACCTTTGTGTTTCAGTTAGCTCATATATGATCATGGACGCAAGTCTTACTCCGGAGGTTCGGAGAAAACCCATACTCAAACAGGAAATCGCTTTCCTGATCATCCATTTACTTCCGCTCGGTGCGCTCTGGATAGGGGCCACTTTGTTCGACTGGTTGATGTGTATTTTTCTGTACGTATTTCGAATGTTCTGGGTAACCGGTGGCTATCATCGATACTTTGCTCACAAGGCGTACAAGACATCGCGGTGGTTTCAATTTGTTATTGCTTTCATGGCTGAGACTTCCGCACAGAAAGGTGCACTCTGGTGGGCGGCTCACCATCGTCATCACCACCGGTACAGCGATACACCGAAGGATCCTCACTCCATGAAGATCTATGGATTTTGGTATTCGCACATCGGCTGGATTGTAGGACCCGATTTCAAGGAGACAGAATTCAAAACCATCGGCGACTATGCGAAGTACCCGGAACTGGTTTGGTTGAATAAACACTACCTCATTGCGCCGACCTCTCTGGCGCTGTCCGTCATGGCCCTTGGGGGATGGGTGAACGGCGGTAGCGTTACGGCCATGTTTACTACGGCCGGGTTCTCGAGCCTTTTTATTAGCTTCTTTTTAAGCACCGTATTCCTTTACCACGGTACATTTTCCATCAATTCAATCATGCACAAGTTCGGAAAGCCCCGTTACGAGACCGGCGAGGAGTCCAAGAATAGCCTCTGGTTGGCATTGCTTACCCTTGGCGAAGGATGGCATAATAATCATCATTACTATGAAACAGCCTCGCGGCAGGGGTTCTTCTGGTGGGAGATTGACATCACCTATTATATCCTCCGTGGACTGGCAGCCGTCGGATTAATCTGGGATCTGAGAGAGGTTCCGGATCACATCAAACATTCCCGAAACAAGCAAGAGGCACAGGAATTGAGAAAGAAATACGAGATCGATCGGCCTCCATTTTCGCATAGCGAAGAAAAAATTAACGACGATGTCACGGCCTGAGAACACGGATCGCGCTGATTCTTTTCAGGATCAGAAAAATTTTCTTGAAAGCTCCGTCAAGCTTTTTCATTATTACAAGGATCTTGGAGAAAAGGCAATCAACCAACTTTCAGACGAACAGGTGCTGCGAAAACCTAACACCGCGAGCAACAGCATCGCGTTGATTATTCATCACCTCAGTGGGAATATGCTTTCGCGCTTCACCGATTTTCTTACAACTGACGGTGAGAAATCTTGGCGCAACCGCGAGAAAGAATTTGATGAATCGTACGCGGATAAAGCGACGATGATGAAAGCCTGGGATTCGGGATGGGCCTGTGTCTTTTCTGTCCTCGAAACCCTGAAGGCAGAAGACGTTTCTCGGATCGTCTACATTCGAAATGAAGGCCAGACTGTCCTAGAAGCCATCCAGCGTCAATTGGCCCACTATGCTTCGCACATTGGGCAAATTGTCTACCAAGCCAAGATCGTTAAGGGTGATGAATTCAGTTCTCTTACCATTCCAAAGGGTGGTTCGGCAGCGTTTAACCAGGGGATGTTTGGTCAAGAAAAGGGCAGAAGGCACTTTACGGATACCCAAAAGTCGTGATTTGCAGATTTAGCAATCGGTTTTAACTTTGCAGTCCCTTTTAGTAGAAATCGGCCTTCGTTTAGGCTAAGGGGGTAAAAAGCGGGAGTAGCTCAGTTGGTAGAGCACGACCTTGCCAAGGTCGGGGTCGCGAGTTCGAATCTCGTTTCCCGCTCAGAAATGGTTGATCGGATGATAGTTGATCGCAAAGAGAGTGTGGGGCTTAGCTCACACTTTTTTCGTTTAAGCGCGAACAACTACTAACTGC
>JANNAZ010000313.1:0-3317 GCA_031384895.1 Cyclobacteriaceae bacterium | reverse complement strand
TCATCAACTTTCTTTTTATTCTTATCAATGGGTAGAAACTCTCTTATCAGTCCATCTTTCTCGCCACGAACTTGAAGTTGTGCCTGTTCTTGTCTCTTTTTCAGGTTTTTAAGATTTCCCCGGCTAGGCTTTTCAAGCTTTTCTGCTGCCGCGAATTTGTGCATGGTATTTATTCCTTGCACTATTAACTCCTCAGTTTGAGCCGAACGAATACCAGCAACCAGCGACAAATGATCATCATTGTGACGAATTTTATCACATTGTTTCCACCAAATGCAAATAGCGCAATGACTAGTTGGCTCGGGATAAGTTTGCAGAGGTGATGCTTTCAAGGCCACTTCAAAACGCTTTTTATTTAATCGATAATAGGCTTGAAAGTCAACAAAGCGATACTTCTCCTTTGGAAAGTCATTACCCGGATGAACCACATACATTTGCTCAGGAACAGAACCTTGTATTGAAGAAAGAAGATCGGTGTATAAACAAAGTTGAAGAATTGTAGCCGCTTTGGTATTCAAAGAAAGTTTTGTGTCCTGTACTTCATAAGACCACGGTCCGAAATCACTTTTGCCAGCGACCTTTATAAGAAAATCCGCACGACCCGCCCAATACTCAACTTGCAACTCCGCTTGCGCAATAACATCAACACCGCGCTTCATTGCATCAATCGTTGCAGTGATTCCTAAGCCAATTACATTTTCGACTTTATACCCCAGCGATTTCAAATGTTCCAAGTAGGCAGCCTCGTGTTCTGTTCCTCTCTCCATCAAAATTTTTAAGGCGGGGTCAATCCAAGATGGAAGATCTAATTCTTTTAGTGCGACCTTCCTGCTAAGCTGCGTTAGATGTCCGCACGCCAAATTATTTGATAAATCTGTGGCGTAAAATGTAAATTGACCATCTGCTTTCAATTCGCAATAATTAAATCCGTAGAACTTTTTACAATACTCTTTAAATCTCAAAAGCCCTTCACCCTTTCACAGAAGGAAAGTAATAATGGGCTTATGGAAAGTTAGAGGGAATTTTGGGAATAAAAAACAAAGGTTGGGGAGGCGCGAGGGTTTGGCTCTTGCCTTTGCTTTGGACGTGGGCGGGATGTGCGGCAATGGCAAGTGCCAAAAGCGCAGGGCAATTCGAAGCACAATCTTCTTAAAAATGCGAAGGGTCGGCCATTTCATTTTCTCATTTGTCCAACGTTATTTATTTTTTCAAAGTCCAAGTTGTCCCGAAGCCGTTCACTTGTCCACGTGGGAAATCTTTGTTAGTAAAGTGTCACCCATTAGATGGCAAAAATGTCCTGGCCCTATTACTGCCAACGTTTGTGTATAAGCAGTTTATTTTTACCTTAATTCAAAAAATATAAAACAAAAATAAATTGATTATACACTTTGTTGGCGGTAGTGCTTTTTTTCTCCAAACTATTTTCGAAGCCTATTGTCCACAGTGTCATTCATTAGTCCAGTCTTGTGTGACGGAAGCAATAAAGTTTTTTTAGGGTCGGCAAGGAGAAACTTAAACATTTGGAGAAACCAGCCACACTCTTTAAGCAAGCTTTGGATTGAGTGTCGGATGTGCGGCTTGCTTAATGTGTGTGGCGGCATTAAGAAATCGCTATTTATCGTAACTCGAAACATTCTTGTTCTGATATTTTTCTTTCTCTGTCTTTAACTCAACGAGCCATTTCAAGTACATGTCCTTTGGCATTTGCCGGTAGCCAAGCTTGTGAACTCTTACATAAAGGTCTTGCATTTGATTGAATAGACTTTGAGTCTTCAATTTAATTTCATTTGTCGGGTTAGGATTATCGACTACCAATTGGTCGTGTTGTGACTTGATTGTTTCTGCTTTTAGTATTAGTGCGTTCACATAATTTGGGAAATATTCTAAAGCTTTGTCGCTACACTTAATGATGAAATTAGGGTCTAAGTTATTTGTCCTTCTTTTGTACCCTTCGGCCAAATCTATTAAGCACAAAGCAATACTCTCTTTGTCGTTTAGTGCTTTCATGAAAACACTATTTTGAATTGCAGTAAGGTGTATGTAACCAGAAGCCATTATCCAAGCGTCAATTGGGAAAGTTGCACTTGTCAACTCTGTATTGAACATTCCTGTTTTTAAACTTCTATGTTTAATATAAATGTGATTAGGTGCCAAGGCTAGTTGTGCAGTCGTACCCATTTCTTCTGCTAATATTTTATAGAGATAAGGTAATGAGTGGCAATTTCCGGAACCAGAATCAAGAAGCTTACTAACGAACATTTTAGTCCAATCATTCTCGCCAAAGAAGTCATCAAAATCGTAAGTGAATGGAAGGTGCGGAATTGAAAGGCCTCCCTTTGATTGATATATTGTGTCAGTAACAACTTTGAATATTGCAGCCCACTTTTCGACAACTGCTTTGTCCTTCTCAATATAGTTCAACTGATTTGACTGTATAAATCCATTACAAAGATTTACCAAGTGGCGAACTTGACTTTCAAAGTATGAAGAATCAAAGGATTGATCGAAAGTGCTTTCTGTTAGTACAACAGCCTTTTTGAAACTGTAATGACTTCTATCCTCTAAGATTTTAACAAGTTCATTATAAGCAGATTCGTAGTTATTATTAGAACTGGCTTGCCCGAAACTAACACGAAATGATAGTGAAAGAATAAATAGGAGTAATACCTTCGAGGCGGTCATTTGATTACGGAAGTACCAAGACATACATTCACTTGAGTGTCACTTTCAAATTGTATTTGTTTTGTGACAAAGGTGAAATTTCCTGGATTTACAACTTCAAGCTTATATGCCCCTTTCGGAATCAAAAGTTTAAACTGACCTTTATCATCCGCTGTCGCACCTATTTTAATTTCAGGGATTTGAATAAGAGCTGCTAGCGGTTCTCCAGAGATTGTGTCGAAAACTGATCCATAAACTTGAATTGAGTCCTTATTTACAGAAGTGGTTGCGGCAATTACTTGATATTGTGTTTTAACCTTATATTCTATTTTCTTTTCTAGTTTGCTACGTTCCGATTGAGATATGGGACAATTATAGGTCTGACAGCTCGCTATTAGGCTTGTGAAAGGTAGCAATGAACAAATAAGCAACGAGTATTTGAATCGAATTTTCATTATTAATTACTTTTTATCTTTCCTTTATTAAAGTTGTCCGGTGCTGTTCCAGTTGTAGTAACGTTACTTATCGGAGTTCCATTAACTCCGTTTCGAATCACATCCTGTACATTCCATCCGTTTGGTGAACCACTATGATTTGAATCGTTGATTCCTGTTGTCATAACACCTGAAGTGCTATGCCCGAGTCCAAGAGTGTGC
>JANNAZ010000308.1:0-4853 GCA_031384895.1 Cyclobacteriaceae bacterium | reverse complement strand
TGAAAACAACGAGCTGGCCAATGAGATCAACTCCTTGATCAGCAAGAGCCGAGCGGCAGCGGTAGCTCCGGCGCCCCTTCGTAATGCGCGGAGGAACGGGTTCTATTATTTCCAGCCTCGCTACCCCGAATACCACAGCGTCATCATAGGTACCAACCCGATGCTCTCTTTTGTCGGCAGGTTGCCGCTGGCTATCGAGTTCTACAACCAGGAGCGCTTGGGACATGAGTTTGAATTTGAAGCCATCCGGTCGCCATTTTATACAGCAGACTCTGAAGTTCCGGAAGGTACAACCTACCAACGCGGCTACTCCATTGCGCTCAAACAGAAATTCTACAACGAGCTAAGCATGGGTATGTGGTATTTCGGGCATGAGTTACGGCTCACTAACATCAGCTATTTCAGCAACGTTAATTTTCCGCAGTCACCCAATCAACTTATTACCGTGAGTGCCTCCGAGCAGCGGGCCGAGTACGGAGTCATGTTGGGTTCCCGCTTGATGCAGCGAAACAACGGTGATGGATTTACAATTGATGCCTGTATCGGCTACGATTTGGGATACCGGGTTTTTGATGTGGACCCCACTGTGGAGCAATATTTTGGTTCACAGAACCAAAGTAACTTTTCCCATAGCTTCCGATTTGTCCTCAACTTTGGCTTCTCCTTTTCTTTTGATGGACGAAGGTGATTCCTAATCTGGCCTCACCGTGTCATTTGGAGGTAAACTACCTTTCATGAACCACAAATCTGTTGAACTTGTCTTAACTCCTGAAGAAGCGTTTGATGACGCTTTGTTCGCCGCCTGTGTTGCCGAACAGATCCACCTTTCTGCTGAACAAGGTTTCCGGATCATGAAGCGTTCAATAGACGCACGCAGCCGGAACATTGTTGTTCGCATTGCGGGTGAGGTAGTATCACGAGAGGAAGCCGTAGGGCAAATTGCATACCGGAAGCCTCAAGCGGATGTTTCAAAAAGCAAGCGAGTGATCATCATCGGTGCTGGCCCTGCGGGGCTCTTTGCCGCGCTACGCCTGTTGGATGGTGGTGTAAAACCAATCATTCTGGAGCGGGGCAAAGATGTGCAGGCACGTCGCCGGGATATTGCTGCCATCAACAAGGATCATGTGGTAGACCCAAATTCAAATTATTGCTTTGGCGAAGGGGGAGCGGGGACTTATTCTGACGGGAAACTTTATACACGGTCTACAAAGCGAGGGAACGTAAAGCGAATCCTGGAAATCATGGTCGCACATGGGGCTAAGCCGGAGATTCTGTATGATGCACATCCGCATATTGGCACAAACAAGTTGCCGCAGTTGATCCAGGAAATTCGGGAGACCATTTTACAATGCGGCGGCGAGATTCGATTTGAAACGCAGGTAACGGATATTCATTTTTCGGAAAATGAATTGAAAGCTGTTCAGACGGCGCACGGAGAGCGGATCGAAGGCGAGGCCTGTATTCTGGCCACCGGTCATTCGGCCCGCGATATCTTTGAATTGCTAAGGCATAAGAATGTCCTTATTGAAGCGAAGCCTTTCGCGATGGGTGTTCGAGTGGAACATGAGCAGCGTCTGATTGATTCCATTCAATATCATTGCCTGGGGGATCGCAATCCGTACTTGCCTGCGTCCGCCTATTCCGCGGTTGCACAGTCAAAAACAGATGGACAAGAGCGTGGAGTGTTTTCTTTTTGCATGTGTCCAGGAGGATTTATTGTTCCTTCTGCTACAGCACCAGGAGAAGTAGTGGTCAATGGCATGAGTCCGTCTCGCCGTGATTCACGATACGCCAATTCCGGCATTGTTGTCGCGGTGGGGTTGAATGATTTAGATGGATATGCCAAACACGGCGCTTTGCGGGGACTCTACTTCCAGATGGAGATTGAGCAGCGCGCTTGTCGCGAAGCGGGTGGGAACCAAACTGCTCCTGCGCAGCGGCTGACGGATTTTGTGGATAGGAAATCATCCGGATCGCTGCTGGAGACCTCCTATCAGCCGGGACTTGCTTCGATAGATGTTGGCGCGTTGTTTCCGAAATTTATTTCTGAAGGACTTCGGACAGGATTTCGGAGTTTTGGAACGAAAATGAAAGGGTACTTGACGAACGAAGCGCAAGTGGTTGGTGTTGAAAGTAGAACGTCTTCGCCGGTACGGATTCCACGCAATGCCGAAACCCTGGAGCATCCCCAGATAGCCAGGCTCTTCCCGTGTGGAGAAGGAGCTGGATTTGCCGGGGGAATCGTCTCGGCAGCAATTGACGGTGAACGAAGTGCTGAAGCCGTGATTAATAAATACGTCCATGCCTAAAAAGACTGTTATTTTGGGGGCTTCCCCCAATCCGGTCCGGTATTCTTTCATGGCTGCCGCCTTTCTTACGGAGCGCGGTCATGAGATTGTGCCACTGGGTATAAAGAAGGGCCGTGTTTCCGGGAAGGAAATAATTGATATCCGAACCTTTCCCGTCATCCCGGAAGTAGATACAGTAACACTATATGTCGGTGTACAAAACCAGAAGGACCTGATCGCCTATATCCCTAAGCTAAAACCCAAGCGTGTGATTTTTAATCCAGGAACAGAGAACCCGGAATTTGAGAAAGCACTGGAAAAGGAAGGGATCTTAGCAATTGAAGCATGTACGCTGGTGATGCTGCGCACAGGGCAATTCTAAAGTCATTCCACGACGGCACTCATGTAGACCATCTTCCATTTACCGTCTTTCTTTTCGAGGACGCGGATTTGATTGGTCAACTCTATGGAATGATTGTCGTCGGCCCGCTCCTGGAAGCGTACATAGGCCCCGTTGCCGTACACACGTATTTCCTGCCAGGTGTAGCTTACTTTTGAGCGGGAAGGTTTTTGCGTTCTAAAGTACACTTCAAACGTATTTTGAATATTTTCCCAGCCGTCAACAAATTGCGTACCTGCTTTAGTTGAGAACGACCAATAGGCGTAGGGCACATGCAACCAGGTCTCCAGCCACACACCCTGATCGACACCTAGGTAGGCCTCCGTCTCTTCCATAACTATGCGTTTGATCGCTTCCTTTTCTGCCTCCTGTCCAAAGCTGTGATGTCCTGCCGCAATGAGCAGGAGAAAGAGGAAAACGGGAATTCCCTTTCCAGGGAAGGAATACGCAGCCATCCGGCAATTTACTAAAATCGGCCCAAATCGTAGTTTTCAATCAAAAATGGGCACTTAAAAAGTGACATTTGTCAGCCTACGCAGGGTGTGATTTTCTTACATTGGGTTACAATTGAATTACGAATACTAAACCGTACTACTATGTTTACCGATGAAAAATTGATTCGCACAAAGGACCTATTGGTACCTCCGGATACTAATATTTCCCTTAAAGATTATAGTACAAAGTATGAAGGCAAATCCCTGAACAAGGCAGATGCGGAGGCCCTGCTGGAGATGGGCCGCAAGGGTCTGGCTGAGATTCAGGATAAGCTCTATGCCCACAACCGCTATTCTGTATTGATTATTTTCCAGGCGATGGACGCCGCAGGAAAAGACGGAGCCGTTAAGCACATCATGTCTGGATTTAACCCACTAGGGGTTAAGGTCTATAGCTTCAAAGCGCCCAACAGCGCTGAGTTGGATCATGACTATTTCTGGCGCCACCAGTTGGCCTTGCCCGCCCGCGGTGAAATTGCTATTCACAAT
This sequence comes from Cyclobacteriaceae bacterium, assembly GCA_031384895.1. Classification (GTDB taxonomy): domain Bacteria; phylum Bacteroidota; class Bacteroidia; order Cytophagales; family Cyclobacteriaceae; genus ELB16-189. The sequence goes on along the minus strand of JANNAZ010000308.1, from coordinate 1,182 downwards.
CGGTCCCATTACGAGAACGTCCTGGTCACCAAGGTGCACCCTGAATTCGTGCTCAATGAGAATATTCCGGATGTTGAGACTGTCAAAAGTGTAAACAAAGATTTCTGGAAAATGCGGTACAAACAAATCCGTCGATTTGAAAAAAACCTGACTGATAATGGAACCATCATACTGAAGTTCTTCTTGCATGTCTCCCGTAAGGAACAGAAGAAGAGGTTCCTGGAGCGGATTGAGGATCCGAGCAAGAACTGGAAATTTTCCTTGTCGGACTTGAAAGAGCGTGCCTTTTGGAAAGAATATCAGGAAGTCTATTCGGAAGCGATTAGCGAAACCTCGACCAAGACGGCACCCTGGTTCATTATTCCTGCCGATGACAAGTGGTACTCCAGGTTGGCCATTGCAGCCATGATCCATCGCCAGTTTGAAAAACTGAAACTGAGTTATCCTACCGTCAGCGAAGCACAGAAAGGGGAGCTAGAGAAGGCACGCCTGAAACTTATGGCTGAGGGTGAGGACAAAAAATCGGAAAAGAAGAAAAAGAAGAACAAGGACAAGAATAAAGCAAAGGAAAACGGTAAAGCCGCTGATGCCGATGCTAAGAAAAAAGACTTGGTGATTGTTGATTAGACTAGTTGTTGTCCGGTTCGCTGGCACCCTCCAGGTGAACCGCAACATTTCGTTCCTGCATGGCTTTCTTAGCCCACTGGATGACAGATTCCTTTGCAGATACGTCCAGTGGGTTATTTTTTAGGCTTAGGATTCTGAGCTTCGGAAAGGCGAACAACGCCTCTTGGAAGACTTGTATTTGATTGCTGGATACGTCCAGATTCTCAAGAACTTTTAGCTTGTATAGTGATTGAGGTAGCTCGAGCAGCAGATTATTATTAATCCGGAGGACGTGAAGGCTGTCTAGGCCGCCAATCGACTCAGGTACCGTGCTTAGCCGGTTGTGGTGCACATATAACTCTTTCAGGCGTGTAAGTCTCCCCAGACTCTCCGGCAAGCGGAATAGCTTGTTGTTGGCCGCATAAAGGATCTCCAGGCTTCCCCAGTTGCCAATGCCCGAATCCAACTGCTCCAGTTGATTGTAGTATACGTCGATGACGCGCAGATTTGAAAGCGCGTACAGTTGATTTGGAAGAGAGCGGAGATTGTTTTTGTAAAGGGAGAGTTGTTCCAACT
>JANNAZ010000296.1:0-5341 GCA_031384895.1 Cyclobacteriaceae bacterium | reverse complement strand
CATACCCTGGCTGACCTTGTAGGCACCGTTGTATTCTGCGACCTCCTCGCCCATGAGAAAGACCCGTGGGTCGCGGCGCATTTCTTCATTCATTGCCTCCCGAAGGGCTTCCCGGAACTGAATTTCTCGCATATCGTCTTCTGGTAAGGGGTAAAAATAGTATGCTGATCAACAGGAAGAAAGTCTCTTTTCGATTTCAATACCCTTTCTTTCTGGCGTAAAAACAAAAAAACCCTGTCTCGTTACGAAACAGGGTTTTTTGATAGGGTTGAGTTTGGTTACTTCAGCGCGTTTCTGAATGCTTCTGATGTATTGAACTTCGAGAACTCAAGATCCGTCAGGGCCATTTCTTTCATGGTAGGGTCAATGCGAACGGCGCTGGACAAGTTGCTGACCACTTTGTCGGCATTGCCAGAACGTGCGGCAGCAACGGCTGCACCATAGTAAGCAACGGCCATATTGCTGTTGTTCTTGATGGCTTCAGCGAATGAATTCTCTGCACTAGCGTAATCTTTCGTAAGCACCTGAGCCAAGCCTTTGTTGAAGAGGTTGACATCCGTAGTCAGTGCTGAAGACTCAGAGCGGACAGCCGCATCGTATTTGGCTGTATAGATCTCTGAAGATCCTTTTACGCCGTTAACGCCGCGAGCAACATCGTTATTTGCACCATTTAGGGCCTTGTTGGCGTAGCTGCCAGCCTTGTAGGGATTCTTGTTCATCAAGGAGACGGATGCCATGTTAGCATTCACCTCAGGAGTCTCACGAATCTTCATGGCGAGCTCCAGTTGAACAGTGGCCTTATCAGCCAGTTCTGCGCTGCGGGAAGGGTTTTCAATTGCCTGCTGAATATAGGTTGCTCCTAAATTGTTGTAGGCACTCCAGTTGGTTCCTTTCTTTGTAGCAGCCTCGTAGATGGATGCCTTCTCATCCAGGGAAGGAGTGAGGGTAGCGGCATACATTAATTCTTCGAAACTGAGTCCATCGGCAGAACCACCCTGTGTGATTTGCTTGGCCATTACAGAGATTTCGGCGTCGGTCTTCTTTTTCTTGATGGTCAGAATTTCCGTCTTGGCCGTACGCAGGCTTGGGTAAACATCCTTTAACACCTTCTTGTAGGTTGCCAGTTTTTTCATTTGCTTCTCCTGATCTTCAAACGCGCCTCCGCCATTGATGATGTTCATGTAAGCTGACTTTTCATCCGAGGAGATGCCCTGATAGGCAGCTAATCCGGCTTTGAACCCATTCCAGTCGTCAACTACAGGCTTCAGGATAAACTTGATGGAGTCGGCCTTTCCTTTGTAGTCATATTTCTTCATCTGCGCGCGATAATACTTCTCGATCGCCGTGGCGCGCTCTTGAGACAGTTTGCTGTTGATACGCTCGCGACCTTCAGGTGAGTGTGTACCGGTGATGGAGACAGTGCGAGTTACATTCTTTGAAGCGATAAACGCATCCAATTGCTTCGCCTTGTCGCTGCTCATCTCGGTCTTGCGCAGAACCGCCTTGCTTTGTTCAAAGATGAAATCAGGAATAATAATGGGCACAATCTCTTCACTGTTGTTATATCCGTGAGCAGCCAACGCGGCGTAGTAGGAGTTCTTCACCAGTTTGGAAGTTGTGATGATACCCACGGCGACATCCATGCGGGGTGAAGTGGTCTTGGTTTTGGTTCCTTTTTGCGCTACGCCTTCGACCTGAACCGTTCCTGTCTTTAGTGCAGGCTGGTAGGCAAAGTTGAACGTCTTGCTCAATTTGGGCTGTTCTGTTGCTGCGGTGGCGAAGTCATTTCCGTTGAAGACAATGGCAGGCAATGCCATTTCCTTATCGCCATATTTGTAGAAGCTATTTAGGGTATAGATCGTCCCCTTCTTCATCATTTTGACAGGGAGTGCAGCGGCCATTTCGAATGAAACGGAATCTTTGTGCACTTCCAGCGGGTTAGGTGTAACCGTAAGGTTTTGCTGCTTCGCAAGCTTGATCATTTGCGGAAGCGTGCAGCTGGCCAAGCCAAGCGTGCTGATAACTACAAGGGTGACAAGGGCTTTTCTCATGGATGGTTTATTAGAATTTTCAAATGAGTCGCAAATCTACGTTTATGGTGGTTTTTATGCAATTATAGTCAAAAAATTAACTGTAAGGCCCGACTGACAGATGGCAAAGGGCGTATATTTGCAAGCGGTTATTATAGTCGATAAAGCGTCAATCATTCAGTTAAACGAAGGTTTTGATCCAATGGAGCAAATGAAACGGATTAGCCATTTTTTTGAACGTCATGCTTTTGGCGTATGCTCTGCGCTGGGCGAAAAGATGGGAATAGCCTCCTCCAGCATCCGTTTGTTCTTCATTTATGCTTCCTTTCTCACATTGGGTTCTCCCGTTATTGTATACTTGGGCCTTGCCTTCATCATGAACATGAGGAAGCACTTGCGCCGCAGCAACAGTTCAATCTGGGATTTTTAGTCCAGGATTTCGGTTGATTTTCGCCTTCCCAGGATAAAAAAATCCCATACTACCGATCCCTTATACTGTGTAGGCAGATTCTTGTAGCGGTGGAATGCCGACCTCCTTCTGCGAGTGGTCTCTTGATGGAAATGGCCGAAAAAGTGAATGTGTGCTCGCAACACAGCGAAGCCATCCCGAACGGTTCCCGATAAAATGAACTTCAGCGCCGCAACCCAATCCAGCAAAAGCCTAATTGGAAACTTGACAATAAGCTCCCGGGTAGACAGGTTCTTGTACAATAAGCTCAACCCATTCCTGAAATTGAAGTACGTCTTTCTGGGATTAGAAGCGGAAAGTGTTCCTCCGCCGACATGAAAGACATGGCTGGATCCGGTATAGTAAATCCGGTACCCGGCCCGCTGAAGTCGCCAGCAAAGATCAATCTCTTCCATGTGTGCGAAGAAATCCTCATCAAATCCCCCCAGTTCATGGAACAGCGAACTTCGAATCATCATGCAGGCGCCGGAAGCCCAGAAAACCTCTTGTTCGTCATCATATTGTCCCTTATCCTCTTCGAGGCGATAAAACAGGCGACCGCGGCAAAACGGATACCCTAGCGTGTCGAGAAAGCCACCGGCAGCACCGGCATACTCAAATTGTGACTTCTTCTGCTCGGAGAGAATCTTGGGTTGAACAGCGGCCACATCTGGGAATTGGTCAAGGATGGCTTCGAGCGGGGGCAGCCAGTTTTTGGTAACCTCTACATCTGAATTTAGCAGCACATAGCGGCTTGCGTGAACTTGCTTCAACGCAGCGTTGTATCCACCACAGAATCCAAGGTTTGAATTATGACGAATCCGTTCAACTTGGGGAAAATGCTCGGCTACCCATTCCAGGGAAGCATCGGTAGAGGCGTTGTCAACAACGACGATATGCGCCTGGCCGCTGTGCTCAACGACAGCGGGGAGGAATTTCTGGAGCAACGCGCGACCATTATACGTAAGAATAACAATCGCCGTATCGCTCATCCCATCATCTGACTTAGATCGAATCCAGGAATATTGGGCAAAAGGCCATCCGTACTTTTCTTTAGTTCTTCTTTTGCGTTGATCTCTGCTTCTTCCATGGCCTTGTTAACGGCAGCGACGACTAAATCCTGAACCAGTACGTTATCCGCTGCCACAAGAATACTTGGATCAATCTCGATGGCCATGACTTTCTTTTGTCCGTTTACTGTTGCCTTGACCATCCCGGCACCAGCCTCTGCAGTAACCACGATTAGATGTAGACGCTCCTGCGCCTCGCGGAGGCGGGCCTGCACCTCCTTAACCTTACCCATCATCTTCATCATGTCCAGCATAGCAAGAGTGTTAACTCAATTATCCAGCAAAGGTAATGGTCTTCGGGAATTTAATTCCGGATCAGGGCTATTGTACCTTCTTCTGAAAAAGTACGGTTTGCTCGATCGGTGATATCTACCTTCCAGACATAGGCAGAGGCAGGCATCGGTTTGCCGCTGCTGGTGCCGTCCCAAGGCTCATTCTTTTCCGAGGAAAAATGAACAACCCCCCACCGGTCGAAGATGGTCATCTTGATTTTGACTATGTATTGACCCGAGACGATAAAGCCGTCATTCAACAGATCGTTGTTGGGTGTAAAGGCCGTGGGAAAATAGAGGTTCGCATTCCGCGTGAAAGGCAGCTCATTGGATTTGCTTTCGCCCATCGCAGGGTCATTCGGGATGGCACGTACAACATATCGCACGTATTGATTGATCGGGTCAGGAACGTCATCAACAAAATTGGTAGTCGCTTGTGTAGTTGACTGGATAAGGACGCCTTGAATATCATATTTTTCCAAGATGTAATTCTTGACACCATTTTTCCATCCCTCATAAGGTGACCAGGTCAGGCTGATCGAATTGGTTGCGCTTAGAACACCTGTCAGTTGCACGGGGCATATGGGGACTCCTGCGGCACTGGGGATATCACATTTGTCAACATAGTCAAGGGTATAGCAGAATTTCCCAGGTGTTGCATATCCGATGTCAGTATATGGCGAATTTAGCGTAGTGGAATAAGGGGCAAACGCTCCGCCGGCTGAAGAGCGCCTCACTGTATACCCCAGGGGTTCAAACAACGGATCCTGTGTCCAGGTGAGCGTTGCTCCGTTGTTAGCAACACTTGCCGTTACATCGTTGATGGCGGTTGGAATTCGTGTTGCAAAAGATGTTACACATTTCTCCAGTGAAACACTTGTCTTTCCGCCGCCATAGTTGGTAGTCACCCGGTAACAGTAACTTGTTTTGCAGATGACGTCAACATCTGTGAACGGAGTACTACCTACAGTGACATATGGATTGCCACCCCGGCTTATGCTATAGCTTGCCACGCCCGTTGGGGCTGTATTGGAGGCCACAAGGTTTTGCGCGCCGCCAGTTACGTCTGTTTGGGCGGTCGCAACCAGGCGGTTGGTGCATACAATATTGGAAACCTTGGAGTTGGCGGGCGTGCATAAGTCATAGGCAACGAGCCGGAAACAATAAAAATTTTCATCCAACTTGAGATCGGTGACTGCCAAGGTGGTTACTCCATACAGGGTCTTGAAAATCTGAAATGTGGTGGCATTGTTCAAGGCGATCTCCAGCCGGTACTGGATGTTTACCGCCGTGGTGAAGTCCAGGGCAATGTTGGCGGCGTCGACTGAAGTTAGGGTGTTGATGGAAGGCGTCGGCAGCGTCGCCAACGTAGTGAACGGTTGTGTCTTTGAAGCGCAGTTGTCTGCTGAGTTCACGTCCCTTCCTCTAACAGATGCCGTGTAGGTTCCAGCCGGCACATAGGTAAAGGTTGGGGTAAGTATGTTATTTGAGAAAGGAAGGATAAAATCCGGGGATGCATCA
>JANNAZ010000292.1:0-6978 GCA_031384895.1 Cyclobacteriaceae bacterium | reverse complement strand
GCTTCCTCATCTACGTGGTGCTTTCGCTTGCCGTATTCAAACTAAAGCGAAACGGGACCATCAAAGTAAAAATTATCGGATATCCATTTGTACCAATGGTCTTTCTTCTGTTTTCCATAGCATTCACGATAAACACAATCTGGGTTCAGCCCAAACAGTCGTTGCTGGGATTGTTGTTGATTCTAGGTGGGGTTCCGTTCTACTACTACTTCAAAAGAGTTAATAGACTAGTCGATAGGCCATAGTCCAAAAAAGGTTGGCCCCGGATGACACGGATGAATAGAACAGGAACTATCAACTATCATCACCCATCCCCCTTTCGTCGCAACATAAGGTAATTGATTCCCAGCACACTGACCAACGCGAACAGCTGCATAAATAAAAAACTGAAGTAGGACACGGTGATGATTGGCCGTGGCATAACCTCGATAAAAAGCTGGCGCCCGATGGGGCCGTCGGAGAAGACAACCTGTTGTACAATACCCCAACCCAAATGGATCGCGACTGGAACGTACAGTGACCCTGTCTTCGCGAATCCGTAACCCAGGACCAGGCCCATCGCGCCGGTCACAAGGAATTCCATGATCATCGCCTGGGGGTGCCAGAACAATTCATGGGAAAACCAATGGTAGATGCCAAAGGCGGTGGCGGAAATCAGGATGGCCCGGGACGCCCCCAACTTTTTGATGAGCCAATAAAACAACACGCCCCGAAAAATCAATTCTTCGAACAGTACGGATTTGACATTCCACCAAACCCCATCAGCCAATTGCAGTCCGTTAAAGTTGGGGTTCACCTGCCACTGCTGTTTGGCAATAATCATCTTCAGGAAGAATCCACAGGCACAGAGAAATCCGGTGATGAGAAAGAATATGACAAAGTCCGCGAGCCGTTTGCGCGAAGGCTTCCAGCCAAGAACAGAAAGGTCTTCTTTCTCAAAATACCAGATAAAAAGCCAGGACAAGGCGAGTTGTATGAGGATACCTACCATGATTAATGAATGTTGAATTAAGACTACAAGATGGAATTAGTTCTTGCTCCGCCACACGAAATGCAGCGTGGCCGTAATTCCCAATAGCACGGACGCCGAGAAGAGCAGGAGCTCAAACGTAGTCTCCGGAAATCTTTCTGATTGAGACGCAAAGGCGATCGCGAGGAAGATAATGGCGAAGCAAATACCGAGCGACAGGATGATCTTTTGTGCAGTATTGAGTGCCCCTGGCCGGGAGGATGTGGTCTCAACGTCATTATCGGAGATCACAATATTCTGCCGCCGGGCCGATGCCATAAACTCCTCGAAGGAAAGCTCCAGGATTCCAGCCAGGGTCTTGAGGGTATAGGTTCTTGGAATAAGGTCGCCGTTTTCAATCCGCTGGATGGAGCGGATGCTGATATTGGAGCGTTCGGACAGCTCTTTTTGGGTAAGCCCCTTGGATAGTCGCCCCTCTCGGAGCCAGGTTGCAGTCATTTCTTTGTGATTTGATTTCATGCAAAACTATCGTCGGCGCAAAGGTAGAACTAATTTTTAGGGTGACATTGGGATGACACTTGAGTGACATCTGTGGTAATCTGTGGCAAAAAAAGGTTAGCCACAGATTACACGAATTAACACAGATAAGTACAGTTTTTTCTACATTTGAAAGAGAGGATACTCAAAACTGTATGATTACCAACTCGCTTAGACAGGAACTCCTGAATCCCTACACGCTCACCCACGAGCAGATCGCATACTTCCAGAAGCACCGCTACATCAAGCTCAAAAATGTCTTCAGTCAGGCGGTCCTTGATTACTACAATACGCACATCGGGGCCAAGGTCGCCGAAAAGAGCGCTGACAAACCAAAACTGGACGCGCGCGACACCTACGGCAAGGCTTTCCTCCAGATTTTTAATCTCTGGCGTGAAGACGACGACATTCGGCAACTGATCTTTAGCAAACGCCTCGCCGGTATCGCATCGGGGCTCATAGAAACCTCCGGCGTCCGCATTTACCACGACCAGGCGCTCTTCAAAGAAGGCGGTGGAGGCATTACTCCCTGGCATGCCGACCAATACTACTGGCCCCTCGAGACCGACAAGACCGTAACTGCCTGGATTCCTCTTCACGCCGTTCCTTTGGAAATGGGTCCCTTGGAATTCAGCGCCGGCAGTCACCAGATTGTTGAGGGTCGCGATCTGAAAATCAGCGATGAAAGCGAAGTCGCCATCCAGCAGCGTCTCCGGGTCACCGGCTTTCCACACATCATCGAACCCTTTGATTTGGGAGAAGTCAGCTTTCACTCGGGGTGGGTCTTCCACCGCGCAGGAGTCAACGCAACAAAGGAAGTACGCAAAGTCATGACTGTGATCTATATGGACAAAGACATGAAGCTGAAACAGCCGGAGAACAAGAACCAGATCGACGACTGGAATACCTGGTGTCCGGGGGCGGTTGTTGGAGAGGTCATCGATACGAAGTTAAATCCGATCGTGGGGTGAAGGTGATTTAGGGATTTGTCAACATTTGATATTCGTTGTTCGATATTCTACATTTATCAACCCGGAAAGGACTACATCCTAAATCAACCATATTTTCAAATTTCTACATTGTCAAATTAATCCATGAAACACCTCTCCCTCCTCTTGCTCCTCGCTCTGTTTATTACAGCGGCCTGTACCGGTGACAAAACCAACGAGCGCAATATTGTTCTCGGCGACACGATCACGACCGAGTCGGGACTGAAATATATGTTCACCAAGATCGGCAAAGGGCCAGTTGTCCAGACCGGATCAAAGGTCTCTACCTACCTGGCGTTGAGTGTTAACGGCAAAGAAGTATGGAACACGAATGGCCCGCCGGATTCATCATTCACTTTCATTGCAAACAAGGACCGGATGATTAAGGGATTCACGGAAGTGACAATGAAGCTCTACGAAGGTGACGAAATCATTGCCATTCTTCCTCCTGCAATTGCCTACGGAGAAAAAGGCGCCGGCGCGGATATCCCTCCCAATGCGACCTTGGTGTATACCCAATACAAAATGAAGAAGGTAAATGCGCCCAAAGCATCCATCTCTGACACACTCCTGGTTGCCTACCAGTCGGGCGGACACAATCAAATGCTGGCCCGATACAAGCAAATCATGAATTCTGCAGATACGGCCAAATACTACTATGACAAAGGCCAATGGCGTATTCTTTGGAACCTCCTCTCTGAGGCCGAAATGCATGAAGAGGCGTTGCAGATGATTGACTACGTCAACACGACCAATGAATCGGGCATGCGTTGGTACCGTGTGCGCACCTATGACAAGATGGGCAAGTTCAATCAGGCGCTTGATAGTCTGGACGCACTGTTGAAGTCCGATACGTCCATGACGTCTAATACCCGGGCGACACAACTACGAGCGGAATTGGCAGAGAAAGTTAAGGGGACGAAATAAAAGGCAATGGATCGAACATCTACTCGGATTCGGGTAGCTATAGCAGGCTTGGTCCTCTCCTTTCTGTTTTGCTATCTCGAATGGGGTAAGGACCAATCAGGCTTCTTTGGTCAAATGGAGTATGATCTGATCTTCGGCAATAAACTATCCAGTTCCATCACCCACCCACTCATCTTTCTTCCATTGGCTGGGGAGTTGCTTTTGCTTTACGTTTTGTTTCAAAAGCATCCCAACAAGAAACTTGTATGGACCGGAATCCTCCTCCTTGGAACGCTGGTGGGTATTGTGCTCTTGGTGGGTTTCCTTGCCGGCAATCCGAAAATAATCGTTTCAACACTCCCGTTTTTGACCGCTGCGGTGATGTACTTTTTGGCAAGCAGAAAGCAGGGTGTGTACCAACTTCGCGCACGTGAATCAAAAGTAAACGGACGGAATGTAAGTAGTGATTGCGGCGTACTTGTAAATCAATGAGCAAGAATGTTGGTATCAATAGCTTGACCAACACCAAGTCTAACCACCAAAGCCAAGGCGCGCTCCGCCGCTTTGGCTTCGCTCTCCAAACCGAACAAACCGGTACCTCCCAGGATATTCTTATTGATTGACTGTCTGGTTATCCGTACGATATGTATTTCTCGCTTGCAATCACGCGAGTCATGCTTCACATTCGTACCAAGGTTACCGGCCGGGACCTGCTGTGCCAGACAGATTTCTGGCAATCCATAACATATTGTAACATGAACCGACTTTCAAACTCCGCCTCAACTTTCCAGGAATTGGACCAGGCAGCATGTCGTCGCATAAGCGGTGGCGCAGCCTGGTATATACCTGTCGTAGTAGGAGGCTTGCTCTACCAGGTACTTTCACATTGGGATCATTTCAAACAGGGCCTTAGCGGATCACCCGAGCAACCTGAAAAATAATTCAAGTAAACACTAACCAACATTTTATGAAACTCAATGAGCAATTCATCCAACTTAGTCACAATGACATGCGCAGCATATCCGGTGGGGATTTCGCGTATGACTTCGGGTTTTTCATTCGTGAACTCGGTGTTTGTTTAATGAACGGCCCGCTTGGAGGAGGCCCAGCCGTTGCGCTGGACCTCGGTCTGAATTATCGCCCACTTCATTAATGGTCAAACCAGAGAGGTCACGTTTGTGGCCTCTCTTTTTAACTCACTTGCTATGACAAAAGCCACAAAAATAATTCGAGCGATCGTCCTTTTCGTGATTATCACAATCATTCTTAACAATTGGGATAATTTGAAATCGTTCATTGCCGGCCTCTTCCGGTAACAGTAGCGCTTTCATCTTATTGTCCTGATAGTAAGGCAGGCCTCGACGCACAAAGCACTCGAGCGGCAGCGCTTGCCCTTTTATGTTCATTTCTTAACCAAGGCCTGCATCAAAAACATCTTTCAGATAAATGTTCACCCCCATCAAGCAAGAGACTCGAATAATTTACTTGATTACGCTTGTATCTCTGACTTTGCTCATCGGGTCCCTCTATTTCATTACTGTAGAAATCAGCACATCGGCACCCGCCATTATCCGGCCAACCGCTGAAGTAAGTATTATCCGAAGTCCGGTGACAGGGAGAGTGGTGGCGTCTCATGCCACCGAAAATGCCCGCATAAACCGTGGCGCCCTACTCTATCTCATCGATTCTGATCAACTCACGGCAAAGTCAGGTGCATATCAATCCCGGATTGAACAGGAACGAAAATCCCTTGGTGATGCCCGCAGAATCTTGAAGGAATCCAATACACTCCAACCAATTGCCGATTCAGTGTTTCAAACACCCTTGTATCGGCAAGCCTACCGTACCTTCCATCAAGCGCTGGCTGAAGCCAACCTGACTTTGTTCAAAGCAGAAACCGAATTCAAAAGACAGAAGAAACTCTACGAGGGTCGAGTTATTCCCGCGGCAGAATATGAGGTCTTCCAGTTTGAACTCGCCAAGGCGGAGAACGACAAAAAGCAAGTGCTGGAAGTCAACCGGAATCAGTGGGAAGAGGAAGTGCGAACAATGCAGGAAAACATTCAAGCCTGGACAGCGGAGTTAGAGGCCATTGAAATTGAGCTTGCAGCGCACCGGGTAGTCGCACCGGTTTCCGGAACGCTACAAAATCTTGCCGGCGTTTACCCCGGCTCATTCGTATATGCTAACCAGGAATTGTCCTCCATATCTCCCGATACAAGCGTCCTGGTTCTTGCCTACGTTACTTCGGACAACATTGCCAACGTGGCCCCGGGAATGGTCGCGCAGCTTCAGATTGACGGATTTCCCCACAGCGAATGGGGCTTTGCCTCCGGATATGTGACAGCGGTTGCACAGGATAGCAAGGTCATCAACAATCGATGGGTTTACGAAGTGCGATGCACGTTGGAAAAGGACCACCTGACGCATCCCACAGGAAGAGTGGGCTATTTGAAAAAAGGAATGACACTTAAGGCACACTTCCGGAAATACGACCAGACTGTTTGGAGCCTCCTTTACCAAAAGGCCGATGAGTTCGTCAATCCCTATTCGAATCAACCTTGATTACAGGACATCGAAATGAAGGGAACCTGTATCAAGCAACGTGACGTGACAGACTGTGGGGCTGCCTGCCTTGCCTCCGTAGCTGCCCACCATCGTCTCGAAGTTCCCGTCGCCCGAATTCGACAACTTGCCTCCACAAACGCCAAAGGCACCAATGTCCTTGGAATGGCTCAAGCGGCCATAGCGCTTGGCTTTGATGCCAAAGGAGTGCGCGGGCCTTTTGAAAGTATATCAACGATTCCTCTTCCAGTCATCGCCCACGTCATTGTCCGGGAAGTGCGTCATCACTTTGTGGTGATCTATGACGTCAAGCCTGATCATGTACTCGTAATGGATCCAGCTACCGGATCATTCGAAAAACTACCGTCTGAAACATTTAGAAAACAATGGACAGGCGTCCTCATCCTTCTATGGCCCAACGAAAGTTTCATACCCGGCAATCAAAAAAAATCCCTTTCCAAGATACTTTGGGGCTTGATCCGGCCACATCGCCTCATCGTACTGCAGGTGCTGTTCGGGTCGGTAGTCTATACCCTCATCGGGCTCTCCACCTCATTTTACGTCCAGCTGATTGTTGATTACGTCTTCATACATGAAAATAGGAATCTGCTTAACCTGATGAGCATCATCATGCTCACCTTGCTGGTGGTCCAGATATTCATTCAGGTTACCAAGAGCATTCTGACGATACGCACGGGCCAGGCCATTGATCGCCAACTTATCCTGGGATACTACCAGCATCTGCTAAGGCTCCCCCAGGCCTTCTTCGACAGTATGCGTTCCGGCGAAATATTATCGCGCATCAACGATGCCGTCAAGATCAGGGTCTTCATTAATGAGGCCATGCTCAACCTTAGCGTAAACTGTCTGGTCGTTCTGCTTTCTTTTTCGCTGATGTTCATGTACAACTGGAGGCTTAGCCTTCTAATGCTGGTGGCAATTCCGCTTTATGCCATTGTTTACATGATATCCGCGCGATTCAACAGAACAGTTGAGCGTCGCGCCATGGAG
>JANNAZ010000290.1:0-2338 GCA_031384895.1 Cyclobacteriaceae bacterium | reverse complement strand
GATCGAACACGGCGACCTTGCGGTGCGCGAACAGGGACCGGGCTTTGTGATCCAAGGTTCAAAGGGAACATTCCTCAAGGCAAGGAGCGATGTTCAGGAAACACAGCTTAAGCAAGGGATGAGGCCGGATGATGCATCTTTTGGAATTGAGCCCGAATCCTTATTTGGAATACTCCATTCGGAAGTTGACGGGAAGGTGGTACGAGAGAAGGTTCAGAGCTTGCCTGGAAATTACAGCGGATTTTATGACCAGATGTACGCTGCCATTAGAGAAAACGCAGTGGTTCCTGTACCTCCGGAAGACTCGATACGCGTGATGCGGGTGCTGGATGCGGCGAGAGAGAGTAGCGAACGCCGGTGTGCCGTGAAGTTGGGGAAGGATTAACGGATTACTGAACCCGAACGTCCCGTAGGGTTATCATCTTTTCTTCTTGCTCATCCCAAAGTTTCAGTCTGAAGCAGCGATAAATTTCGATCGGATTCCAGGAAGTAGTTTGTACACTATTCAATTCCGGCATGCTATCCATGGCTTCCTGCAGGCGGTAGAACGGAATGCGTGAATTAATATGGTGAACGTGGTGAAGTCCGATATTTGCGGTGAACCACTGCATGACAGGATTCATCACCATGTGGCTAGTCGATGAAAGCGCTGCATTGCCATAAGTCCAATCTTGATTCTCCCTAAACTTGGCTCCCGGAAAATTATGCTGGCAATAAAACAAGTAAGAGCCCAACCCCGACATGATAAAAATGGGAAGAAACCAGCTAAGCACGTAAACGCCGAAACCAAAGAAATACCAAATCAAAGCGGCAATTCCTGCATGGAGCGCGATGGCCAGAAATGAGTCCAAATGCTTCTTGGGGCTTTGAATGAATGACTTCAGGTTGAGCCAATAAATGAACAGTGTAAAGTATCCAAATATGATTGTCAATGGATGCCGATTGACGAGGTAAAGTCGACGCTGGGCTTTTGTCAAGGTAAGAAACCGGGTCTTGGTGATGGTTGGATACGATCCGATGCCCGACATGGATAGCTTGGAGTTGTTGTTATGGTGATGCTCATGAGAGCGCATCCAGATAGTTTCAGGGGCTAGCACAAACAGGCCAACAACCTTCATGAGCAGGCTGGCAGGCGCAGAATTTGTTAGAATTGCCCGATGCCTGTAATCATGATAAATAACAAATAAGCGTACATATAACAACCCGCAGATAACACTTCCGGCCAGCCGGGCCAGGAATGGGATTTGAGTAAAAAAACAAAAGGTGATCAGTACCGAGATTAATGCTATTGTAATCAGTATTTCATACCAACTTCTGGCCTTATTATCGCCAATAAACTGTTTACTGGCCAAGAGAAGTTCTTTTTCGGTACGCAAGTTTCGTTGGATTTAAACCACAAAGATAGGCAAAAAGTTCATCAGGCGGTAGGTCGAGGATACTTCCATCGCTTGTGCGACCAGAGCCAAATAGTGGGGTCCTGGATGATATCCTTTTCAAGCCTGCGGGTGAAAGCTTCTGAAATTTCATTCTCCTGGGTACGCTCAGGATGTTCAAAGAGAACTTCTGCTCGGATGGAGTAATGGCCTCGTTTTGGCCTCGTTGTATGCAAGTAAATCACCGGGTATTTAAACTTGGTAGACAATTTTTCCGGGCCTGTGAATACCGATGTATCCTGGTTGAGAAAGGTAGTCCAGTACGCATTACTGGGAGCAGCCTGATCAGCAACAAACGCGGTGGCCGTAACCTTGTCCCGATTGGCCACCATGGTCCGCAGCGTCTGAGGTACAGGAGTGATTTGGGTTCCGAATCGTGTACGCATCTGTGTCAGCATCCGCTCGAAGTAGGGTTGGGAAAGAGGGCGATAAATAACCACCAATTGATAGCGAGTGTTCAGCGTAATGCAGGGTCCCATCCATTCCCAATTTCCATAATGGCCAAGGACCAGTGCGACACTTTGCTTTTCATCGAACAACCGTTGGAATTCCTCCGGGTTTTCAAGAACAGTTCGTTCACTGTGCTCCGCTTCAGTCATCTTCATTGTTCTGAACGTCTCCAACGTAAGATCGCACATATAGCTGTAGTAGGCCCGGGTCAATTTTCGAATTTCAGCTTCCGACTTTTGAGGGAATGAATTCCTAAGATTACGCTTGATAATTCCCTTGCGATACCCCACCAGCCGAATGAGAAAGCTGAATACGTCACTTACCCTGTACAGCACCGGAAAAGGTAGCGAGGCGATGAGGTAGATGAGCGGATAGATCAGATAGAAGGACACTGCCTGCATTCACTAAATTTTTGCCAAAAATAGGACTTTACGTTGATCGCACGCACAAGAGGA
>JANNAZ010000257.1:0-1860 GCA_031384895.1 Cyclobacteriaceae bacterium | reverse complement strand
AAACCGTTGGCTGGGAGTTCGAGTCTCTCCACCCGTGCAAGAAAAGAGTAGAAATACTCATAGGTTAAGAGAGTAGGGGGCTCCGATAAACCGGGGTAAAAAGAAATTAGTCGCAAGCCCCTGAAAAGGGAGATAGAGATGGAAAAGGTAAAAAATTACGTTTTAGAGTCAATCGACGAGGTGCGTAACAAGGTTTCGTGGCCCAAGTTCAATGAACTACAGGCAAGCGCTATTCTCGTCCTTGTGGCTTCGTTGATTTTTGCGCTGGTTATCGGGGTGATAGACCTCGGCTTTAATAATGCGCTGGCCTGGTTTTACCGGGAATTTTAATTCTGCGGAGCGATGGGAGAATTGAAATGGTATGTATTGCGCGTTATCAGCGGCCAGGAGAAAAAGGTAAAATCTTACCTGGAAACTGAGATCGAACGCTCCAAACTCACGGAATCAATCCCTCAGGTATTGATTCCCTCGGAAAAGGTTTATGAGATGCGCAATGGAAAGAAGAAGATGCGTGAAAAGAACTTCTTCCCTGGATACGTGCTGCTTTCAGCAGACCTATCTCATCCGGAAGCGCATCACACGGTGACCAACATCCCGGGTGTGCTTGGCTTCCTTGGGGGTAGCGGAACAGGGTCTGCAAAGGACCCGGTAGCCTTGAGGCAGACCGAAGTGAACCGGATACTGGGTAAGGTGGACGAAGTGGATGAGGGAGGAGAAAAGCTGGAGCGACCGTTCATCAAAGGAGAATCGGTTAAAGTGATGGATGGGCCTTTCAGCGGGTTCACCGGAGCAGTAGAAGAGATTTTTGAAGACAAGAAGAAGCTGAATGTAATGGTTAAGATATTCGGACGGAATACACCGGTCGAGTTGAGCTATATGCAAGTTGAAAAGTTAGATTAAGTGTAACATGGCAAAGGAAATAACAGGTTATTTGAAGTTGCAAGTAAAGGGAGGTTCGGCAAACCCTGCGCCCCCGATTGGCCCTGCGTTGGGTTCGAAAGGTCTTAATATCATGGACTTTTGCAAGCAGTTCAATGCTCGCTCTCAGGACAAACCCGGACAGGTATTACCCGTGTTGATCACGATCTACAACGACAAGTCGTTTGATTTTGTCATTAAGACACCGCCGGCAGCTGTGCTGATTATGGAGGCTATTAAGGTCCAGAAAGGATCTAAAGAGCCGAACCGTGTTAAGGTGGGCTCAATCTCGTGGGCGCAGATCAAGAAAATTGCGGAAACTAAAATGCCTGACCTCAATGCCTTCAAGGTGGAGTCGGCTATGAAAATGATAGCGGGAACAGCCCGTAGTATGGGTGTAACGGTCAGCGGAGCTGCCCCTTGGGATAAATAAAGATTGGTTATGGCACGGATTACTAAAAACAGAAAAGCAGTTGAAGGAAAATACACTCCCGAGAAGGAGTATTCTCTGGATGACGCTTCGAAGCTTGTGAAAGAGATCACATTTACCAAGTTTGATGCTTCGGTGGATGTGGATATCCGCCTCGGCGTCGACCCAAAAAAATCGGACCAGATGGTTCGTGGTGTTGTTTCATTGCCGCATGGCCTTGGAAAAATTGTTCGGGTATTGGTGCTCTGCACTCCCGACAAGGTTCAAGAGGCAAAGGATGCGGGAGCTGAACACGTTGGACTGGATGAGTTTGTAACAAAGATTGAAAAGGGATGGACAGATATCGACGTGATCATCTGTACGCCTACCGTCATGGCAAAAGTTGGTAAGTTGGGTAAGGTGCTTGGACCCCGTGGTCTGATGCCTAACCCGAAGTCTGGTACCGTTACCCTGGAAGTTGGAAAGGCAGTGAAAGATGTGAAAGCGGGTAAGGTGGACTTCAAAATTGACAA
>JANNAZ010000252.1:0-5929 GCA_031384895.1 Cyclobacteriaceae bacterium | reverse complement strand
CGAATTGCCACGATCGTCTGTCTGAGAGGTGACTCCAACAAGGGGCTTGTAAGTATTTAGGGAAATAGAAGCTTTCACAGGCAAGGCAATAATGTCGTCTAGGGTTACTGCCTGATTGGTACTCAGTGCAACCGTGAAGGTGGATGGTGCGTTCGTTACGTCCATGACACCTTCCAGGTAGGTCCACGTATTCATCACCGCTGGATTGTAGGTTAATGAAGTGATCGAGCCGGAAACATCAGCTGTGCCGTTCTTGGCCTTGAAGGTAATCGTAGTTGCCTGGCCGGCCGTTGCCCAGCATGAAACGCGATACTTGGTACCATTCCTGGTCACCGCAACGCTGCCGATACTTCCTGCAGCGGCCAACGGATATGCCTTTTCGCCTGTCCATCCGGCAGCGCTGCCATACACTGAAAATCCACGGCCCGTCGTCCACTGAAAGCCCTCGTAGATAGCCTCGCTTCCTTTGCATAGGGCAAATGTGGCAACCGCCGGCATCGAATAACTTAATCCCCGATGGTAGCCTACCACGTTTTTTTTGTTGTCTGATTCAATGATGACATTCCCCTCAACGTCATACTCATCGATGGTTCTGTTAAGGATATAACTAGAATCATACTTGATGATTTGCGGGTTGGTACCCGTAACCGCCGATTGATAGTAGTACCCTGATACTGGCGGATAGCTTAAGAGCTGGTAGGGCAACAACCTGCCGTTGGAGAATACCTTGTAGAGAACCAAAGATGCTCCGGTTACTTTTTCTGTACCGCCCGGTGTGGTCAATTTCTGAATCCGCTCTACTACTTCGCCATGGCGGTTGTCTGTATTGAGTTGTTTAACAGCGGTGGCGGTGACATCGCTTCCGGGATACGTTATAGCATAATCTTTGGCATACCTGATTTTCTCCTTCGTAACTGAACCGTCATCGTTGGTTCGCGTAATGGTCTCCAGCATAAAGTTGCCGTTGTAACTGTAAGTCACAGTCGATTTTGTCGAGTCAGCCGCGTTCTCTTCGCCAATCTCTTTGGAAATCTCTTCCGCCAAAACTTTGACCTTCCCTGTGCTGACGCTGTACTTGCTAAAATGATAGCCGTTGGAGATTCGCTCGAAGTGAAGACCGTACACAGTGGTCGCTGCAGGAGAGAGCGTTGTATAGGTTAGTCTTTTCTGCCGGACGAGTACCCCCGTTTGATTGTACTCCGATTGCTTTTTCAAAAAGCCTCTTTCAACATTCGTATGCGGAGCAAACGGATAGGTGTAGACGCCATTCTTGAAATACCCTATCGCGCAACTCCCTGTTGTTCGGGCGATCTTGCTGAATGTCCCGCCTGAGTAGGGATACATCTCCGGCAAATCAAATTCATAAACCGTACTGCCTTTTCCAGTAACCTTTTCTGTAACCCTGGAATAAAGTATTTCAGGATTTTCTCCAAGCAGGTAAGGTGTCCTGAAGATTCCTGAGTCAGTAGCAAAGGCAAACTTGGGGGGATAGGTAATCACGCCACTGGTGGTGGTGTCATTGGACAGCTTATATTCGTAGTCGGTCTGAATAGCATGTGAAGCAGGGCGGCTCGTCGCTCCGCCTCCATAGGCCACCTCTCCTCCGTAGGAAGTAACACGGCTCACGCGAACGCCACCACCATAATAGGATCTGGCCACTTGCGGGTCGTAGAACTTCTGCGGCTCGTAGGTGAACTTTGTCTGACCTCCGCGAGGGTAGTTAATTTCGGTGAGCGCACCAAACCCAACCGTTGAAGGATTGACCTCCCGGTTGTCTCCCGTGTAGGTGTTTGTAGGCGTTGCTCCGGGTATTGGATAAATTCTCAATCGCTTGCCATCACTCTCTGTTGAATAATAATAAGTTCTGGGGATATTCTTGTTGGTTGCATTGCCATTGTAATACCCCCAATAATCCTGCTTGAGTTTCGTTTCCCAGGGAAAGACTACTGTTCCTAAATCTCCCGTGCCAAACGTCACGGACTGATAGGCGAATGAATAATCCGGGAAAGGCTGACAGTTGTGCAACTGTTTTATTTCTTTCAGGAAGTAGTGGTAAATCTTTGGCTCACTGGTGTTGGTAGATGACCTGAAGCCACGGTAGATGAAGTCAAATTCCCGGGTGTTCGCATAAGCAGCTTCCGCTATGGAAACCTTTCTTACCAGGTCATTGAGCCATGTGATTGTCGCCGTGAAGCCACCCGCGGAAATGGTTGTCAGTTGGCGGGGCGTAACGGATTCAATCACATTGTAAAGTGTATCTGGCGCATTGCTTGAAGAAATTGAAATCACAAACCGATTTCCCGCCGCCTCGTTGGCATCCGCGTAGCTGAACGTGGTCATTTGACCAGAGGCCGCCGACTCTATCTTTGAAAGGTGCCAGGCACTGGTATAGGTTACCGGTTGTTGGTAGTACAAGTATTCCGTTCTGAAATGAGAGACATAGATGGGTGTGTTCTTATTCACTTTACGAGTGACAACTTCGCGAATATTAAAAGTGTACTTCATTCCCATATTCGTGATGACCTCAAAATAGGTTATCCTGTCATTCGCATCCTTGTATACATTGAATTTCAAATCCTGATAACTCAGCAGCTTTGGGTTTCCGTCAGACCCAAAAACAAACTGCCCTGAAAGCCCGGGGCGTTGAAGTAAAATACATCGGGCTCAGAATCTTTGGTTCTGTCAAAACCAATGATGGTCGAGAAATCACCTGCCTCATCCGTGCAGACGTCTAGCGCATCGTTGGACCCAACGGTAAAATTCTGAACGTTGGATGCGTTGCTGTTAAAGAGCCAGCCTTTTCTCTCATCATTGGCAACATTGTAGTCATCGGGCAAGCCTCTTACTTGCCGGGACAACGAGCCTCCGGCGCTCAGGTTCCATCCCATGCCACACGAACCATCCCCCTCTTCTACCCGCAGTGAGTTGCCATGATGCCAGATGCCGATGGGCACAGAAATTCCTCCGTAGTTGATTTCCTATAGCGGAATGGATACACGCGCACGGCCTGTAAGCAAGTCGACGGTTTGCCCAACCGAGTGCCTGCAGGACAGTACTACCAATAACAAGATTAGGATACCCCTTGTATTTCGATGATTCATTATCTTGAAAAAATAAACTCTAAGTTCTAGTCATTTCTTCCTCGCTCAAAGTAGGCTGGGAATTAGAATTTTCCCCATCACATTATGCGATTTCCTTACATCGCTTTTGTTGTCAAAACACTTCGCGTGTACGGATCTAACTATTCACATGTATCCTCCCATTGGTAACCCCAGTACTTTCTTACCACCATTTCATCTACCTGAATTCATCAAAATCATCCACTTTCCAGGCTAAATCATACATGAGAATTATCAGGAAAACCAGATTCATTTTCCATACTTCAACCACCCCGCAGCGGTGCAGAAGGAAGCGCTATCACGTGTCTTCAGAAACGGCTTGCGCCTCACTGAACTTTCCCAGGTGCGTTCGTTTGTTGGTGTCACCCGCGCGCCCTGCCTACTTGCACCGGGAGGTTGCCCACCTCTCCATGACTACCCCGGATGTCAACCCAATACCCCACGGACCATTGCCGGAGAATGCCGGAGAGATGTCGGAGCATCCCGGATCTATATCGGATACATGCCGGATGCTGCCGAATGTTTCTCGGATGCATACCGGAGGCTTATCGGATAAATCACGATAAAATGCCCATCTAGCCTCACCAGTGCCTCTCACTTCCCCAAAATATGCGAATTCAACCCAAATGGACGTATGTCCGGAAACGGTGCAACCAGGAAGAATCAGGGAGAAGAACGGAGAATCAGGTAGAACCGGTGAGAACGTGCGTATGGACAACGACCAAAATCACCCCCCACTCCAAGGAAATGCTTAGAAAAAAAGGAATCTGGCAGAGAGGCAAGGATGCAAAGAAAATCAACAACTTTCTTCGCGACTTCGCTGCTTATCCGTGCGCAGCGAGGAATCCAACAAACCCAGGGCCCTATGGTAACGTGGTGAACGAAACTACCGCCCCATAATAGATGCGGGTATAGTCGCTGTTGGCAGCAAAACTCCGGTAGTAGTAAGTGCTTCCCGGATTCAAAGTCTCAACCAGAATGCTGAACTCCCTTGGATCAGATGTCGTGCCGATGATATTCTTGTTTGCAGCCGTGGCAATCGTTAAGTCATTTCCCTGCGAACCCCAAAGAAATCCGAAAGTGATTGGACGAACCGGGCCTACCTCCACAATCTCCGCCTCAAATACGGCGCTGCTCACACCAATCTGCTGCGCACTCTTCGTGACTAGCTCGGGGGCATCCGCCTCATTGGTTTGGCAGGCTACCAGCAGAATGAAACAAATGAAATAAGCGCGCATGATGCAAAGGTACCTCACGTTTCCTTAAATCCAGATACCCCGCCCGAAATGATAAATTTCATCGCCGCTGACCCTGAGATATTCAAGGGCTTCACGTTTTCCCGGGACACAACAAAATGGTCGCCGGCAAAGGCATACGACTGAGGAAAATAGACAACTACCATTTCTGGGAGGCCAATATCCGAGAGGTCGGATTGCGTGATAAACCCAATGCGGTGAATGGTGTTCTCTTTGTTCACCGTGACCAGAACGGGCTTATTGAATTTTCTTTTGTCACCCACAAAAGCGGCGAGCAGATCCTTGACAGAAGAATAGATCAACTTCACCATCGGGATCCGGTTCATCAGGTGATCAAACCAATTTGAGAATGTTTGAAACGCAAAATTGGTAGTGAAGTAGCCAAACAGTGTGATGGCCGTCAGGATGATTGCGAAGCCGACACCGGGGTACGGGAGATCCAGCCGGCTGTCCAGCCACCGGAAACCCACAATGACAACATAGATAGTAGCAACCAATGGAACGATGAACAGCGTTCCATTAAAAAAGTAGCGAACAATTTTTCCAGCAAGGTTTTTCATAAATATAAGGGCTTCACCGGTTTCCCATCCCGATTGCCGTCGGGATCGGGACTATCTGAATGACCCGCTACAGAGGAGGTTCTTTGAATTCAGTTTTTCAAAGGGTGAACCCGAGAAAACTCAGGAAGCCCAGCGACATCAGTCCGACAAGAATGAACGTGATTCCCAATCCCCGAAGCGGAGCAGGAACATTCGAATATTTCATCTTTTCACGTACACCTGCAAGTGCTACGATAGCCAGCATCCAGCCAATGCCTGAGCCTAAACCAAAAGTTGTAGCTTCCGCGAGGTTGTAAGGCCGGCCTACCATGAACAGGGCAGCTCCCAGGACAGAGCAATTTACCGCGATCAGGGGAAGGAAAATTCCCAGCGTACCATACAGGGCTGGTGAAAATTTCTCGACCGCCATTTCAGTGAGTTGGGTAATTGCTGCAATTACAGAGATAAACACAATGAACTGAAGGAAGCTCAGATCGATGGTGGCATATTCGGGTCCAAGCCAAGCAAAGGAACCTTCGATAAGAATGTAATTCTGAATTAACCAATTGATTGGCACCGTGATGCCGATGACAAAGATTACGGCAATCCCGAGTCCGAAAGCCGTTTTGACTTTTTTCGAAATCGCGAGGAATGAACACATGCCCAGGAAATAGGCAAAGATCATGTTATCGATAAAAATCGATCTGATTCCTATGTTGACTAAGTTCTCCATATGCTATTCGTTAGTGTGATTCCCGATACCCATTCAATGTTCGCTGCACCCAGATAATGACGCCCAACAAAATGCAGGCACCTGCCGGCAGAAGGAGCAATCCATTTCCCTGGTAGGGAATTCCCAAGGCAGCAAATACTTTAAATCCGAAGAGTGAGCCTGCGCCAAAGAGCTCGCGCACAAAGGCGATGGTCATCAGAATCAACCCGTAGCCCAGTCCGTTACCAATTCCGTCCATGAACGAAGGCCAGGGTTTGTTGGCCATGGCAAAGGCCTCCAACC
>JANNAZ010000248.1:0-63794 GCA_031384895.1 Cyclobacteriaceae bacterium | reverse complement strand
GGTCAGTGGTAGAATGGAGACGGTATTACCCTTTACACGAAATTCAACATCTTTTCCGGGTGATGGACTAATTATTATTTCTTCTTTTGGGTTATTGAGTTTAATGGCTTCGTCAAACGTTAACTCAACGGCTACGCTTTTAAAATTTAGTTGTTTGGACGAGGGTATTGAGGCAACTAGCCTTGGTGGTCTTTTATCTTTGGGACCCCCGCTTGGGGTTTTGACGTTAGCACATGTACACCAGAGAAAGAGGAGCAGTACAGGGATAGCTTGTTGTAGGATGAAGCGCTTCATTTCTGGACCACAAAGATGAGACTCGATTGATTCTTTTTTTCTCTTCCGCGTAGGTTTGAAACGAAAGCAACCCATATCGCACCTAATGTCCTGATGATGGAGAGCCGGCCCCCGTTGGCATTTTTCTCGCTCAGCATGCTGACATAGTAGGCATCGAGTTTCATTGGGATGACTTTAATAATACGAAGCCCTTCTTTTTGGATTAGGGCCTCCATGCTGTTCTTTGAAAAATGCCATAGGTGTCTAGGGACATCATAGCCGGCCCATTGATGATGATAGTGCGCTGCGTCATATGATTCCCAGTTTGGTACCGCTATAAAAATAGTGCCACGATTGCCTAATCGGTGATTGAGGTGGCGAAGGGTTTCGCTTAGCGCAGAGACGTGCTCAAGGACGTGCCATAGGGTAATGACATCGAATTGGATACTGGGAAGTTCATGGAGCGAAGAGACTACTGGTATCGGGGAGCTTATTTTTTTTCTTGCTTCGGTTGACGGTTCAACGCCTTGCACCGCGCAATTGTTTTGTATTGCCTCTTTGAGAAAGTTTCCTGTACCACAACCATAGTCTAATAGCGAGCCACCGTGTAGGTATGGCTTGATCAGCGCGAATTTCCACTTGAGAGTGAAATATCTTATGAGAAAGTAAATTGACCCGAATGGGCCTGACCCTGCGGAGCTATGCGATATGTACTTCACCGATTGGTAATACCGCGATAGGGTTTCTGCGGTAGGCCTTGGGCTTGTGATCAACAAGGCACAGGTTTTGCACTGTTTAATGTGGAACAACTCGCCAGTTACCGTGTAGTCTTTGCTTTTGTGTAGTAAGCTGAAGGAACTGCTCTCACAAATGGGGCAACGGAGAACGTCTTCCTGGCTCATTACTTTCCGAGATAGATGGTCATTATTGAAACATCGGCGGGAGATACACCGCTGATTCTTGACATCTGGCCGATGGTAGCCGGTTTCATCTTTTTTAGTTTTTCTCTAGCCTCTGAAGATAGGGCCTTAACGCGATCATAGTCAAAGTCATCATGGATCTTATACCCGTCGAGGCTTTCAATCTTTTCGGCCATCTTCTGTTCCCGATCAATGTAGGGTTCATACTTGAGGAGAATCTCTGCTTGTTCGGCTACTTCGATTGGGAAGCGGCTAAAAAGTGTGGCCATTTGAGGAAGAAGACTATGTAACTCCTTTATGGATATTTCAGGTCTTCGGAGCAGATTCGCAGCTGATGTTTTTTCCTTTGTGGGAGAAGAGTTAATGCTTATCAATCCGGGATTAATTTCTTCCGGTGTGATCCGCGTGGTGTTCAGCGCGTAAATTATTTCTTTGAGCTGGGACTTTTTGTGTGTGAGCGCGATCAGCCGATCGGGGGTCGCCAGGCCGAGTGCGTGTCCTTTTTCTGTAAGCCTAAGGTCGGCGTTATCCTGACGGAGAAGGATGCGGTACTCCGCACGCGAAGTAAACATACGGTAGGGCTCAATTGTACCTTTGTTTACCAGGTCATCAATGAGTACGCCGATGTAGGCTTCGGAGCGCTTTAGAATGAATGGGTCTTTTTTGAGGATTTTGTTGTGTGCGTTAATACCTGCCATTAATCCCTGGCAAGCTGCCTCTTCGTAGCCTGTCGTACCATTTATTTGACCAGCAAAGTACAGATTATCAACTAGTTGTGTTTCTAAAGTAAGTTTTAGCTGAGTTGGCGGGAAATAGTCATATTCAATTGCATAGCCTGGACGGAACATGCGAACATTTTCAAAGCCAGGTATTTTAGTCATGGCTTTGTATTGAACTTCCTCGGGCAATGACGTTGAAAAGCCGTTTACATAGATTTCTACTGTAGTCCAGCCTTCTGGTTCAACGAAGATCTGATGTCTATCCCTATCGGCGAAGCGATTGATTTTGTCTTCTATTGATGGGCAGTAGCGAGGTCCGACACCTTCAATTCTACCCTGGAACATAGGGGACTTGTCGAAGCCCTTTTCTAGTTCCCGGTGGACTTGCTCGTTCGTATAGGTAATCCAGCAGCTCAGCTGGTTTGTTGGAGGTTTTGTCTTGTCAAGGAACGAGAATTTGCTGGGGTTCTCGTCGCCAGGCTGTTCTTCCATCTTGGAGAAGTCCAGAGATCGGCCATCCACTCGGGGGGGCGTTCCGGTTTTCATTCTTCCAGAAGCGAAACCAATTTTCTCCAGGCTTTCAGTAAGTCCTGTTGATGCCTTCTCGGCCGTTCTGCCACCGCCGAAATTCTTTTCACCAATATGGATCTTGCCATTTAGAAAAGTTCCATTGGTTAGGATGACTGCTTTTGCCTTTATTTCAATACCCAAGGCAGTCTTTATGCCGACCGCGATCTTATCCTCAATCAAGATCTCTGTGACCATTTCTTGCCAGAAGTCTAGATTTTTCGTCTGTTCGAGCATCGACCGCCACTCTTGGGAAAAGAGCATACGATCATTTTGGCTTCTTGGGCTCCACATGGCGGGGCCCTTAGATCGATTAAGCATTCTAAACTGAATCATGGAATTGTCTGATACAATGCCAGAATAGCCTCCTAGCGCGTCGATTTCTCTTACAATTTGGCCCTTGGCAACACCCCCCATGGCTGGATTACAAGACATTTGACCAATTGTAGTCATGTTCATTGTTACCAGGAGGACCTTGGAACCCATGTTTGCAGCAGCAGCAGCGGCTTCGCAGCCGGCGTGCCCCGCTCCTACTACAATGATGTCGTATTCTGGGAACATAGCTTTTTGTACTGTTTCACGTGAAACATGCTCCGTTTAGGTGAGAATGGTTTCACGTGGAACTAATGCCACAAAGATAGGCAGGCTTCCTCTTTAGTTCGCATTTGAGAGGACTGTCGGGCGGTTTTATCCTTGTAGCCAAGGATATGAAGTAGGCCATGGACCATCACCCTCCTTAATTCTCTTAGAAAGGGCTGCTTATAGATTTTTGCATTTTCGCGAACACGGGGGATGCTGATATAGATTTCGCCAATAATGGCTTTTCCTTCAGAATAATCAAAAGTGAGAATATCGGTGTACGAGCTATGTAGAAGGTACTTCTTGTTCAGGGAGGCCACGAAGGGATCGGTTGAAAAAACATAGGAAAGGGACTCAATTTCCATTCCCTCATTCCGGGCTATTAGAGAAAGCCACTCCGAAGTCTTCTTGGATCCAGTATACACAAAGGAGACCCCCTTCGATACGAAGGTAATATCAGGCATTCAAATAGAAGCTAAGCTCAACAATCCGGCCGCCCTCTAAGAACTTGACATCATCCGAAAGGTGCTTCATGAGGAATATGCCCCTTCCACCTGGTTTTTCAAGATTTTCTGGCGAAGTAGGGTCAGGCAAATGGAAGTAGTCAAATCCAGGGCCCGCATCCTCAATCCTGAACATCAGCGTGGATCCGTCAACTACTAAGGACAGCATCACGTTCTTCGCAGAATCTGTCTGGCTACCATGTTTGATTGCGTTGTTGACCGCCTCAGTTACGGCAATCATGATGTTGCCGTAGATATCATCATCCAAGTGAAACTTTTCCTTGGCATTGTCAATAAAACTCTCAATCATCCTGATGTTCTCTGTCAGTGCAGGTACTTCTATCCGGATGCTATTCATAATACATTACTTGTGGTTGCCAAGGCGCTTAAAATACTCATTGACCTCTTTTTTGTAGTAAGGATACAGTTTTGGTGGAACGGTTTTGAGCAATTCTACTTCTTTTTCCTTTAACCGTAAATACTCTTCAAATGCCTTTGGAATTTCTTTCTGATAGTCCTTGGCGGTCTCTCCTTTACGTTCCTCATCCATCTCTTGCTCTCTCATAGATTTCTCCGACTCGAGTAACCTCGTAATTATTTCTTTCTGTCTACGAATGGTTTGTTCAGTGAGTTGCTTATTTACTAAATCTAGTTCCGTTTGTTCCATCTTAGCAGGCAGATCGTTACCCATAGGCCTTCCCCCCTCCTGCTTCATTTTGTCCTGCATCTCCTGGAGTGCTCTACGAATCCTTTCTTGTTCGGCTGCCATTTTCGCCAACTCTTCAGATAGCTGGCGGCCACTCTTACCGCTTTTTTTAACTTCCTCCATCTGCTGGTTGAGCTTCATTTGCATCTCTCCCAGGCTTTTCTTCCCCTTTTGTTTTTTTCCTTTGCTCATTGATGGCATCGCGTTCTGCATCATCTCCATCATCATTTCAAAGTGATCATTCAGCATCAACGCAAGATTATTAATGCTTGTCATCGATAGCTGCATGTCTGCACTCGCGTTGCTCTTCTTCCTTTCCTTAATATTCAGACTTGCTTTGTCTAGGTGATCGTTGAGTTCGCCTATCTCCCGGGTTACAATAGATCCCATAAATGGATCCTTCTTAGCCAGAGCTAACAGGCTGTCTTCCAGTACTTTAGAGTCATCTTTGACCTTCAACTGATTTTGTGAAAGCTGGACATAGGAAGGATCACTTTGTTGAATAGCATTGAATTCTTTGATCAGCGATTCCTGATCATAGGATAATTTGATAAGTCCATGAATTATCTGACGAAGCGACTCCAGGTTTTCCTGATCAATCTCCATCTCCATAGAATTCTGCATTCCCTCCAGCTGCTCTTTCATCTTCTGCATTTTTTCTACGGATTTTTTCTGTTGTCCCGCCGCCTTCTTTGAATTCTTCTGTTCCAAGGACTCTTTACTTTGCTTCTGCAATTCCTGCACCTGGTCTATTTCTTCCTTGCTCGGAGTATTTTCAGGTTTGTCCAACTCCTCCCCCAACTTGTTTAGCTCTTCAACTGACTTTTCGAACTTCTCCGTCCGTTCACTGAGATCTTCTTGCTCTTTGGCAAGTTGCTCCTCGGTCTTCGGTGGCTGATCCTCACCCCGCTTCGCATCCCCCTCTTCTTTGCCGGTGTCAAGACTCTTTTCGTCTTTTTGGTCGACCTGGTCAGGTTCCTTTCTTTCTTCGGTCAGACCCTCAGTTTGCTTAAGGAGGTCATTCTGCTTTTCTATCTGATCCTTGATTTCCTGGATAGCCTGGTCAAGTTTGTAGTCATATTGGAGGCTCTTAAAAAGCTCTAATGTTCGCTCCAATTCTTTTTCCAGATTTATCTCTTGCCGGTCCATTTTCTCGAGCATCTTCTGGATTTGCGAAGGATCCTGATTTTCGCGAAGCATTTTTTCGAGCTCTTGGAAAAGCTTTTTGGTCTCCTCGTCAAGGAGTTCGTTCATCAGCTTTTGAATTTGCTCGGACTTTTCCTGGATGCGTTCGTTTTGCTCGGAGAATGCATCTTTCTTTTCCTCAAGCATTTTGTTTTGCTGTTTGAGGTCTTCAATCATTTTGTCCAGGTCATTCTTTTGTTGAATGAGATCCTCAAGCATTTTCTTGTCTTGCCAGTCAAGGGACTGCTTCCCCTTTAACTGTTGTTCAGCCTCTTCAATAGACTCCTTGAGCGATTTGGCTTTCGACAGGCTTCGCTCCATTTCATTTTCAGCAGCTGACTGGGAGCGCTTGATATCCGCTTTGAAAGATTCGCTAGTTGGAAGTTCAAATTGATAGGCTGCTGATTTAGTAGACTTGTTCCCATGAACCCCGTCGTTATCCCACACCTCCAGGTAATACTGCAAGCGATCTCCTGCACTCAGATGGAGCGAATCCAGATTCCAGTTGTAGAAGAAGTTCTGCTGCGTTTGGCCATTAACAATTGAAAGTGGTATGCTTCCGGTAATCTCCTCTCGTTCCTTGCCGCTGAGCTGAAAGTGCAGGTCAAGTTTTGTAAGACCATAATCATCCTGAAGACTTCCCGCAAGAAGGATGGACTTGAAGAGAACCGAATCGCTTACGTGTTCAACCACAAGTCCGGGAAACTGATCCTTTATCACCTCAACCTGGTATGTAATTCGGTCCTTGTTTTTGCTATTCTTGTTTGCTAGAGTGATCGAATAGCCATCGGGATTAAAGAACCCCTTTGCGTATACAAAAGACTGATTATCAATTGATTGCATTTCTAACGGTCCCTTTTCAGTGAAGAAGAGGATGGAGGCGCTTTCTGCATTTGCGGTACTTAGCTTCCAGGTAATCCGAGTGCCTTCGGGGACTTCCAGGTTGCCGATATTTTCAAGGAGCTGAGCAGGTCTGCCGATATACCGCGGAAACAAAAGCTGTACAGTTAGGGCGAGCAGCTCGGGCCGATTTACAATGCGCAGGAAGAGTGGGTCAGAGTAAAATCCAGCCGCTTCAATTTGAAAGTTCAGGTCTTGCTGTGGCTTTTCAAAGAGGAAGGTGAATGCGCCGGCCTTTAGCGCTTCCATCTTTACGCGTCGTTGTCCGATAACAAGGTAGGCAGCGTCTGGGATCGCTTCCCCATCCAGACGGACGCGTAATTCGAAATCCTCATTCGGGAAGGCCACAAGGGCTTGATTCTCCACGATAAACCGAAACGGCGCCTGGGGAGAAAATTCCTGATTAAAATGAATCAGGCGATCGGTGCCCTGTGTTATTATTTTTTGATTAACAAGAGCGATGATAGCGAATGCAATAAAGGGAATGGCGAGGTATTTGAGATATCTTTTATTTTCGCGGAAATCGACAATGCTCTCAAAAGCAAATCCTTCAAATAGGGTTGCCTTCTGTTCGAGACTTGCTTCGAGCAAGGGGCCCCTGTTCTCGGTCACTGAAGAAAGTTGAAGGAAATTTACCAGCCGGTCTTGAATAGCCGGAAAATGATTGCCGATCAAGCGCGCACTTTCCTCCTTTCCTATTCCCTTGCCGGATACCCACCAGAGCAAGGGCCCCCTTAGGTAGCGGTATATGCAATAGAGAGCGGTCATAAAAAAGAGGGAAAACAGCGTAAAACGGGCCTCTTTGCCAAGCCACAGGGTGTACTCGAGTAAGGTGGCCAGAAGGGAATACGCCAGCAGCAGAGAGGAAGAAAGAATCATTCCGCGCAGGAATATATTGACATAGTATTTCCTTCGGAAGGAAGTTATTTTGTCAGAGACGCTGGATTGTCGGCTCGCCATCAGGCTAGAAACGTAAGTATGAGCATGTTAGTTTATGCTTTTAAAGATAGCATCCGGTGAGGGAAATCAAGAACGAACGGTAGAGGAGTTAAGAATTACTCGCTTCGTTGGGAGGCTGCCAGTCAAATTCGTGTTCAAAATATTCCAGCACCTGAATTTTCAGAAGCTTCTCTTGCTCAAGGAGGTCAAACCGCGGCAATTTCTTAACGAGCTTCCAATGAGGCCATCCGTCACCATCCAGACCCTCAAGTTCATAATACCCGGCATAGCTAAGCACCTTGCAGATGGCAATGTGCATCAAATCCTGCTTTTGTTCCTTGGTAAAGAATTGCTGCCCCTTTCCCAGTTCCTGGATACCAATCAGGAACAGTGTGCCATTTAGGTCTTTGGGTTTCTGGCCGAGCATGCGCTCAATTTCCAGCAGGAGGGAGTGCCAATTTCTCTCCAGCGTCAGATCGCGCTTAAGCACGGAGCAAGGCCTCCCAATATTCAAATGCCCGGCGAAGATGCGGGATGACAATGGTTCCGCCTACGAGCGTAGCCACACCCATCGCTTCATTTACTTCTTCCGTGCTTAGTCCTACTTCCCGGCATTTACCAAGGTGGTACTTAACGCAATCGTCGCAGCGCAGCACCAATGAACAAGTTAAGCCAATGAGCTCCTTGGATTTTACATCTAAACTACCGGGAGAATATGCATTCGTGTCAAGATTGAATATTCTTTTCAGGATCAAATTGTCCGAAGCGGTGATTTTCTCATTCATCCGCTGACGGTATTCGTTAAATTGTTCGACGATATCCATATGCTGAAAGTTTACTCAAATATCCCTCTACCACAGGGGAAAACCAATGCGAAAGACAAATAGCATCGTTGGAGATTTTCTGTCCCTGTTCTTCCCGCAGTATTGCCTTGGGTGCTCCGGCTTTCTTGTAAAAGGAGAAGACACATTGTGCACAAATTGTCTGGCAGAATTGCCAAAGACACACTATCACACCCGGATTGAAAACCCGGTTCTGAATAAGTTATCCGGGCGTCTGCCAATCCGTCATGGTTGGGCGTTTCTGAAGTTTCAAAAGGGTGGGATGGTGCAGCATTTACTTCATCAGTTGAAGTACAATAATCATCCGGAAATCGGTGAACGATTGGGTAAGGCTTATGGCCGAGAGCTTGCTCTGGCCTCGTTTTGCAAGGAATTTGATCTAATTATCCCTGTACCGCTGCATCGGTCGCGGTTACGGCATCGGGGATACAATCAGAGTGCGCATTTTGCCAAAGGGCTCAGTGAATCCCTTGAAATTGACTGGGACGAATCGATTTCAATTCGCTCGAAGAACACGGCAACACAAACGCGTAAGTCCAGGGCCGAGCGCTGGGAAAACGTTCGGCATGTTTTTTCTGTGGGCACGCAAATGGATTTATCGCAGAAAAGGATTTTACTGGTTGATGACGTAATCACAACGGGCGCAACGCTTGAGGCGTGCGGGCATCACCTTTTGGAATCTGGATGCATTTCGGTAAGCATAGCATGCATTGCGGAAGCCCAATGATCAGTAAGTAGCAAAAAAAAAAGAAACCCTTCGTGAGGAAGGGTTTCTTGCTTAAAGAATATTTTAACGTGGCTAGTAGTTGGATCCAGCGCGAATCATAGCGCAGCGGAACCCAATCGTGGCGGTTGCAGAATCTTCGTCCAGGTATCTGCGGGTACCGGGAGACATCCAATAAGCAACATCTTTCCAAGATCCACCTTTATAGACGCGAGCCTTATCGGTGATCAACGAAGTAAAAGATGTTGGATTTTTCTCAATGTTGTTATACAGATTGTCGCGTCCGTTTCCGGTGGCTCCGTCAAGGAATCCATCACGCCGAATAGGATTCAGGTCATCAAAGTCCTGGTAGGAGAGAGGGCGATACACGTCCATTACCCACTCACTAACGTTGCCCGCCATATTATACAATCCGAAGTCGTTCGGAGGGAACTCATAAATGTAGGAAGTGATAAGTGCGCCATCATTCAGACGGCCTGCGATACCCGCATAGTCACCACGACCGCGCTTGAAGTTTGCAAGGAAGAAACCCATCTGCTTTCCGTACGGATTACGAAGTGCGTGTCCGTCCCAGGGATAAATCCGCTGGTGGGTCTGCATTTCTTCAAGCCACTGGGTTCCAATAAGAGCCTGGGCAGCGTATTCCCACTCTGCTTCGGTAGGAAGTCGGTATGCGGGAATTACAACCCCAGATTCAAGCGGAATCCGCCCGCCTGCAGCAACCTCAGGCAAATCTTTCCCAGAGGCCTTCATTAGCTGCTGATTAACTGCGTTAGTACGCCACTTGGCATAGCTAGTCGCCTGTTTCCAGCTGACGCCTACTACGGGAAAATAGCGGAAGCCGGGGTAACGGAGGTAATGGTCAACATAGGGGTCATTAAAGGCTAGTTTTCCAACCCAAACGGTCGTGTCTGGAAGGGCGGCTTGGTAGATTTCCTGAGTAGAATCTTTAGCCAGGTAAAACATGAATTCTAACCAGTGAATATTGGCGATTTCGGTTTCATCCATATAGAATGAAGCGACTGAAACTGTGCGTTCAACATTGTCCCGATAAGACATCACATCTTCTTCAAAGGAGCCCATAATAGCCCTTCCGCCCTCAATAAAGACGGTATTTGGGGCATCAGGCTGTCCTTCAAAATCGGTTACTTTGAATCCACTAGTCTCCTCGTCGTTATAGTTGAGGTTTGTAGCGGTGCTCATCTGTCCGGGGTTAATAGCCGTCGGTTTACCACCACCCTTCTTCCCAAACGGAAGCAACGAACAAGATGCCATTAGAATAATGCCGCCAACTAGTAACAAAAGACCTTTTATCTGCTTCATTGTTTGAATTTTATGGACTAAAGCAACCGCTAATATAAAAAGATAATTGCGTGTTTTCCAAAGCGTAGGCGATTTTTGATAAATCCTTAATGTAAGGCAAACCCCATCGTTTTGCATAACGGTCACCGGGAAGGCACTATTGTCCTGGTGCTCGATATATTAGAATACCCCGTTGTGAATCATACATTAATTTGGGCCAGTGGGCCCAGCAGCTCAAGAGCCGTTTCGGCTTCAAGAATATCCTCAATGAAAAGTGTTGGCCGGCCAACCTGATCTTTCAATCGGCATCGCTTAGCGTTCGCTTGCACAAGCCCTAAAACCCGGCCGAATACATCAGACTTGAAGTACTCATCCTTCATAACAAATGTTGCGCGCATGCGACCGTTCTTTAGACTTACTTTTTCAAAGCCTAATCGCTCGCAACACCACCGGAGACGAACCGTATCAACCAGCTGGTTAACCGATGCGGGTAATTCTCCAAATCGATCTTTCAGCGAGTTGGTGAAAAGCAAAAGGGCCGCTTCGTCATGGATGTCATCCAATGTAGAATATAATTGCAACCGCTCTCGGGTACTCGCGACAAAGGTTTCGGGTATGAGAATTTCTAAATCTGTTTCTATGACGCAGTCTGGAACGATCAGCTTGGCTTTCTCCGAAAGTTCTTCGGCGAACAGTTCTTTGAATTCACTCTCTTTCAATTCCTGAATCGCATCATCAAGTATTTTGTGATAGGTCTCAAAGCCGAGGTCGTTGAGGAAGCCGCTTTGTTCAGCACCAAGAAGATTTCCTGCGCCCCGGATATCCAGATCGCGCATGGCAACTTTGAACCCATCGCCGAGGTCAGAAAATTCCTCCACAGCAGCCAACCGCTTACGGGAGTCTGATGAAAGTATACTGGCAGGCGGAGTCAATAGATAGCAAAAAGCTTTCTTGTTTGATCGACCCACCCGGCCGCGCATTTGGTGAAGATCACTAAGTCCAAACATGTGTGCCTGGTTGATCATGATGGTATTGGCGTTGGGAATGTCCAGACCAGATTCGATTATGTTTGTGGAAACCAGCACATCATATTCTCCTTCTATAAAGCGAACCATTACTTTCTCCAATTTATCACCTTCCATTTGACCATGGGCAATACCGATGCGGGAGTCGGGGACAAGTTTGTAGATCATATTGGCAATACTTTCTATATCACTTACGCGGTTGTGAACGAAGAAGACCTGGCCTTTTCGGCGAATTTCAAGACTTACCGCGTCACGGATAATTTCTTCATTGAAGGTTTGCAGCTCCGTTGTGACCGGCTGGCGGTTAGGTGGAGGGGTGGCAATAATACTGAGATCGCGTGCCCCCATCAGTGAAAAATGAAGCGTGCGGGGTATGGGCGTAGCCGTTAACGTAAGTACATCTACACTAATGCGGAGTTCTTTCAGCCGGTCTTTTGCTTTAACACCGAATTTTTGCTCTTCATCAATAACCAAAAGCCCGAGGTTCTTGAATTGCACATCCTTGCTGATCACGCGGTGCGTTCCAATGAGAATATTCACTTTACCCTCGCCGGTATCGAGAAGAATTTGCTTGATTTCTTTCTCCGTCTTGAAGCGGGAAACATATTCTATCCGCAGCGGAAAATTTGCCAAACGCTCCGAGAACGTGCGGAAATGTTGCATGGCTAGAATTGTCGTCGGGACCAGGATAGCCACTTGCTTACCGTCTGCGGTGGCTTTGAAAGCGGCCCGAATGGCAATCTCCGTCTTTCCGAACCCGACATCCCCGCAAACCAGGCGATCCATCGGGTGCGGTGATTCCATATCCTTTTTTACGTCCTCTGTAGCCTTGGCCTGGTCGGGAGTATCCTCATAGATGAATGAGGACTCTAGTTCAGCCTGAAGAAAACTGTCTTGTGAAAAGGCGAATCCTGGGGATTGCTTGCGTTTTGCGTAGAGTTCGATAAGGTCACGCGCAATGTCCTTAACCTGTTTTCTTACGCGGGCTTTCTTGTTCTCCCATTCGTCGGAGCCCAACTTACTAATGACAGGAGGGGCCCCATCGCGACCAGCATACTTTGCGATCTTATGCAAGGAGTGAATGCTGACATACAACATATCGTTGTCGCGAAACACAAGGCGTACCGCCTCCTGCACTTTACCGTTTACCTCTTTCTTTTCGAGACCGGCAAATTTGCCAATGCCGTGATCGATGTGTGTGACAAAATCCCCAGGCTGGAGGCTCTGTAACTCTCGGAATGTAAGGGCTTTCGATTTTGTGAATTTCTCCTTTGTTCGGTATCGGTGGAAGCGGTCAAAGATTTGATGATCGGTATAACAGGCAAGCTTGAGCGTATGATCAACAAATCCATGGCACAAGGGGAACTCCAGCGGCTGAAATTTCAGCACCGGTTGGATTTCTTCAAATATTCCCTGAAGCCGATCAAGCTGCCGGGACTGCTCAGCAGCGATAAAATTGGAATATTCCTGCAATTGATGGTCAATAAGATTCTTGGCTAGCAATTCAAAATTCTTATTGAAAGACGGCTGCGGCGAGGAACGAAATTCTATTGTTTTTCCTCCCTGGAAGTAGGTTCGACTGCCGAATTCGATGATCGAGTGTGTGTGAACGTGTGCTAAGAATAGTTCTGGAGCCACGAAGAGGTGTGTCGGCTCAAGGGCAAGTTTGGTGTTGCCGCTTTCGGCGAGGATTCGGTCAAATCCTGAACTGGCCTTTTCAAAGCATGTCGCGAGTATATCCAGGGTACGCTGCACGTCCTTAATCCACAACTTGGTGCCTTGCGGAAGAAACTCCAGAAGGGATTGACGGTCTTCCTTTACCAGTCGCGTCTGCACATTAGGCATCAGGCTGACCTTATCGACAACATCAACCGACAATTGAGAACCCGGATCAAAACTGCGAATGCTGTCGACCTCGTTCCCAGAAAGTTCGATACGATACGGAAGGTCATTGGCGAACGAGAAGACGTCGATGATACCGCCACGGACGGCGAACTGCCCAGCTTCATATACAAAGTCCGTTTTTTCAAAATCATAGGAGAATAGGAATTCTTCAAGAAACGCGTGGTCGAGTTTGGATTTGGTCTCGACAACAAACGTATTGTTAGCCAGGGATTGCTTGGTAATTACTTTTTCAGAAAGGGCCTCGGGATAGGTAACAATGAGTTGTGAACCGGAAAGGGTGCTGAGGCTGTTGAGTGCTTCGGCCCGCATAAGGACGTTGGCGTTTTCTGTTTCGTCATATTCGTAAGGGCGCTTGTACGACATAGGAAAAAAGAAAACTTCCTTGTCACCCAGCAGATTCTGGACATCACTAAAGAACGCGGCGGCGAGGTCCTTGTCATCAAGGACGATCAGGTGGGTTGTGCGAAGGCTGTGGTGGAGCGCTGCGACGAGAACGGCATCCAGGCTACCGACAAGGCCTTTGAGGCGCAAAGGTTTTGATGAAGACGCACGAATCCCCTCGGCCAGGTTTTGAAACAGGCTATCCGATTGATATAGAGAAAGAAAATCTGCAGCCCTCACGTTCCGTCGAAGGGGGCAAAAGTAGGGAATTCGTTGGTAGCTATTGGCTGGTCGTTGTTCGTTCGGCCGCGATAGGTCCCTGGCTCCCTTGTGGCGTTCATGCCATTATTAAAATGAAGGAATTTGGATTAAGTCCAAACCAATTCCCTTCACTTTGCTAAATTTGATCATGGACAACGTAAAATTGCTGGTTCTGTTTCTCACCATAACCTGCGTATTGTTCCTTATAATTGGATTAATTCGACCTTGGGCTATGCTTTGGTGGGAGGACGTGCAGAACCGAAGCAAGGTCATCAAATCATACGGGTCACTGGCGATTTTCTTTGCGGTTGTGTACAAGGCGCTACAGTATTACTACCCGTAAGCAGATTATCTCAATCGTTCCACTAGAATAGCCAACGGTTTTTCTGCGCGCGTACAAATCAAATAGGAATTTCCACCTTCTTCCAATCCTGTTTTCTTTTTTATTTCTTCTACAGTTAGTGGATAATTGCGCGTGAGGATATTCACATACCCCGAATCAAGCTTCTTCTTCAGTTCCTTGCCGAGGGCCACGCGTTCGACAACCTTAAACAGCCGGCCTGGGAATTCGTTTATTTTCTCATCCGATGTGTACAAATGGGTGTCAGGCGCCAGCTTAAGCAAATTGTAGCGCTCACTAATAAGTTTAAAGGCAGCGGCTTTCAATATAGCCGCGTTGGGTTCATACAGGTAGGCGAGAGGCAATGAAAAATGAGCGTGAGCTTGCTTTTCCTGAGACCGGGTAAAGGCAAATGGTGTAGACTCACCTTCTTTATCAAGATCAACGGCGTGAATAGTTGGCTCCTTGGGAGCCTCATGCCTTAAACCGATTAGAAGTTCTTTGCACTCATTCGCTATAGCGAGAACAATAAACTGATCCACATTCTTCATTTCCCGATGAGCTTGGGTTAAGTCAAGCAAGGGGGAAGACTTGATCAGGACGTGAAGGGATTTTTTCAGCAGCAATGATTTCAATGCGACCACATCAGGGACGCTGTCATCCAACCTAACGGCCTTTTTACTGCCCGCTCGCCGCGAGGGGTCAACAAAAAGTAAGTCGAGCGCCATTGAGTTTTTGCGGAGGAAATCTTCTGCGTTTGTGTTGTGGTACCGAATGTTTGCTGCGCCGAGCAGCACGTGATTGTGCTGCGCAATTTTTAGCAAGGCTTCATCCGGTTCAACATAGTCAACAATCGAAAATACCTGACTGAGATAAAACGCATCGACACCGAATCCACCGGTGAGGTCTGCAGCATGGTGACCGCTTACAAGCCCGCGCTTGTATTTTGCTGTCAACTGCGAAGAGCATTGCTCCAGGTTGACTGCCGGGGGGTAGACAATTCCCGGAGCGTTATACCAGTCAGGAAGTTTTTCTTTAGCTTTGCGTCGCCCCTGAATCTGCTGGGCAATCCATGCCGTAGGGATGCCATGAATTTCTTTGTGTTTGAGCAGAAGGCGTTGAACATCCACCAGTTCGTTCGATGCAATGAACCCCTGGACATCCATCCCAGATAAACTTGAAATCATGTCTTTCATCGCATCGTATCCACCGTATCCTTGGTAAATTTACGGCCATCAAGTTAATCATGATAATCAAACCCATAGCGCAAGGAGTCAAAGGCATGCCATGAGGAAGCCCATCGTTGTCATTTTCATAACCATTTTCATCGACATGCTGGGTTTCGGGATCATCATCCCAATCCTTCCCATTTTTTCGAAAGAGCTGGGTGCAGAAAACTATCAGGTAGGGCTGATCGCAATGAGCTTTCCCATCATGAATTTCTTTTTTGCGCCATTTTGGGGCTCCTTAAGCGACCGGTATGGGAGAAGGCCGGTCATCTTGGGGAGTGTATTCATCACCACCCTGGCCTACTTGCTCTTTTCGCAAACGGTCAATCTTTGGGTTTTGTTATTGTCTCGCATTCTGTCGGGGATAGGCTCAGCCAATCTCTCGGTAGCTCAGGCATATGTGTCGGATGTTTCCCGACCGGAAGAGCGCGCAAAATCGATGGGTATTATTGGCGCAGCATTTGGCCTTGGATTTATCATCGGTCCTACCGCTGGGGGTTATCTAAAGAGTATTTCTTCCTATGGTCATGTGGAGTGGGTTGGCTATGGTGCTGCTGCGTTTTGCGCGATCAATCTGGTGTTGGCATTTTTCTTTCTCCCGGAGTCTTTGAAAGAGAAGAAGAAGGACCTGAATTTCAACTTTAAAGTAATCTCGGGCATCACCAAAGAATTGCGCAAGCCTGTAATTCGCGAATTGTTGTTGATCAATTTCATTTTTATCACAGCCTTCATGATTATGCAAATTGCGGTGTCCCTATTTTGGCGTGAAGAGATTGGCCTCACGGAGATTGAAATAGGATACATGTTTGCCTTCATTGGTGTTGTTACAGTAATTGTTCAAGGGGGCATGGTGGGTCGCCTTGTGAAACGATTTGGGGAGCAACGCCTGGTCAGCGCCGGCATCTACTTGTGCATCGTTTCCTTTGCCATGATTCCCTGGGTGACACCGCAGACATTCATTCCCCTGGAGCTGATCGCGTTTTCTTTATTGGCGCTCGCGAACGGTTGTATCACTCCGTCTATAACTTCGTTGCTATCCAAATCGGCAGATCCACGAGATGTTGGACACGTACTAGGGGTTAATCAATCTTTTGGCTCAGTTGCACGGGCTGCCGGCATGGCCCTGGGAGGATTTGTCTACGGGATTGAATTTCACCTGCCCTTCCTCGTGGGTGCGTTTATTATGCTCTCCTGCATTTGGTTGGCGGGGACAATCCAAACCGGACGCCCAACAACTACTGAATGAAGAAGGAGAGAATTCCGGTGAGGATAAGCGTGACCCCGGTGATAATTCCCGCATTATGTTCAATGGCGTGCCAGTTAAGTTTCAGAAGCCCCCGATAAGTAATCCGGACCCAAACAACCATGCCAGTTACTGTGACCACCGCATAGCCAAGCGCCAACAAGGCAGCGAACAATAAGCCCTGTGATCCAGCGAGCAGGAAGTATGGTTCAATTTCAAAGCACGGGGAAAAAAACATGGCTGTTGCCAGGGAGAGGATGATTCTGCTATGTGAAACTTTTTCAGGGTGGCCATGCATGTGGAAGTGGTGATGCCGACTGTGCTGATAGATATAAAAGAGACCTAGGCCAATTAGTACACTCGGTGCTATGTATGTTGTAAAACTTTCTACAGCGGCCGACAAAGTTGACCCGATAAAGGCCAGCACCATCCCGATGAGCACGGTGCTTATCGCATGCGCCATTCCCGCAATGAGAGTGACCCGGGTTGTTTGCGCTAGCGTCCATTGCTCTTTTTTCCCGATTGCCAGAATGGGGAGCCAATGGTTTGGGATGATGGCATGAAGCACACTGAGAAAAAGGCTGCCAGCAATCAGGGTGATCATCCACCAAAGGTAGCTCGGGGGTTACTCTTCCGAGCCACTGTTTTTCATTTTTGATAAAAGTTTGTACGCATTCTTCGTAACAACCCTTGTTTTTTCTTTATCAAACCCTGTGGGCAGAATGACTTCAACGAAGCCGTTTTCACTAAGCCCCGATGTTACGGCCAACGGGCAAAACAAGCCTTTTGATACCTGAACGATGATGAGCTGCTGATCTTCAAAATTAAGAACAGCTTCTTCCGGAAGAGAAGGCATTTGTTTCGACCCCGTTTGAATAATCGCCTTGAGGTACATTCCGGGTATCAACTCACGATCTTCTTTATCCAAGTGGCCGTGAATACGGACGGTTCGTTCGGCGCTAATCTCTCGCCCAATCAGAAATACCGTCGCGGTTCGTTCTGCCGACTCATGGGCAAGAGTAAACCGTATTCTCTGTCCTATCTTTATTTTTGGGATATCGCGCTCAAAGCAAATAAGCTCAGCATGAAGGTGCTCTGTGTCAACGATTGTAAACATCACTTCAGTTGGGGCGACAAATGATCCCACTGCGCTGTTCACATTCGTAACATAGCCCGAAAGGGGTGCATGCAATTCAATCGTCGAACGAATGTGCTCGGGTTGAAGGTGGTCAGGATCAATGTGTAGCATTTTTAGCTTGGCAACAAGACCACTGTTTCGAGCCCGCATACTCGTAGCATCAGCCAGTGATTTTTGGAGAGTCTTTTGAGCGTTTACGTTTTCGGCCGCCAATTGCTTTTGCCGCTGGTATTCCGTTTCCAGAAACGCAACCTGACTCTTTGTATCCAGGTAGTCCTGCTGGAGCTGGATGTATTCCGGATTCTCGACGACTGCAATGACCTGCCCTTTAGCAACACGCATGCCCTGCAAGAGTATCGTTGATCGGAGGAAGCCGCCCAAGGGTGCAGTAATGTTAACGAGGTTCTGCGGGGGAACATCGAGCTTGCCGGTAACGGAAATGCCCCCACTCAGCGAGCGACTCTGCACGAAGCCCAACTCAATGCCGGATGCGGTTAGCTGCTCACTGGAGACGGTGACACTGTCTCCGGGTACGGTTTCAATTTTTTGCTCGCCAGACGGAAGCGTTTCTTTTGCTCCGCAAGCAAACAATGCAATGCTCAAAACAAGAATCGATAAGTTGTTCATATCACTCAGTTTTTAGAATACTTGCCAGACAAAAATTCCAACATAATGATGCTTTGATTGTATTGAAGAATAGTCAGTAAGTAGGCGTCTTCAATTGCCAATGCTTGCTGAAGATTGAGACGATAGTCGGCCTGGCTAATATCTCCAGCCTGGTATGCAAGATTTGATTGACGGAGAATCAATTCTGCATTGGGTAACGCAGAGCGGTTGTAGTACGCCAAGCTGTTTTGATACTTGTAAAATTGTTGTACGGCCTTGTTCCATTCTCCATACAGTTGTTTCTCGAGGTACTGCGTATTGAGTTGAGTTGCGGAACTGTGGATAGAAGATGCTCTTACACGGGCATGCGCTGGGACGAACCAAATGGGAATGGCAATGCCAACCAGGAATCCGCTGAAACGATCAGCGGATGAAAAGTATCGATCGGTTCCGTCCAGCTGCTGTTGAAAACCAATGAGTGTTTGATTGAAATACCCAGCGGTCAAATCCGGGAGCGCTTTGTTGCTATCAACTCTTTTTTGCTGAGCAGCAATATTGCTTATCGAACGATAGTAGGCCAGCATTGGATTGGATGCGACCTGGGTGGAATCATCGACGAGTGTAGTGCTCAGCGGCAGATATCGATCAGGCACAATCGAGATTTCATCCGGGGCGTTGATTAGAATCTGTAGTTGAGAGCCGTAGGTGCGCTGATCGGCCGCGTTTTGACGGATAAGATTCTGTACCTCATTATAGCGGGTTTCCGAGGACGTCTTTTGAAGGAGCGTGGCTTCACCAGTTTTATATTGCAACGACGTAATGCGAACAAGGTCAGCGAAGATACTGTCTTGGCTTAGAAGTAGTGCCTGTTGAGCATGAAGGTACCGTAGTGTTTGATAAACCTGCTTGACTTGATACGTCAATTCATTTTCAGAGGTGGTCTGCTTATACGCGCTACTCTGAACATGCAATGATCCCAGCTTTGCCTGGCTGGTGAACACCGTCGGAAATGGAATGCTCTGCGTCAATGTAAAGTTGTTATCCTTATTCAAACTGTTGTATTGCCCATACATCAGTAAAGCTTGTGTTTTGGGAATCTCTGTGGCGGTGCGCTTGAGTTGCTTTTGCACATCGATCTCCAAGGCAGATGCCTCAAGCCCCGGATTGCTTTTGAGGGCTGACTGCACAGCATCATCCAGTGTGATCGGCCGGCCTTGACCATACCCGGCCCGTGGAGCAACTGCAGCCACTGCAAGGAGCAGGATGGTCCAGCTCAATCTGTTCATTTGTTGGCGTGTGATGGGTACCATGTTATTTCTTTTGATTCTGAGTATTTTCGATGAGATAGTACAAACAAGGGAGCACAACGAGTGTAAGCATCGTCGCAGTGATCAGCCCGCCGATGACCACGGTGGCCAACGGTCGCTGCACTTCAGCCCCTTCACCTTGCGAAAGCGCCATCGGAAGGAACCCGAGCGATGCAACTGCTGCGGTGATAAGCACAGGACGGAGACGCGTTGTGGTTCCCCTCAGAAGAAGTTTAGTCATGTCCGTTTCTCCTTCTTGTTTGAGGTGATTGAATTCGGCGATAAGTACGATTCCATTAAGAACCGCGACGCCAAAGAGGGCAATGAAACCGACTCCGGCAGAAACGCTGAACGGCATGTCGCGAATCCAGAGCGCAACGATGCCCCCAATCGCGGAAAGTGGAATTGCTGTGTAAATGATAAGCCCTTGTTTGAGGGAATGAAAAGTGAAATAAAGAAGCGCGAAAATGAGCAGAAGGGCTGCGGGCACCGCAACAAGCAGTCGGGCCCTGGCTTCCTCCAGATTCTTAAATGCTCCTCCATAGGTAGGAAAGTATCCGGGAAGGAACTTAATCTTGAGCTCTATTTTTCCTTTGACCTCATCAACGATGCTTTGTATGTCTCTCCCCCGTACGTTGAAGCCAATTGTTATTCTACGCTTTGCATCGTCGCGATGAATTTGATTTGGGCCAACCTGTAATTCCACATCTGCGACTTGCACAAGCGGAACTTGTTTTCCATCCGGCGAGGAAATGAACAGCGTCTTGAGGTCGTCGATGCTTTGACGCTTTCCATTTTCCAGTCGAACTACCAGGTCAAACCGGCGTTCATTTTCATAAACCATCCCGGCACTCTGCCCGGCAAAAGCCATGTTG
This sequence comes from Cyclobacteriaceae bacterium, assembly GCA_031384895.1. GTDB lineage: Bacteria > Bacteroidota > Bacteroidia > Cytophagales > Cyclobacteriaceae > ELB16-189. The sequence goes on along the minus strand of JANNAZ010000248.1, from coordinate 43,325 downwards.
ATGGCTTGGTTGACAGTCTGAATGTCCAGACCAAACTGGGCCAATTGTTCTCGTTTGATACGAACCAGGATTTGCGGCAGGCCGGTAACCTTTTCCACGTAAAGATCTTTTGCCCCGTGCACACTTTTTACAATCTGACCAATCGTGGCAGCATAGGAGGTCAGTTGCTCCAGGTTCTCACCATAGACCTTGATAACAATATCCTGCCGGGCCCCGGTCATCAACTCATTGAATCGCATTTGGATAGGCTGCTGAAACCCAAAATCCACACCCGCCAGGACATCCAATTCTTTGCCCATTTTTTCAGCAAGCTCATCCCGACCTTTTGCTCTTTTCCATTCCGCCTTATCCTTCAGGACAATAATTAAGTCCGCGGCTTCCAACGGCATTGGGTCAATAGGTATTTCAGAAGAACCGATTTTACCAATTACTTCTTTTACTTCATCGGGGAATTTGCGCAGCAGGATTTCGCTAGCCTTGGTTGCTGTTTCTATGGATTCCGAAAGGCTGCTGCCGGTGAGAATTCGCGTTTCGACTGCAAAGTCGCCTTCGTCCAGTGTAGGGATGAATTCGGCCCCCAGGGTCAGGAAAAGGAGAATACTGCCGACAAAAAGTGCGGCAGCAAGGGCAATTACTTTAAGTCGATGATGTAAGGCCAAACGGATAATGGGATCGTACAAGACATGAATAAACTTTATTGCGCGATCAGAAACTGTCACAGTGCCACTGATCTTCTTGCTCAAGAACACAGAACTCATCATGGGCACATAGGTCAGTGAAAGAATAAATGCACCGGCGATCGCAAAAGAAACGGTCTGGGCCATTGGGCGGAACATCTTACCCTCCACGCCGACAAGGGTCAGGATTGGCAGGTACACAATCAAGATTATTATTTCTCCGAAGGCAGCACTGTTCATAATCTTGCTGGCGGAATTACTTACCTCCTCATCCATTTCCTGTTGTGAGAGTACCGTCCCCATTCGCCGGACCCCCAGGTGATGCATGGTTGCCTCCACAATAATTACAGCCCCGTCGACGATGAGCCCAAAATCTATGGCACCCAAACTCATGAGGTTCCCTGAAACTCCAAACACATTCATCAGACCAATAGCGAATAGCATAGCCAGCGGAATGACCGAGGAGACAATCAGACCTGCGCGAAGATTTCCCAGCAAAACAACGAGAACAAAAATGACGATCAGCGCCCCCTCGGCAAGGTTGGTGGTCACCGTACTGATCGCCTTGTTGACGAGCTTGGTCCGATCCAGAAACGGGTCTATGGCGACACCCTCAGGAAGATTCTTCTTGATCAGTTCAATTCGATCTTTTACATTCCTTATGACTTCGGAGGAGTTGGCGCCCTTTAACATCATAACGACGGCCCCCGTGACTTCACCTTCTGTATTTCGTGTCATGGCGCCATATCGGATAGCGTGCCCAAATTGCACCTTTGCCACATCGCGGAGAAATATGGGATAGCCCGTCGTCGTCGTCCTTAGTAGGATGCCTTCAAGATCCTGAAGGCTGGTTATCAATCCCTCCGAGCGGATGAAGTAAGCATTAGGTTTCTTATCGATGTAAGCACCACCGGTATTTTGATTATTTTTTTCAAGTGCACTGAAGATATCTGTGACGCTAAGGTTGAAACTTCGCAGCTTGTCCGAGTTCACGGCGATTTCATACTGCTTTAAGTAGCCTCCGTAGCTGCTCACATCGGCTACACCTTCTGTTCCAAGCAATTGCCTTCGCACAATCCAATCCTGGATGGTGCGAAGTTCCATGGAAGTATATTTTTCTTCATAACCCGGTAAGGCATGAATTACATACTGATAGATTTCGCCAAGCCCTGTTGTGATCGGAGCGAGCTTTGGTGAGCCAACCCCTGGAGGTATCTGCCCTTGAATTTCGGTCAGGCGCTCATTGACTTGCTGTCGTGCCCAGTAGACGTCAATGCCATCCTTGAATACAATCGTTACAATGGATAGTCCGAACCGGGAAAAAGAACGGACCTCCTCGATTCCGGGAATAGTAGCAACATTTTGCTCAACAGGAAAAGTCACCAACCGCTCGATATCCAACGCGGACTGGGATGGGGCGACCGTGATCACCTGAACCTGATTGTTGGTGATGTCTGGGACGGCATCAATTGGCAACTGTCGAAGTGCGTTCACACCCCAGAGGATTAACCCAAGAGTAAGGAGACCGACAATCGGTTTATTGCGGATAGAAAAGAAAATGATCTTATCAAGCATAAGCTTGCGTATTAGTAGAATGTATAAATGAGTAGGCAAGGAGTAACCTCCTTGAGAAAAGGAATAAGAACCTAAAGAAACGTTAGCCTCGTGGAGGCTGGAAAATTTCGTCTAGCGCTGAGGCGGGGATGAACGAAATGTATGTTGAAAAGAAGTCAGGCCTGCGAGCCGGGGGCTCAATCGGCATAGGAATTTTTTGTTCGGGCAACGCAAAAGAAGGAGTTGCCATTGACTTAGTGGAATCCTTGAATGGTAACTCCATGTCGGTTGAGTCATGTGCAACATCTGTCTTGTAATGCATTGCCAAGAACTGCAAGAAGGACATGTCCGATACCTGAGAGCGATGTTCGAGGAAGTGTTGAACCAGAATAGGCAAACGCAGAATCTGATCCATCTCGGTGTATAGTCCGAGATGAAGAACCAGGAGTCCGATGGAAATGATTCGCCTCACAAGAACAAAGGTATCTAAAAAGCTCAGAACAAACTAAGGTTTCCTCCTTTCCGAAATCGGGTGAGATCCATCGCCGGCATCTTTCTTCCATCAAAGTATTTCTTTTTTGAGTGGCGGTAGAGTTGGTAGATAATATCAGCAATGTTTCCATCACCAACCATTCGACGACCAAACTGTGAGTCACTTACACTTCCACCGTGCATAGAAGAAATCTGATTCCAGACTTTGGCAGCTCGATCGGGAAAATTCTTCTCCAGCCAATTCTTGAATATCCCAGCAACTGCGCCGTTGAGGCGGACCACTGTTAATCCCGCTGTCATTGCGCCATGCGCTGCCGCGAGCCGGAGGATTTCAGGAATCTCATGATGGTTGAGCCCGGGGATAATGGGCGCATTCATGATTCCAACCGGTATATTTTCCTTAGCAAGCACCTCAACTGCCTGCAGTCTTTTTTGAGCACTAGCTGTTCGTGGTTCCATAAGGCGACGCAGTCTTTCATCGAGGGTAGTGATGGATATCATCACATGAACCAGTTTTTCGCTTGCCAATTCTTTTAGTACATCAAGGTCGCGGGTTATCAGGCTGTTTTTTGTGATTACGCCAACTGGGTGGCGATACTTGGCGAGGACTTTAAGCATCTCTCGGGTCAAGCCCAGACGGCGTTCCAACGGCTGATAGCAATCGGTGTTACCGGACAACATGATGGGTGAAACTTTCCAGGAGGGTTCCATCAGTTGTTTTTCTAGGATGACTGCTGCATTTGTTTTGACTACGATTTTACTTTCGAAGTCAAGCCCCGCACTGAAACCATAGTACTCATGGGTATTCCTAGCATAGCAGTAAATGCAGCCATGCTCACATCCTTGGTACGGATTCATCGAGTAGGCCATGCCCAAATCCGGGCTAGTCACTTTGTTAACTATTTTTCTTGGCGCCTCGTGAAAGATCTGCGTGGGTGGGTTTTCGACAAAGTCTTCGTCAATTCCTTCAATATGCTCGGTTACGAATTCCGCTTTTAGGAACTTGTTGGCTGGCTTGATTTGGGCGCCCCTGCCTTTCAGGTATAACGTATCGCTCACAGTACAAGAATACTAAAATAAATAGTAAATACTAAGTATTAAGCCATGATTCCGTATACGGAGACCCCCATTCAGGAAATTCAGGATCCGTTGCTGGCTGAAAACGGCATTCGTTTGCTGGTGAAACGAGAGGATATGAATCATGTGGAAGTCTCTGGTAATAAATGGTGGAAACTCAAGCATAATCTGGCCCAAGCTGTGGAAGAAGGAGGTGATACACTGCTCAGTTTTGGGGGTGCTTATTCAAACCATCTTTATGCGCTCGCTGGCGCAGCCTCTATACTTGGATTAAGGAGCATCGGGATTATTCGTGGTGAGGAGCCCCATCCGTTGAATGCAACGTTAAGTTATGCGAGGTCAAGGGGAATGCATTTGCATTTTGTTTCACGCGAAGACTACCGGATGAAGTCTGAGTTTTCTTTTGTTCAAGAACTGAAAGAAAGATTTGGAGACTTTTATCTCATTCCGGAAGGGGGCACAAATGAGTTGGCTGTAAGAGGCTGTTCCGAATTTGGTGCAAAACTCGTTCGTGAAATTGATTTCAATTATATCTGCCTCCCGGTGGGAACCGGGGGAACGATGGCCGGAATAGTCAAGAATTTGCGGCGAGACCAAGCAGCCATCGGGTTTTCTGTACTGAAGAACGGCGGATTTTTGGAAGCGGAAGTTCGCGAGTGGATTGCGTCGGAAAATTCAGCAGACGTGAATTGGAGAATAGAAACGAAGTATGATTTTGGCGGGTATGCGAAGACAACGCCGGCGCTTGGAAGATTTATCGAAGAACAAAAGGATCGTCATGGGATACCGCTAGATCAGGTGTACACCGCTAAAGCGCTCTTTGGTGTCTATGACCTCATCAGGCAGAATGAAATAAGAAACGGTGTGGTGCTGATGCTGCACACGGGTGGCCTTCAAGGTGCCACCTCAGCCAAATAGATCCTGAAGCACTTCGGTAAGTTTCCCGAATGCTTTGACTTTTATTTTTTGCTTTGGGTCAGCGGCTTTCTTGTTAAACTTAGAAATATAGATTTCTTCAAAACCCAGTTTCTCCGCTTCGGATATCCGCTGCTCAATACGGTTGACGGCGCGAAGTTCTCCTCCCAACCCAATTTCTGCGGCAAAGCATCTCTTGTCAGAGACGGCAATTTCGTCCATCGAAGAAATGATGGAAATACAAATAGCTAAATCAATGGCCGGATCTTCTACACGGATACCGCCAGCCATGTTGAGAAAGACATCTTGGGTGCCCATGCGGAAGCCGCAACGCTTTTCCAGAACCGCAAGCAGCATGTTCAGGCGCTTCTGGTCAAATCCGGTCGGCGTTCGTTGTGGCGTGCCGTACGATGCCGGGCTTACCAGCGACTGCACTTCAATTAACAAAGGTCGGTTTCCTTCCAGTGTTGCACCGATAATAGCGCCTGTTGTGGCCTCATCTTTTTGCGAGATGAGAATTTCAGATGGATTGTTCACTTCTCGAAGCCCCGTACCCAACATTTCATAAATTCCGATTTCTGCCGTTGAGCCGAAACGATTTTTTGTTGTTCTCAAAATTCGGTAGGCAAGGTGTTGATCGCCCTCAAACTGAAGGACAGTGTCCACCATATGTTCAAGGACTTTGGGGCCAGCCAGCGATCCGTCTTTGGTGATGTGGCCCACGAGAAAAACAGGCGTGTTGGTTTCCTTCGCAAATTTCATCAATTCACCGGCGCATTGGCGCACCTGACCAACGCTTCCCGGTGTGCTGTCCATCACCGGGGAGTAGAGCGTTTGGATGGAGTCGATGATGAGCAGTTGCGGCATGAGCGATTCAAGCGCCAGGAAAATGCTTCTTGTGTTTGTTTCAGTAAGGGTAAAAAAAGTCTTGGAGTCAACGTTGGCTCCGAGACGCTGGGCGCGCATTTTTATTTGCTGGTCGCTTTCCTCCCCAGATACATAAAGTGTCTTGAGGTTTCGAAGAGCCAATCCGACCTGGAGCATCAGCGTTGACTTCCCTATTCCTGGTTCACCGCCGATAAGCACCACGGAGCCCGGAACGATTCCCCCGCCCAGCACGCGGTCTAATTCCTGATCGCGTGTGGGTATCCGTACTTCCTTTCCCGATTCGATTTCCGCGAGGATTTTTGGCTGAATGGATTTACTTCGAGGGCTCTCTTGTCGCCACTCATTCTTTTCTTCGCCCTTGGTGACGATTTCTTCAACAAATGAATTCCATGTGCCGCATGATGGGCATTTGCCGAGCCATTTTGCGGCTTCGTGGCCGCAGCTTTGACAGAAGAATCTTGTTTTTGACTTCACTTAAATGGACTATTTTCCTCCTTAACAGAGGCGTTATAAACCAGCTGATCGGTTAAACCGGGTAGCCATTTATTGAGAAATACGAAAAACTTGCCCTGAGCCGTGAGAATGAGAATCTTCTTTCGATTAACTGTGGCCTTATAGATATGGTTGGCACACTCTTCCGAAGACATCATTTTCTTTTCATTCTGCGGCGACCCATCTTTTGTGAGCGACCTTTTGCGAATATTGGTTGATGTAAATCCCGGACAGGCCGTCATAACATGAACGCCTTTCTTCAACAATTCAGTTCGGAGGACTTCCAGGAATCCGTTCAATGCAAATTTGGATGCTGAATATCCGGCACGACCTGGTAACCCCCGATAGCCCGCAGCCGAAGAAATACCGATGACGGAACCTTTGTTTTTCTGAATTTCAGCAAGACAATATTTAGTTGCGTAGAGCGCACCGTAAAAGTTGATGTCCATCACCCGCCTGATGACGTCCATCTCCAGCTCTTCAAACAGGGCGCGCTGGGTAATACCTGCGTTGTTAATTAGAATATCGATTCGGCCGAATAGTCGCATGGCCTCCGCAGCCATGTTCCGGTTATCTTCTTCCTTGCTTACGTCGCTAGGGAAGCCGTGTGCGTCAATTCCTTTTTCCTTGAGATCGTTAACGGCCTCTTGCAGATCAGCGGCATTGCGTCCCGTGATGAGAATCTTTGATCCGTGCTGACCAAACACCTCAGCGAGCGCCTTGCCGATGCCGGAAGAGCCACCGGTGATAATGACGACTTTATCTTTCATGATTTGCAGACTGTTCAGTAAAAGTAATTAAACATGTGCGCAAAAGGGGAAAGGGGGTAAACGGCTAATAGGAGCTGAATACGTAGAACGCCCTAATTCAGCATCATTTCAATATCCTGGCGGGTAAGCATTTTTACAATGCTTTCTTCGGTCGAGATCAGGTTTTCGGAAAGCTTGAGTTTGTGTTTTTGGAGGTGAAGAATTTTTTCTTCCACGGTATTTCGTGTAATGAACTTATATGTAAAGACCTTTTTCTTTTGCCCGATCCGGTGCGCACGGTCAATCGCTTGTTGCTCCACAGCTGGATTCCACCAGGGATCCAGGATGAAAACGTAATCCGCCTGTGTCAGGTTAAGGCCGAGTCCGCCTGCCTTAATGGAAATGAGGAAGATCTTTAGATTAGGGTCCTTGTTAAACCGCTCAACCTGGTCTTTACGATCCATGCTGGAACCGTCGAGGTAGGCATAATCAATTTTCTTTGATGCCAACAATTCACGAACAATATCCAAGTGCTTTACGAACTGACTAAAGATAAGAAGCTTGTGTCCTTCGAGCAGCGCATTCTCAATCATATGAGAAAGATCTTCCAGTTTCCCAGAGTCGCCCTTGTATTGCGCATCCACCATGCGGGGATGATTAGACAACTGCCTCAAGCGGGTGAGGCCTTCCAAGATGGTCATTCGGGAATTGTTTATTCCCTCTTTTTCAATGTGGTCCAGAATTTTGCCGCGATAGTAGGATTTCGCTTCCTCGTACTTTTCCTCCTGAGCAGGCGAAAGATTGGTGTAATAAATATTCTCGACCTTTTCTGGAAGGTCTGTTGCCACCTGTGATTTCAATCTTCGCAAGATGAACGGTTTGATGATCGCGTTTAACTTTTTTGTTTTTGCTTCGTCCTTTTGTTTTTCAATAGGTACTTGATATTCATTTTTAAAATACGTTTGACCACCCAACAGCCCGGGATTGATGAAAGTCATTTGCGACCACAAGTCCATGGTGGTATTTTCAAGCGGCGTACCGGTGAGGGTAAGCTTATGCCGTGATTTCAATTGAAGCACCGCTTTGGCAATATTTGAGGTGGGATTCTTGATGACCTGGGATTCGTCAAGGATTACGTAGTTGAAAGTAAATTGCTGAAGTATTTCAATATCGAGCCGGGTAATCCCATACGAAGTGAGGATGACATCGTATTGGTCGAATTGTTTGATATTCTTGTTGCGGTTCGTTCCGGTGTAGGTATGAATCTTCAGGTTAGCTGTAAATTTTGCAGCCTCCATTTCCCAGTTGTAAATCAGGGATGTGGGCATGATCAGCAACGTCGTGCCACAATTACCTTTCTCTTTTTCTGACTCCAGCAGGGCAAGCGTCTGCACGGTCTTTCCCAAACCCATGTCGTCAGCAAGGCAGCCACCCAGATTGAATTCGTTCAGGAAACGCAGCCAATTATAGCCGGCTTTCTGGTAGGGGCGAAGTTGACCTTGAAAGCCCTGAGGTAGTTGATAGTCCTTGATTCCAGTGAAATTTTCCAGATTTCTCAAGCGATCGCTGATATGAACTTTGGCAAGGTTGCCATCCTGCAAGTCCCTTACGAGATTAACATGGTACTTACGAAGGACAGGCTTTTCATTCTTGCCGTGGGTTTCGCTCAATGCGAAGAGATCGCCGTACTTCACAAGCCAGGCATCTGGTATGATCGCGATTTCGCCATTGGGAAGTTTGAATTCTACTTTCTTTTTCAGAATAAGTTTGCGCAGATCCTTGAAACTGATTTCATACTCCCCAAAGCGAATGCGCGCATGAATATCAAACCAATCGATGCTTTCTTTAACCTCAAGTTCAATAATGGCCTTTCCGACAAAATACTTTTTGTCCCGGTTGTCGGGTTGGCTTACCTCGAAACCAAAATTTAATAAGTTGACTCGGTTCTCATTGATCCATGAAAACGCGTGAGCCTTTTCAACGGCTGTACGGAAGTTCCCCCCAAGTGGTAGGCCGAGCTTAATTAGTGTGTTGGCATATTTCTTTTCCGATTCGGTAATTCGCTTGATACGATGAAAGATGTAGTCGTTTTCCTTCTTTTCCATAGTAACGCTCACCTGTTCAGAGTCGCCGCCTCTAAATCGATGTTTACCGTATTTAAACGAGAGGTCGAATACAATCTTGCCCGCCTCATCATTGGCATTGTATTCTGCGGGTGAGCCGAAAAGATTTGGAACCTCTTTGCTCGTTCCAGTCGGAAGTTCCGAGATCGTCAAAACCGGATGGGGCTCATATGCGTTTTTAATAATCTGGAAGCCCTGCACGTCTATGTCTTCGAATGAGGCAACCAGCGTGTGTACAAAATTTTTGTAATAATTATCCTCGAGGTTCTTTGGGATAACAATACTTTTCTTGGTTAGGAAAGGCTGAAGTTTCTTTCCATCAACTGGTTTATCAAAGCCATAAAGCTTTCCGTTGGCAACCATCCACGCTGGATTCCTGCAAACCATGTAGGCAGGCGTGGCAAGCAGGTCCAACGGTTTGTCTTCATGAATGATGATCGGATAGTATGTTGTACTTTCTTCTGTTCGACGAAAAAAGAGTTGAATGCTGGCACGCTGTTCTGCAACCTCGAGCTTTCTCCATGTGGGCTCGCCGTCATTACCCATTTCGTACAGTCGTTTGCCTTTGAGTTTTTCAAGAACGGCAGCCCGCCGTTTCTCCATATACACCTCGATCTGCTCCTGAAGTAGACGCTCCTCACCCTTTTCCTTTTTGAAAACGCGAATGAAAAATTCGTCCGGTTTCATTATTTTTTTAGAGAAGTGGCGCAACACCGCATCCTGATTCATGCTGTCCATGAGTTCTATCAGCTCAAAGTCCCGGTCATCAAGTCCTTTGGCAAACTCGCGGGCATTTTTGGAGGAAATGTTTTGGTGCTGGTAGGTAAGCTTTCCTTTTTCGTCAACACGCACGATGAATGACTCAAAAATATAGCCTAGGTACTCGTGTTGGTACAGCGAGTAAATTAGTTGAAACGGCTGTGATGCCGAAACCTTCATAGGGACTCAATTTTGGGCTTCCAAACCTGCCAGTTCCTTGAAAGATGCGCCAAAAGTGAATTGGACACTTTTTCGGAAAAAGCAGAACGGAAATCTAACGAATTCAGCGTTAAGATTTTAGCCTTTTTGGGCCAAATCTCGCATCATAGGTGGACAATGGAATATGACCGGGATGCCAGAACGGCTGGCCTGAAGGAGACGAGGAGGGAGACGCCAATGATGACCAGGCTTGTAATGAGGAAGTCTGCTGCCCGGATCTCCACTGGATAATTGGCAACGATAGCATTTTCCATACCCATGCCAACCAGTCCAACACGGTCCTGGAGAACGCAGAGAATCCCACCCAGCAGCAATCCGGCGCCCGCACCGAGAAAAGAGATGAGGGCTCCCTCAACCATGAAAATGTTGCGGATGAGCGAACCGGTTGCGCCCATGGAAGCCAAAATGCTGATGTCTTTCTTCTTGTCGATTGCCAGCATCATAAGCGAGAAAAAGATGTTGATTGATGCTACTAGAAGAAGTATGGAAAGGGAAAGAAACGTAAATAATTTTTCAATCTTTAGAAGTCGATACAAGTCCTTGTGCTGTTCTTCGTTTGAAAGAATCGAGAACCCAGTGCCGAGTCGTTGTTGTAATTCACGCTGCACATCAAGCGTGTTTCCGTTGGTCTGAACTTCTACCGATGTTCTTTTATTGCCATAGTCCAGCAGCTCACGGGCAAAGTTCAAGGGAACAAAAATATAATTTTCATCGTAGTTCTTTTCAATGGAAAATATAGATCCGGGGCGAATGCTTTTTTGAGAATATAGGGAGGCCGGGTTCAAGGATCCGGACTTCGTGTTCTTGATGTAGAACACGCGCAATGCCCGCATATCATCGTCAACCTCGGCTGATAGCGTATAGCGGACGCCTCTTCCGAGAATGGCAAACGGAATGCTGTCCTTTGTCAGCTTGAGCTCCCCTTCAACAATATGATCATCGAGGCGGTGTTGTTCGAGAAAATTTTCGCTAACCCCCTTGATAGTTACCACCATGGCAGCTTCTCGATAGCGTACATAGGCATAGTCTTCAATTACTTCGGTAACCGTTTTGACGCCGGGAACGGACCTGATGGAATCAAGGAACTGTTCATCTGCTGCGAAAGATTTTCCGTGAATCGCTTCAATCTTCAATTCAGGATCGAAGGAGGTGTATAGCGATCGAAGCAAAACTTCCAGTCCATTAAATACGGATAGGACAATGATGAGTGCAGCAGTTGCAAATGCAACACCAAGCATCGAAAGAATAGAGATGACATTTATGAAATTCTTCTTGCGACGGGACAGAAAGTAGCGGCGCGCAATGAAGAAGGACACATTCATGGCTAGCGGGAAAACCTATTCGGTGGTTGGTTCAGCCGGGGGTATGTGAAGGCCCTTGAGAAGATTATCCATTCGGGACGCATTTTCTTCGACCTCATCAATGAAAAAGGCGAGCTCGGGGACAATCCGAGCCTGGTTCCGGATTTGGTCGCCAAGCGCCTTGCGGATTTCTTTCTTACGTGCATCCAGCTTCTCCAGAACTGCTTTCTTGTCCTTGGCAAGCATCATGCTGATATACACCCGGGCAACGCTGAGGTCTGGACTTACACGGACATCAACGATGGTAATAAAGGTGTTGCCAAGTACGCCGCGCCGGTCGCGTTGAAAGATGTCGCTTAACTCTTTCTGAATCAGTCTGCTGAATTTTTGCTGTCGAACGGAGCCACTCATGGAGTAAAGATAGGAAAGACGGAGTTCATTTGACCGGCGTGTGTCTGCGCTTCGCATTTTTTTGGTTATTTGCATGATAATCTGATTTTTTGTGCTCCGCTATTTCCGAATCAACGACCCGTATCGCCTTATCCCGCTGTTGCTCCTGATGGTCATTGCGAGCCTCCAGTTGATAATTGATTTGCCTTCTGTTACTACCGGTGAATTGAAAGATCTGGTGCTCGGAGAACGGGTTGGAAATAGGACGCTGTATGTTGACATCATTGACCGAACGCCACCAGTCATGGCGGTCATTGACGGGTTTCTAAATTTTTTAGTTGGCCGATCAATCCTTGCCCGGCACTTACTTGCCCTGGTGCTTCTTTTTTTTCAATCGGCGTATTTTGGAATCCTACTGATTAATAATAAAGCCTATAATGAGAACACGTATGTTCCTTCCTTGATTTTTGGATTTCTTTGTTTCTTTTCTTTCGACTTGCTCGCGCTCACTCCGGCCTTGCTAGCCTCCACGCTTCTACTCCTTGCATTAAACAATATTTTCAAAGAGATAGAGTTTCGGGTTGATAGGGATTCCATTGTATTGAATCTGGGTATTTTTCTCGGCCTGGCTTCACTGATTGTACTTTCCTACACCATTTTTCTTGCTGGAACAATTTTCATACTGATTGTCTTTGCACGAACGACCATTCGTAAAATCCTCCTCCTGTTGTTTGGCTATGGCTTGGTACACGGAATCGTCTTTACGCTCTACTATTACCATGGTCATACCAGTGATTTGTGGACGAATTTCTATGTTGCCAATATTCAGCAAACACGGATCATGTTATTGAGTGTACGTGCGCTGCTTGTCCTTGGAGCTGTACCCATCGGCTACTTTGTCATTTCGCTTTTCATGTTGACACGGGATGCCCGGTTTACAAAGTATCAATCTCAGATTTTTCAAGTATTGTTCCTGTGGCTAGTGCTAGCCGTGATAGAGCTGTTCCTTGAGCCAGCTATTGCACCACACAGTTTCATTACCTTTTTGCCACCCTTGGCATACCTAATCAGCCATTACTTGCTATTGATTCGCAGAAAATTAATTGCAGAGTTCATGATTTGGATATTTATTGGCGGTATGCTTCTGACCAACTTCGCCGCCCGGCAGGGATGGATCGACGAGGTAGATTATTCCAGATTATTTCCGATCCCCTCACGTTATTCAGACCAGGTCAGGGGCAAGAGGGTTATGATTGTTGGCAGGGACGAGGGTCTGTATATGGAAAATAGCCTGGGGGGATTTTTCCTCGATTGGGAGTTGTCACATGGCTATTTTGAAGACCCGGGGACCTACGAGAACATAATCAAGATGAATGACGCGTTCGTTGAGGACCCCCCAGAGGTTATTGTGGATGAGTTGAATCTCATGGAGCCAATTCTGGAAAGACTTCCTCGTGTGAAAAGGCAATATAAAAAAGAAGGTTCAGTCTATAGGCGCCTTTAGCACCCAATCTTATCTACCCGACGGCCATGCCGCCCTCCTTCAAAGGTAGAATGCAAAAACCGTTCAAGGATTCGTTCTGCATCACCTGTCGAAAGAAAGCGTGCGGGGATGCAAAGGATGTTTGCGTCATTGTGCTCGCGCGCCAGGCCAGCAAGCTCTTCCGTCCAGCAGATAGCAGCACGGATCCCTTGATGTTTGTTTGCCGTCATGGCCACACCATTTCCACTGCCACAGATCAGCAGGCCAAGATCAAACTCTTTTTTCTCGACGGCTGTGGCTACCGGGTGCGCAAAGTCAGGATAATCCGCAGATTCGTTATTGTAAGTTCCAAAGTCCTTGGTCAGGTGACCTTTTTTCTCCAGCCAACTCTTCAAGTGTTCTTTTAGAGAAAATCCGGCGTGATCCGCACCTATGGCAATTTTCTGAATCATGCAGGTTGTTCGTCTGTTTTGGCCAGTCTTTCCTCCTCCTTGCGCTTCTGCCGCATTACGTATGCGGAGATGAAAATACTTATTTCATAGAGGAGAAACAACGGAGTGGAAATAAGCATTTGGCTTAATGGATCCGGAGGAGTTACGATAGCGCCTATAATAAGAATAACAATGTAGGAGTGCTTGCGATACGTACGCATAAACAGGGGTGTCACCAGTCCAATCTTCGTCATGAAGTAAACAACGACGGGTAATTGAAAGAGTAGTCCGCTGCCGAAGACCAGAGCGATGAAGGTGGAAACATAGGAGGTAATGTCAAATTCATTGACGATCACGTCGCTGATTGAATAAGAAGAAAAAAACCACGTCATCATGGGGCAGAGCACATAATAACCGAATGAAATGCCCAACAGGAAAAGAAAGGAGACTGCAAAAACGGCACCGCGGGAATTCTTTGCCTCGTTTAAATGAAGCCCAGGCTTAATGAAACGCCAGATTTCCCAAAAGACGTAGGGAAAAGCAACAATAAAACCAATAACAAAGGAAGCCAGGAACTGCATCGTAAACTGCCCGGTCATGTAGCGGCTTTGAATCTTGAACGGAAAGGGCTTGGCACATAAAGACTCTTCAGATCCAGTAAGCTCTCCTAACTTGCAGAGCCACTTGAAAGTTGGAAAATTTACGTTGGCCGGAGCAAAAACTATATTCTGGAAGATCCAGGGCGTGTAAATGAATGCAATGATCATAAAGATCATAATGACGATAACTGACCGCACGATGTGCCAACGGAGTTCTTCCAGGTGATCCAAAAACGCCATTTCTTTTTCTTCACTCATAGCTGAAACTCCTCGTACTCAATAGATGGATTGGGTGGACGACTTATACGTAAAGTGGAAACTTCTTCATGAATGCATTAACAGACCGCTTGACCGTCTTCAAGTACTTCTCGTCTGCCGGTTTTTTCAATGCTTGATCAATAAACTCGACCACTTTTACAACATCCTTCTCCTTCATTCCGCGCGTGGTTATTGCGGGTGTGCCAATACGCATACCGGACGTAACCATTGGCGATTGCGTATCAAACGGCACCATGTTCTTGTTGATCGTGATGTCAGCCTTGATCAAGGATTCCTCGGCAATTTTTCCCGTCAGATTCTTTGAGCGCAGATCGATCAGCATCAGGTGATTGTCCGTGCCGCCTGAAATAATTTTGTATCCTTTTTTTGTAAACGCATCCGCCATTGCCTTTGCATTCTTTGCGACTTGAATGATGTAGGCCATGTATTCGTCGCTGAGCGCCTCTTCAAACGCCACTGCTTTGGCTGCAATCACATGTTCCAGTGGGCCACCCTGTGTTCCGGGGAAAACGCCGGAATCCAGAATGGAGGATATCTTTCGTAATTCGCCCTTTGGCGTTTTCAGACCCCAGGGATTGTCGAAATTGTTGCCAATCATGATAAGTCCGCCGCGAGGCCCGCGAAGGGTCTTGTGCGTAGTAGTGGTTACGATATGACATTGTTGCATCGGATCGGCTAAGAGCCCGCGGGCAATTAGTCCGGCAGGGTGAGAGATGTCGGCAAGGAGCAAAGCGCCGACGGCGTCAGCTGCGGCTCGTAATTTCTTGTAATCCCAATCACGGCTGTATGCGCTGGCGCCGCAGATAATCATCTTTGGTTTCTCCCGCTTGGCCGTTTCAATCACCTTGTCAAAATCAATACGCCCTGTTGACTCCTCTACACCATAGAAAGAAGGCTGGTACAATTTTCCGGAAAAATTCACGGGAGATCCATGTGTGAGGTGTCCGCCATGGGAGAGGTCGAACCCAAGAATTTTATCGCCAGGCTTAAGACAAGCCAGCATGACTGCTGCGTTTGCCTGCGCACCGGAATGGGGCTGCACGTTGGCCCAGCTTGCTCCGAATAGTTTCTTTATTCGATCGATTGCAATCTGTTCAATCTCGTCGACGACTTCGCAACCACCATAGTATCGCTTTCCGGGAAGCCCTTCTGCATATTTATTGGTGAGCACAGTTCCTTGTGCTTTCATCACTTGAACGGACACAAAGTTTTCTGAAGCAATGAGCTCAATACCGCTTTGCTGGCGATGTTTTTCTTTTTCGATGAGATCGAAAATGAGTTTGTCTTTTTTCATACGGGACCAGGATTCGTAGGATTCGGATTTTGACGATTTGGCAAAAATAGCGGGTGGGGAGGCATTTCCCTAACGGGAAACATGCTACCGAATCAACTTAGGGGGACTTCAGGCGGGACTAAACGAAAAGATCAAAATCGTATTACGTCTGTATCAATTGGAGTATAGCCAAGCAGCCTGCTTATGGAAAGGATTTGCCCTTGTGGTGAAACTCATGGGTGATAACGTGAGTAAAAGTGAGTAGCGATGAGCCAGATGATGAATTAGCGTGTATTGTTTTCGAATGGGGTCCATTACACCGGTTACCAATCGTTCCTTACCAGCTTCCGCTGCTCCCTCCACCCCCGAAGCCGCCGCCACCACCACCCCAGCTGCTGCCACCACCACTACCGCCACCACCACTACCGCCACCCAAGCCACTGCCAAGGGCGCCGCCGATGAACCATCCAGCGCCGGAAGACCAGCCGCTGCCGCGTCCACTATTTCCACCGCGGGACCGCATGACCAGGATAATGATGATAATCAAAATGACAAACCAGGGAGAGCCCTTTCGGTTTCTTGATTGAGGACCGGTGCCCTTATATTCACCCTTGATGGCCCTTCGGATGGCTTCCAAGGAAGCGACAACTCCGGCATCATAGTCTCCACGACGAAAGGAGGGAGCCATCTCATTTCGGATAATGCGACTGCAAATTGCGTCAGGAAGTGGCCCCTCAAGGCCTTGACCAACTTCGATACGCACCTTCCTGTCCTCCACTGCAACAAGAAGGATTACTCCATTGTCTTTGTCATTCCGGCCAAGCTTCCATTTTTCGGCTGCGCGAATGCCAAACTGATCTATGGACTCTCCTTCCAATGAATTAACAATCAGTACAGCGATTTGATTAGACGTTGAGTCTTCAAAGCGCTGAAGCGAAACCTCAAGAGAAGATACAGTTGATGGCGAGAGAATTCCTGCTTCATCGTGTATGCGATGTCCTGCAAGAGCGGGAATCTCGCGTTGACCAACCGCGTAGAACGGCATAAGCAGAAGAAAGAAACTAACGAGGTAAAGAAGTTGGCGGCGCATCAAAATGGTTAATAAACTAGTGAATGGGATTAACCTTCCGTACGTAAATCGTCGCTCAACTCGTTGATGTCGTCAGCCGTTTTCAGAAATCCTTTTTCAAGAAGAATTTCTCCGCAGCGTAGTATGGCGGCCTCAATTCCATCAGTGACTTTCCCCATGCGTATTTTTTCAATGAGCTGCTGAACCAGTGTATCCCATTCCTTTTGGTCTACCACTTTGCTAATGCCCCGGTCGGCCAGGACAATTACCTCATGCTCAAAGAAGGAAATGAAGATCAGTATCCCCGTACGATGGCGGGTGTTAAAGACCTCCTCATCCAGGAATGCCGTTTCGGCCCGCTTCTTGGTGGCTTGGTCCAGGTGATTACGGCTAATCAATATTCGTTTAAGTGGCTGAATGCTGTGGGTAAGGATGCCCCCGAACAGACCCCCAGTAGCCACCATAAAAAGCATGAACATGGGATCCAAGATGGCCAGGGCTGGCACATAGCGATCGAAAATAATTATGGCAATGAAGGTAGCTGCGGCCAACAGCAGGACTCCGCGGTAGTTGGCGATTGTATAGAATCCACTTCGCTCAACGAAGACGGGGACAATTTCCCCAGAAATTTTGTCCTCTGCTTTCTTTACGGCAGACTTGATCCGGTCAAGTTCTTGAGGTGTAAATCGGTTGTTGATGGACATACAGTGGGATGGGGCAAAACCCCGTTAGTCGTTCTGATCAGGGAGGACCAAATTTAGCAAACATTAGCACGCGGATGCCAGTTTTTTTCGGCAGCTTTTCAGGCTATCTTTTCATTTGATATAAGCGTACTGCAGACTTCAACAAAAAATCAACTATGAAAAATCGTTTCGCCCCGGTGATGATAGCCGTATTTATTACCCTCTCCAGTTTGGTATTGGCGCAAAAGAGCAAAATTGGAACGGCCGTTTCTGTTGACTTACCTAAACAGCGCATTGAGCAGGAGATCGCCCGACTCTCTGCTCTGTCTGGTGGCCTGCTCGGTGTAACTGCAATCCATATCGAAAGCGGCAATCGCTTGAGTCAGAACGGCAGCGTTTGGTTTCCGATGGCCAGTTCATATAAGGTGCCCATCGCGATTCAACTTCTGAATAGAGTGGATAGCGGAAAATACAGCCTCGATCAATTCATTGAAGTTAAAATGACGGACTTACATCCCGGCAGCGGAATGCTTTCGGAGCGCTTCAACTGGCCTAATGCTGTTACCCCCGGGGTAGCGCTTTCCGTGCGAAGCCTGATGGAATTGATGTTGCTGATCAGCGACAACAGCGCCACGGATATTTGCCTGCGCCTCGCTGGTGGGCCCGATGCGGTCAACGCCAGCATGAAGCGGATCGGCATTCATGGGTTGAACGTTGATCGGCCTACGGCTTACTTGATCTCTGACTGGCTTGGGGTACCGATGGACCGAACGGCACTGTGGTCTCCCGCTCGATTCGATAGCCTGGAGAGGACACTCACCGAAGATCAAATTAAAATGAACTCCAGGAAGTTTGATGGTGATCTGAAAGACTCATCTACGCCCGACGCCATGTCCGAGCTCTTGCTGAAGCTGTATACGCAGCCAATTTTGAAAGCCGATTCAAAGCGGTTGCTCCTTGACATCATGAGGCGATGTGAAACGGGATTAACGCGTTTGAAAGGCATGTTGCCGCCAGGAACAGAAGTGATGCACAAAACAGGTACGATCGGTATGACTACGAATGACGTTGGAATCATGACACTGCCGGAAGGAGCAGGGCATGTGGTAATTTCAGTTTTTGTCAAATCATCTGAAAAACCAATCCCGGATCGTGAACGGGCCATAGCGGAGGTTTCAAGAGCCGTCTACGATTATTATGTGCTCAACAGATAGGGTAGTTTAGATCACCTTCCCCTTCCATTTCCCTGAGCGGATGTAGAAGAAGGCCATTGTGAACATACTCATCCAATACACCCACTCACTCATCCATCCCCACGCAATCGAAAGGCCGAGGTACTCAAGGGTGATGTACACGTAGACGCAATAAAGTGTGATTGTTACTATTTCGATGGCGAGATTTACAACCGTATTTCCGGTGCCGGTGACCGCATTAAGCCACACCACCGAGACGGACATCATAATGAGCGCAACTGAAACAATTCGTACAACAGGGATTGCTTCCGAAATGAACAGCTCTTCTTGCCCATAGAACGAGAGCATGACGGTGGGGAAAAGATTCAGCACAAGGACAATCACGGCAGAGAAACCCAGGCTGATTTTGGCGATCCGATAAATTAACGGTACGACTTCGTCTTTTCTCCCCTGTCCAATGAGATTACTTACCATTGTGTTGGTAGTGGCGGCAAACGACCAAGAGAACATTCCGGCAATACCAAAAATATTCCGCATGATATTAGAAATGGCCAGTGATCGCGCGCCGTGGTGTTCGATGAGAATGTAAAAGTATTCCCATGTAATAATGCTGATCGCGAACTGAAGGATCAGGGGCGATGATTGCACCAGGATGAGCCGGAACATGCCCGTGGAGAGCAAAGGCTTTTCAAAAAAAGCGAACCGAAGGTGAAGGCCTTTCAGATGGATGACGAAGTAGATGACCAATAAGCCCCCCGCTTCAGCGATGATAGAAGCATAAGCGGCACCGTCAAAGCCAAGGGCAGGCAGACCCAGGTGTCCGTAAATCAGTGCGTAATCCAAAACAATGTTGATTAAGGCCTCGGCCAATGTTCCCCAGACAAGAAGACGGGTTTGGTTTGTGCCTACCAGCAAGGCGTTGCGCATGATGTAGAGGTAGAGAAAGGGAAGCCCCCAGATACGGATCAACAAAAACTGAATCGCCATTTCAGCCACGTGCTTATCATGAATCGCGGCGCGCAGGATTAGTGGAGCCAGCGTGTAGGTGAGGAAAATTCCAAAAAAGGCGATTGCCAGCGCAATCCATACTCCGTGGAAAAAAAGACGTCCAATTTCCTTGGGTAGATTTTGCCCAGCCCGGCGAGCAATAAGGGCTTGCAGCCCGTTATTCAAGCCGTTACCTATCACAGCGAAGATCAGGTAGTAAACGCCGGTGATGCCTGCGCAAGCCAGCTCAAGCTCACCCAGGCCACCCAAAAAAATATTGTTTGTAATGAAATTGATTTGTGGAACAAGCAGGGCCAGAGAAATGGGCATGGCCATCTCCAGAATCTGGCGCGTGGTGGTTTTCAGACGGAGGTCAGGTGCATTCATTTCGCTTGGAAAGTGTCCTGAATTAATTTGAAAATATGTTTTTGAACCAACGGAGTATGTGGGTTCAAAGATCGATCAATAATCCTCCACAGCCAATTTGCACCACTGACACAACCCAAAGGCACCTAAAGGAAGGTCCTTTTGTTTTGTGCTTATCGTTAGCTAAATCACATAACCTTAACGAAATAATCCCATGAAGACAACATTACGAACGCTAGCCGCCGCATACTTGCTTTGCGGCGTAGCACTAACCACGCACGCGCAAATTCTGCCACCTGATCAGGGGCTGCAAAACATGAAGTGGAGACCCATTGGGCCTTCAAATATGGGCGGCCGTGTAACCGACATTGCCGGTGTGGCGGGTGACCCCACTACCTTTTATGTTGCCGGAGCGGATGGAGGAATTTTTAAGACAACAAATGGCGGTGTGACCATGACGCCAATATTTGACGGCCAAAAAGCATATTCCATTGGTACCATTGTAGTTGCTCCATCTGACCCGGAAGTTCTTTGGGTTGGAACAGGCGAAGGGGACCCAAGGAATAGTGTTGGATATGGGAATGGCGTTTATCGCTCTACGGATGGTGGAAAAAATTGGTCCCACCTGGGCCTGGAGAAAACAGATCGCATCAAACGCATTGCTGTTAATCCGCAAAACCCGGATGAAGTTTGCGTGTGCGCCATGGGAAGAGAGTGGGGGCCTAATGCGGACCGTGGAATTTTTAGAACCGTTGATGCAGGGAAAACTTGGGAGAAGGTTTTGTACATCGATGAGAATACGGGATGCTCTGATATAGCTGTTGAATGGAACAATCCACGTATCCTCTACGCAGGAATGTGGACATTCCGACGGAAGCCTTGGCGTTTTGATGACAGTGGTGAGAAAACAGCACTTTACAAATCCACCAACGGAGGGAAAACCTGGACAAAAATTTCGCACAAGAATGGATTGCCAGACAAGCCCATGGCACGAATCGGTGTTTCGATCGCACAGAGTTCACCGAATATTGTTTATCTCATTACTGAGTACAAAGACGATGGAACTTTGTTTCGTTCTGATGACCGGGGAGAGTCCTGGCGAGTGGTGAACAAAGACCGCAATCTGAATTTCCGCCCATTCTACTACAGTGATGTCAAAGTAGATCCAACCAATCCGGATCATCTGTACACACTCTCAGGCGGGATGAGCAAATCGACTGATGGGGGCAAGAATTTTCAGTCGATCGCACAAGGCCAGCACGGCGATAATCAGGCGATGTGGATCGATCCAAAAAATTCCAACCACGTGTTAAGTGGTGATGACGGCGGATTCCGTGTTTCCTATGATGGATTTAAGACGTTTGATGCCATCAACAATGTTGAACTCTCTCAGTTTTACCAACTCTGGGTGGATGACCGCGACCCCTATTATTTATACGGTGGACTGCAAGACAATGGAACGTGGACGGGGCCGAGCAATTCGCTCCACCAAATAGGTATCCTCAAGAGAGACTGGATTCAGGTGGCTGGCGGCGACGGATATTATGCAGTACCTATCCCGGGACAAGAAAATGAGGTTTATGCCAACCTTCAGGGGGGAGTGATTTTTCATGTAGACACGAAAACCGGCAATACACGAACGATTCACCCGTACCCAAATAAAATTGGTTCAGTGGGGGATGGCATGGAGTTCCACAAGTATCGTTTCAATTGGGACACACCCATTCTGGTGTCGCCGAATGATCCAAACACCGTTTATACCGGGGGCAACGTACTTTTCAGAAGCCGTGACAAGGGATATAATTGGGAAATAATCTCGCCCGACTTGACAACGAACGACAAGTCCAAGCAGAAATCTTCGGGTGGAGAAATCTATCAGGATAATACAGCAGCAGAATTTCATTGTACCATTCTAACCATCGCCGAATCACCAGTGAAGAAGGACGTAATCTGGTGTGGGACAGATGACGGCAATGTTCAGCTTACACAAGATGGAGGAAAGACCTGGATTAAGATGACGATCCCCGGGTTTCCTGCATTCGGATGGGTATCGAAGATCCATGCATCCGAGCACGAGGCCGGGACTGCCTTTGTTGCTGTTGACAACCATCGTCTGGATGACTACAAGGCGCATGCTTATATGACGACGGATTTTGGCAAGACCTGGACGACTATCAGCACCGGACTTCCCGAGGATTGGGTTTATGTTGTGCGGCAAGATCCATATAATGCAAACCTCCTCTTTGCGGGAATGGAGCATGGTGTATTTGGCTCTTGGGACAAAGGGAAAACATGGACTAAGATCAATAACAACCTTCCTCCAGTTTCCGTCCGCGACCTTCGCGTACAGAAACGTGAGCATGACCTGGTAGTTGCCACACACGGAAGAGGAATATGGATCATGGGGGATATCCGGGGTATGGAAGAGTATTTAAGCGCAAGTGGGAAAGAATTAACTGTATTTCCATCCAAGACGGCTACACTTTGGCAGTATTATAGCATGATTGAAGAGCAAGGCGACCGCAATTACGCAGCGAAGAACCCGGATGCAGGTGCATATATTAATTTCTATCTGCAAAATGTTCCTAAGCAGGGAGTGAACGTAGAAATCCGGGATGCCGCGGGGAACAAGGTTAGAAGCCTGACGGACTCCGTATCCAAAGCAGGCGTGAACAGAATTATTTGGGACTTGCGTTTTGATGAGGCCGAACGCCTGAATATGGGTGGCGTTGCGCGCAGAGGACGTTTTGGTGGAGGAGCTCGGCCTTTGGTTCCTCCAGGGACCTACACGGCAAAGGTTACAGCAAATGGACAATCGGCAGAGACATCAATCGTAGTGCGTGGAGATCCACGAATCAAAATGACCGAGCCAGATTACAAAATAAAGACGGAAGCTACACTTGCTCTTCGCGATCAGTTGTCTCAGGCAAACCGGTTAATGAACAACTCGGAACAGGTAGTTAAGCAATTAGGCGAATTGAAGCAGCGCATAAAGTCAGCCGGAGAAAATTCCGGCGTCGACCCCACTGTGAATGGGCAAATTGATGATGCCCTGAAGAGCATAAAGGAATTCCAGGATGAAATACTGCGGCGTCCGCCTCCGAATATGGGATACCGCCAGCGCCCCCGCCTGAGAGAGGAGATATCCACTTTGCTCAACGCCATCGACGGCGCCACAGCCCGGCCCACAACTCCTCAACTGAGTCGAAGGGGAGAGCTTGGCCAGGAGACACAGGAAGCTGTACTGCAATTTGAGAAGATCGTTCAGGAACGGGTTGCCCCGATCAATGAAAAGGTCAAAAGCCTCCCGCAGATTGTCGTTGGGAAGACCGACAAGAAGGATATGTAGGATTTGTTTTCTCTGATTATTACCGTGCAGGACCAAAACTCCTGCGCGGTTTTTTTTTGAGACCAGAAGTTCGCTAGTTTTAATGGACAAATCGGCTTAAGTAAAAATCAACTACATGCAAACTATTCTCGGAGCCAATGGAGTGATCGGAAGAGAACTTTCCATCCAACTTCTAAAATACACAGACCAAATGCGCCAGGTCAGCAGGCATCCAAAGAAGGTCAATGTCAGTGACACGTTGATGACAGCCGATTTATTGAACTACGAGGATGTACGAAAGGCTGTCGCTGGAAGTGAAGTGGTTTATCTGGTAGCAGGCCTGAAATACGATACGAAAACGTGGCAAGCGGAATGGCCGAAGGTTATGCAGCATGTCATCAATGCCTGCAAAGAAAGCGGCAGCAAGCTGGTATTCTTCGACAACGTATATGCGTATGGATTAGTAAATGGGGTGAAGAGGATACGCCCTTTAATCCCAACTCTCGGAAGGGGGAAGTGAGGGCACAGATTGCCACCATGCTATTGGAGGAGGTAAAGGCCCAGAATATTCAGGGGATGATTGTGAGGGCTGCGGATTTTTATGGGCCCGGAGCAACGCTTAGCATGATTCATTCAACAGTAGTTGAGCGATTACATGCCAAGAAAGGCCCGCAATGGCTCGGAGACCCAAAACGAATTCACACCTTTACCTATACGCCCGATGCTGGCCGGACGGTAGCGCTGCTGGGGAACACGTCATCTGCGTTTAACCAGACCTGGCACGCGTTGACAAGCAAGGAAAAAATTACAGGCGAAGCATTGGTCCGACTAGCCTGTACACTAACGGGCCGGCCGTACTCCGTCCAGAGCTTGCCAAAGCTGGGTGTCCGTGTACTGGGGATTTTTGTCCCCATACTCCGTGAGTTGGTTGAAATGATGTATCAGTTTGATACGGACTATGTATTTGACAGTACAAAATTCGAATCTGCTTTCAAGCAGCAAGCCACATCCTATGAAATAGGGATAAAGGAAACCATGCTTCATCAGTAGGCGCGCCGGCACTCAGACGAATAGCTCCGCAACGGGCTACTTAAAAGGCAACTAGATTACACCCTGCGCCTGCATAGCTTTCGCCACTTTAACAAATCCTGCAATGTTGGCCCCCACCATGTAGTTGCCCGGCTTGCCGTATTCTTTGGCCGCGGCGAGACTTATTTCGTGAATGCTTTTCATGATGCCGTATAGCTTTTCATCCACTTGCTCACGCGTCCAGTTGTTGCCCATGTAGTTCTGTGTCATTTCCAGGCCGGAAGTTGCTACGCCGCCGGCGTTGGAAGCTTTGCCGGGAGCGTACATCACACCATTGTCGATTAGGATGTTAATTCCGTCCGGCGTGGTCGGCATATTGGCGCCCTCTGCCAGCAGCTTCGCACCGTTTTTGACAAGGTTATTACAGTCTTTGGCGTTGACTTCATTTTGAGTGGCACAGGGGAATGCGCAATCAGCCTTGATGGACCACAGCGGATTGCTATCCGCCTTGGAGTCAGTCTCTTTGTAGACAGCGCTCTTAAATTTATCGGCGTATTCTTTGATGCGCCCTCTGCGGTTGTTCTTAAGATCTTTGAGAAATTCAAGCTTTTCCTGGGTAATCCCGCTTTCATCGTAAACAAAACCGGCGGAATCAGATGCTGAAACAGCCTTTCCGCCCAGTTGGATAATTTTCTCAATAGCATATTGAGAGACATTTCCGGATCCAGATACAAGACACGTCTTTCCCTTAAGCGATGAACCAATGTTTTGCATCATGTTCTCTGCAAAGTAAATAAGTCCATACCCGGTGGCTTCTGTTCGGATCAAGCTTCCACCCCATCCAATTCCCTTGCCTGTCAAGACACCAGTAAATTCATTTTTGATTTTCTTGTAGGCACCGAAGAGGTACCCGATTTCTCTTCCACCCACACCGATATCGCCAGCGGGAACGTCTGTGCGATGGTCAATATGACGGGCCAGCTCACTCATGAACGCATAACAAAAGCGCATGACTTCGTTTTCACTTTTTCCTTTTGGATCGAAGTCGCTTCCACCCTTCCCTCCACCCATAGGGACTCCTGTAAGTGCATTCTTGAAGACCTGTTCAAAGGCCAAAAACTTTAATACGCTTTGTGTTACCGATGGGTGAAAACGCAATCCGCCTTTGTATGGCCCAATGGCGCTATTCATTTGCACGCGATATCCCCGATTTACCTGTACCTCGCCTTTATCATCCATCCAATTAACCCGGAAAGAGATGAGCCGTTCGGGTTCCGTCATTCGCTCAAACAACTTCAGTTTTCTGTATTCGGCATGGCGTTCGAGGACAGGAAATACCGATTGGATGACTTCATCAACAGCCTGCAGGAACTCCGGTTCATGGGCATTCCGTTGCTTTACAAAATTCAGATAATCATGGATGGTCATAGGAATGTTAGTTAAACAGGGACTAAGTTAATAGAAGATACTATTTTACAAGCGATTTGATTCCTCACTTTATCCTTGAAACTATTCAATCCTTGATTTCATGGCAATTGTTTCGTTTCCTTTCAGTTTTGGTAGTAGAGCGACAGCGGTTAATTTTGGCCCCAATCCTTCATGCAGCTGATTAATTCCATATTAACCTGGGTCATGAAAAAGCGCATCCACCAGATCGAGCTTTTCATGAAATATCCCGATGACGTACAAGATGAACTCTTGCAGCGACTCCTTCAGGTGGCCAGACCTACCGAATTTGGAAGGAAGTACGGGTTTGATGAAATGGTGAATTACGACGACTTCACGCGTCGGGTTCCTGTCCATACGTACGAGCAGATGTTCCCCTACGTTGAACGAATGATGAAGGGAGAGCAGAACATTCTTTGGCCCACGGAAATCAAGTGGTTTTCCAGATCTTCAGGAACGACCAATGCACGGAGCAAGTTCATTCCAATCTCTACAGAGTCATTTGAGGAATGTCATTTTAAGGGAGGCAAGGACCTATATTGTATTTACGTCAACAACAACCCGGACACGAATATTTTTTCAGGTCGTGGTCTTGCGCTAGGCGGGAGCCACCAGATTAACGAACTAGACCCTTCCTCCACATCACACTATGGCGACGTTTCCGCTGTGTTGATACAGAACCTTCCCGTTTGGGCGCAGCTCATACGCACGCCAAGTCTTGAGGTGGCGCTAATGAGCAACTGGGAAGAAAAAATAGAAAGGCTCGCTCGTGAAACGGCCAAAGTGGATGTTACCCACATCGCAGGCGTTCCAACATGGACCGTATTGTTACTTCAGCGGGTAATGGAGCTAGAGAAGAAGCCGATTCAAGAAGTGTGGCCAAACCTGGAGGTATTTTTTCATGGTGCAGTGGCCTTTTCACCCTATCGGGCATTGTTCAAAACGTTGATCCCGACAGACAACATGCAATATTGGGAGACCTACAATGCCAGCGAAGGATTTTTTGGAATCCAGGATCAAAAGGATAGCGAGGAATTACTCCTCATGTTAGATTATGGAATCTTCTACGAGTTTATTCCTACAGAGGAATCCAAGGATGAATACCCATCTCCTATCCCCCTGAACGAAGTGGAGTTGGGTAAGAACTATGCCATGGTGATCACGACTAACGCAGGACTTTGGCGATACAATATCGGCGACACAGTCAAGTTTACCAGCAAAACACCCTATCGTATCAAGATCTCCGGCCGGACCAAACATTTCATCAATGCGTTTGGCGAGGAGGTAATTATCGAAAACGCAGAAGCAGCGATTACGAGGGCATGTGAAATTACGGGTGGCGTTATCACCAACTTCACCGCTGCACCGATTTACCTGGAGCAAAACAAGCGGGGAGGACACGAGTGGATTATTGAATTCCACACTCCACCACGCAGTATCGATGAATTTGGAGGCATTTTGGACGAGACCCTGCGTAAGATCAATTCTGATTATGACGCAAAGCGGGCTCACGATCTCGCGCTGATCGCCCCTCGGATTCACAGCGTTCCCGAAGGAACTTTCTATCAATGGATGAAAAAAAGAGGGAAACTGGGAGCACAAAACAAGGTGCCTCGACTTAGCAACTCAAGGGAATACGTAGACGATATCCTTGCCACGCTATCCAACTAATGTCCTAAGCCTGATTCATGGCTCAGGCAGTCTTCCATTTGATACTGCAGCCAAGTGCCTTGGTGCGCAAAACCGGAACGGGCTTATTCAGTAGTAACGCATCGACCGCTTCTTCAACGTATTTCCGCTTGATGGCAGCAGCGTCTCTGGCATTGTCATCGATTGCCCCGATGTAGACAAGTTTAAGTTGGTTGCCGTTGCGTTGAAGCAGGAACACATGAGGGGTGTTTGTTGCGCCGAAAGCACGTGTGACATCCTGTGTTTCATCAACGAGGTAGGGAAATGAATATCCTTTTTCTTTCGCTAGAGAAACCATATGCTCAAATGAATCACCAGAAGACTGCCCGGGATCATTGGGATTGATCGTTATTACCGGGAAACCTTTGGTGACATATTTATTGTTCAAGTCGATGATTCGGCTGTTGTAGGCCTTGGAGTAAGGACAGGTATTGCAGTCAAAGATGACCATGATGCCTTTGGCATCCTTGAAGTCAGAGAGTGAAATCATCTTTCCATCAACATTCTTCAGTCGAAAATCAGCAACAATGTCTCCCAATTCATATCCACTCTTTACTGGCGCTGCAGCGCTCAGGGAAACACACATCAACAAACCAACAATCAATCGCTTCATCATACAAAATAGTTTATGGGTTATGGATTATTGAACTTCTGCGATAAGTTTTTCTAACTCACCAGGCTGAAGCTCTCGCTCAACAAATTTACGCTTTCCATTCTTGTTGTTTATCACCAAGGTTGCGGGAAGTGCACCCGACCAACTCTTGTCTATTTTTTCAATCCAACTAGTTGGATTTTGTTCATCCAGAATCATGACTTCTGACTTTATCTTTTTCCGAATGACAAAGTTTCTGACCTTCTCTACGTTGGGATCCAGATCAAGGTCCAGGCTCACAAGCCTTACCCGAACATCCTTTCGTTCCTCATTTAGTTTTTCAAACAAGGGCATTTCCTTGAGGCATGGGGCACACCAGGTAGCCCAAAAATTAATGACTTGAATATGGTCCTTTTCTTGGCGTATGGCCTCTTGAAGCTGATCCAGCCTGATAAGGTCCTTCCCCTGGCTGTATGCTTCTGGCACCCCCATGAGCAGGAGGAAAATAACCCAGTTGCCCGGTTTGAGCCTTAGGATGTAGGTAAGCCGTGAATTCATTTTACTCCTGCAAAGGAATGACAAAAGTGTTAAAATTCAGGCACTTATAAATCTCCAAAATTTGGGGTAGAAAGTATTCCACAAAATGGCCCTTTTATCCACATGACCGGAATATTCTGTCTTAAAAGGTTGATCATTAATAAGTTATGAGTCGTTTTATCAATCAGTTGTTTGTGGATATCTCCTCAGCGGCCTCCGGATTGAAGAGTTTATAATGCATTAATAGTCAACTCAGTACACCCTTTTTTTGGTCGAGCGGAAGGGGTTCCAACCCGAGACAGAGGCTATCTTCACGAAACCGATCGGTCAAAAACATGAACATTACCCAGATCAAAGAAACCTGCCTGTATTTCAATGACTTAGCCTTGGCACAGGAATTTTATCACGGAGTTCTCGAATTCCCTATTATAAGTAGGTTAGCGGGAAAACATATTTTCTTCCGGGTTGGGACTTCTGTTCTTCTGTGTTTTAATCCGGAGGAATCGAAGCATAAAATCCATCCTCCAGGGCACTATGGTGAAGGGAAACAACACATGGCATTCGAAGTAAGTCGGGAAGAATATGAGTTACACAAACAGGAATTGCTGGCGAAGGGAATTCGGATAATAGACAAAGTGATTTGGGAGACCGGCCAAGAATCCTTCTATTTTGAGGATCCCGAACATCATGTGCTGGAGATTGTTCCTAAAGGGATTTGGGAATAAGCTATTTGAATGCCAGTTTGCCGATGGGTAAATCAACATTCTGAACGGACCCTGCCTTTGTCTGCTGCTGAACAGTAGATTGGCGGGATTGCCAGGAGGCATAATCGGTGTACAATATGCAATCATTCATCAGTGCCTGATCTTTGATAATCTTGATAATCTTATCTTTCTCAAATGAATTCCAGACTTTCTCCTGTTGCTCCTTAGGCATGGATGAAATTCGCACAAACGCTATTCCCTTGAAATTTTCAATTGTCCCCATAGCAAATCCGTTGTCTGTATTTATGTTGTTTTGATTCAGCAGGTAACCGTACTTCGGCTTTGAGCCTGTATGGGAATTCCCGAAGAAAGAGGGATAAACCGGAAAATAACTGATCCAAACGCGTAAGAAATCATGAAAAATCAGCGATCAAAATTCTCTTTAGCCCCAGGTGTCACATACCTCAATTGTGCCTATATGTCGCCATTGATGAAGCGAGTGGAGCGGGCGGGGACAGAGGGAATGCGAGCAAAGCGAAATCCTGCAGGTGTTTCATCTGATGATTTTTTCTTGCAGACGGAGGTTCTCCGAAAAGAATTTACGAGACTAATTAATGCACCGGATCCAAAGCGCGTTGTCGTCATTCCATCGGCCTCGTATGGTCTTGCCAATGCGGCGAGGAACCTTCCGCTGGGTCTAGGGCATAAAGTCGTGGTTGCCCAGGAGCAATTTCCAAGCAATTATTATGTGTGGCGGCGATTGGCCGCTGAATCAAAAGCTACGCTGCATGTTGTAGACCCTCCGGATTCGCTTCCTGCGCGCGGCGAGCAGTGGAATATTCGCATACTTGAAGCGATTGGTCCAGGCACCAAAATTGTTGCGCTCGGGAATGTTCATTGGGCAGATGGAACCCGATTTGATTTAGAACAGATTGGGAAACGCTCCAGGGAGGTCGGGGCCAAGCTGATTATTGACGGCACTCAATCGGTGGGAGCTCTTCCATTTGATGTGGCTAAAATCAAACCCGATGCCCTTGTCTGTGCAGGGTACAAGTGGTTGATGGGTCCATACTCGATTGGGCTGGCCTATTATGGAGCGTCATTTGATGAAGGCACTCCCATTGAGGAAAACTGGATCAACCGATTGGGAAGCGAAGATTTTACGGGTCTTGTCAGATACGAGGATCGGTATCAAAACGGTGCGTTGCGGTATGAAGTAGGAGAGCATAGTAATTTTATTCTTGTCCCGATGATGCTAGAAGGCTTACGTCAGGTAAATGCATGGGGCCCTGAGAAGATTCAATTGCATTGTCAGAAGATCACCGAAAGCGGAGTTCAACGACTGCGAAATTCGGGATTCTGGATAGAGGAGGATGGCTTCCGAGGCAAGCATCTTTTTGGTATCCGGTTTCCCAAGGGGGCAGCGGTGGAAAAAATCAAAGAGCAAGTCAAGAAAAAGAAAATCTCTGTTTCGTTTCGGGGCGACTCAATGCGCGTATCTCCACATGTTTACAACGACAAAAAGGATTTTGACCGTCTGGTAGAAGTACTGATCGGCCCGAAATGATGACAAATCAAACAGCCCCATGAAAACTGTAGTGTTGAGTTTGGCCCTCCTGATTCACGGCATCACATATGGGCAGAATTTTGTATGGGTCTTCCTGAACAAGAAAGAAAACAAGGAAGAACTGCCGGCGGAGGAAATAAAGAAAATCATGGATGGACACCTGGCGAATATCAAGCGGTTAGCCAAGGAAGGAAAATTGCTGGCTGCCGGCCCTTTTGAAGAGGGCGGAGGAATCTTTGTTTTTGATTCGCACTCCAAAGTAGAAGTGAATGAATGGCTGGCAACCGATCCCGGTATTCAGGCAAAGCGATGGGACATTGAACTATTTTTATACACTCCACGAACCGGGTCGGTGTGCTCCGTTGGAGAGAAGTATGAAATGACACTATTATTTTGTTCGCTACACAGCGCAACAAGTAAAACAGGGTGTTGGCACATTTCCGGAAGCCATTCAAGCACATCAGGCGTATATAGAGCCTTGGGTTAAAGTCGGGTCGGTAATCGCGGAGGGAAGTTTAGGTGAAGCAACGGGGAGTGTTTTGGTCTTGAAGGAAAAGCCTTCGACGGAAGAATTGATGGATGACCCCGCGGTGAAGAGCGGAGCGCTGAGCGCTGATCTGAAAAAGTTATTTATCGCAAGGGGATCTTTTTGCGAACCGAAGCCCTGAGCGACTATTCTTCTGCGACAACGACAGCAAGTTTCTTCCCATCAGCGCTCACGGCCAGGCGCGATATCCCTTTGAGCGCGGGATCTCCTGTGAAGTTGACTTTCTTCCATTGTTGTCCCTTTCCGGGGGTCAGGAAGAAGAAATCGGTACCGTCACTCATGAGGATTTTTCCATCGGGTAACCAACAAAGATCTTCACGACCCGGAAGTGTGAGTGCGAGTGTAGCGATCGACTTTGTTTGCGGATCAAATCGTTTGATCATCCATTCTTTTTCTGATACTTTATGCACAAAGCTAATCGCTTGTTCTCCAGGAATTTTATGCAGGGAGCGTCCAATTCCCTCAGCTAGCACGGTGTCCTTCTTGGTAGGAAGCCGAAGATAATGAAGCGTGTTTGGTGTTCCCAGGACGAACAGCGCAAGGTGACTGTTATCTGCCCAAACATGATAGCCAACAATAAGGTGGTCGATAATGACGGAGGCCTGGCCTCCTTCGATCGGGTATTTTCCAAGGTCCTGCGCATTGTTGTCGCGCTGGATAATGCAGGAAATATTTCCACGATCTGGAGTTACAGTCGGTGAGTATTCGCGCTCGGGAGTTTCAGTAAGGGCAACCGATTTTTTTGTTTTGTAATTGTAAGTGTGAATGTCGGACCGGCCATCTTCATTGAAGGAAGAATAGTATAACGTAGGCTGCCCCGGATGAAAAGATGGCTGATTGTCATAACCTTTATGATTAGTGACGTTTACCGGATTGGAGACAGTAACCTTGTCCTTTTTTGTTGCGAGGTCGAAAAGATAAATTTCAGACCCCGACTGGGCAATCGCGGTAATGGATACCGAACAGGTGATTAATAGGAATGCAACTCGAATCATAGCGATCTTTTTTAGGAAAAATTTATTTCAATAATTTTTTCAGTTGAGGATAATGGTGATAAACATGCTCGTGAAAGAAAATGAGGGCATGACGTATGTTAAGATAACCCGCTATCGGATGTTTATAAATCAATCGCTTTATGTTGTGTTGCGGGAATTGATTAAGTAGCCCACTTAGTTCTTTTCGGACTTTTCCCCATTCCGATTCAATGCTGGCGAAGTCACGATAGAATGCCGTATTCTCCACTACGCGCTTTGGAGCTTTGAATTTGAGTCCCGGGAGTCGTTGGGAAAGCTTCAATAGCATGATTTTTAATTCTTCCCACGTTCCGCTGATTTCTGCCTGATCAACTCCCTGTATCTTTTTCTGGATGTAGGCAAGCGAAATCCGCTCTGCGGCTATGACGTGACTTAGGACTTCAGCCGCAGACCATTTTCCGGGAGCGGGAACCCGGTTGAATTGCTCTGCCGTAAGGGTCCGGAACTGGTTCAGAATAGAACTTCGCTGTGTCTCAATTCGATCAACCAGTTTTTGAAGGGCGGCATCCATATGGAATCACGGGGTTTATCAAAAGTAGCGATTTGTTTTTCGACTTGAGGTCGGATGTTCGTTTCGCTATATTGTAATTCAATCAAACCCCATACCTATGAATACTCAATATGCCGGCTTCTGGTTGCGCCTTGTGGCCCTGATTATAGATGTCCTGATCATCGGCTTCATTGAAAGTGTTATTTTTATTCCTCTTCTGGTGGCATTAGGATTTGGTTTTTTCGGGACATTTAGCGAAATGGACATGGAGAACCCGGGGAATCTGGTAGGGCTGATAGCAGGGATTGTAGCAGCAGCCGGCGCCTATTGGATACTGGCAACGGCCATTCAAATTCTGTATTTCTCTTTTATGGAATCATCCAAGAGCCAGGCTACAGTGGGCAAGATGGTCGTTGGAATCAAAGTAACCGATATGAACGGTGAGCGACTAGATTTTACGAAAGCTTTCCTGCGCAACTTGTGTAAGTTGATTTCTAACTTTACGATGGCCATCGGATACATCATGGCTGGCTTCACGGAAAAGAGACAGACACTGCACGACCTGATTGCGGGGGCCCTTGTTGTGAAGAAGTAGCGCTATTTGCAGGTTTTCTTAATCGCCGCTTTTGCTTCAGGCGATCCCAGCTCGTCTGCCTTCTTGAAGTCAAGGCAAGCATCGTAATTGTTTTTCATCCTGACCTTCACCAATCCACGTTGATAATATGTTTCGGGGTCACTTGGGTAGAGGTCCACTGAGGATGTGTAATCGGCAATAGCACCTGCGTAATCTTCTTTTTCTGTCTTGCTCAAGGCGCGGTTGTCATAGTACGCCGGATTGGTCTCATCTAGTTCTATAGCTTTTGTGTAATCAGCAATAGCCCCGTCATAATCCAGCATCGTGTTTTTAAGAACGCCTCGAAGGTTAAGCGTTTCCGGGTCTTCGGCATTGAGTTCGATGGCTTTGTCGTAATCACTCAAGGCTCCCTTAAAATCTTCTTTCGCGCTTTTTGCCAGCGCGCGGTTCTCATACTTGAGGGGATCTTTCGCATCAAGGTTGATAGCCTGATCATAGTCGGCAATAGCCTTGTCGAAGTTTGTTGTCTGGTAAAAAGCCACCCCTCTGTAATTGTATAGGCCCGGGTCGTTCTTATCCAATTCAATGGCTTTGGAGTAGTCATCAACGGCACTGACATATTCTCCCAATTTCGCTTTGACAACACCGCGGTTAAAATATTTGTCAGCATCTATCGGCCCTAGCTCCAAGGCCTTGGAGAAATCGAAGTAGGAGCCCTGTAGGTCTTCCAGATTATACTTGGCAAAGCCACGGTTGGTGAAGGCATCCGTGTATTTGGGATTTAGCCGGATGGCCTTGTTCAGATCCTCCAGTGCACTTTCATCATCCCCAAGTTTGATTTTAGCATCTCCGCGATAATTATACGCTTCGGAAGAAAGAGAATCGATTTCCAGCCAGGTGGTAAAATCGGAGATGCCGCCATATAGATCGCCCAGCGACACGCGGCATTGGCCGCGGAGGCTCAGCGCGGTCTTGTTTCGCGGTGAGGCATCCAGAATTTTTGATAAATCCGCCTTTGCCCCGGAAAAATCTTTCGCTGTCATTTTTTTTCGCGCCCCATCCGTCGGGTCCTGTGATTGCGCGAAAACGGTAACAAAAATAAACCCAACCAGTGTGAAAATAAATCGGTTCATGGTGACGGATTGCGTGGCAATTTAGAAAAGAATCCAGCAGGAATGAAAGCGGACCGCTTTGCTGGCAAAAGCAGAAAGGGCGGAACCACCCGCCCTTTCACCCTTAAACCCCATCATCTATTCACTCTAACCATCTTTGATAAACACTTCCCATCCTGGAATTATCCATCGCTTTAGCCGAGGCTGTACTGCGGGCAATGAGTGCCAGGAGCACGATTACCATGAACAAGGCAAAGGAGAAGATCTTTTTCATAGTAACGTAGTTCGATGCACTTAATTATCCCTTTGACACGAATTTGTTTGTGAGGTTTAATCCGGGTGGGAACCAGTAACTGGCCGTTTGAATAAATCATTCCAACAACCAATTGGATTATCCGTTTCTTGAGGCCTCAACCGATTCTATGAAAACACTATCGTTAGTAGGAATCCTCCTTTGTGGGGTACAAGCCTTAGCGCAGGACGGCGCCCCGCTTAAAATGAAAATGGACTTTGAGGGCTATAATCCACCGTCTACCCTGATTTCCGAGGAACATCACCTAACTCGGTCAAAATTTCCATTTATTGATATTCACAATCACCAAGGGGGTATGAACACGGCTGATCTCAGCGGCCTGGTCAAAGAAATGGACAAGCTCAACATGGGTGCAATGATCAACCTGAGCGGCCGGGGATTTCGAAGCTCGGGCGATCACCTGGAAAAATCCATTGAAAACATTAAGAAGCAGTACCCGAACCGGTTCGTTCTGTTCACTAACGTGGACTTTACCGATATAGACAATCCGGAATGGGCCGCTCGCACTGCCAAACAAGTGGAAGACGATGTGCGCCGCGGAGCCATGGGGTTGAAAATATATAAGAGCCTGGGTTTGTTCTCGAAAGATAAATCGGGTAAGGTCATTCCCATTGATGACCCGCGAATTGACCCGGTGTGGAAAAAGTGTGGTGAGTTGGGAATACCTGTCTTGATTCACTCAGCAGATCCAAAACAGTTTTGGCAGCCCATTGACAGTCTGAATGAGCGGTGGCTCGAACTAAAACTTCATCCGGGTCGCCGCCATGATAAAGATTCTATTTCATGGGAGTCCGTCATTGCACAACAGCATAACCTATTCCGAAAGCACCCGAAGACCAAGTTTATCAACGCACACCTTGGCTGGTTTGGCAGTGACCTGAAAAAACTTAGCCAATTGATGGATCAATTTCCAAATATGTATACAGAGATCGGAGCAGTCATTGCAGAGCTGGGCCGACAGCCTCGGGCGGCGAATGCGTTTCTTACCAAATACCAGGACCGTGTTCTCTTTGGGAAGGACAGCTGGGTTCCCAACGAGTACGAAACTTATTTCCGTGTACTGGAGACAGCCGATGATTACTTTCCATATCACAAGCGCTATCACGCATTTTGGCGAATGTATGGCATTGGTTTACCGGATGATATCCTGAAGAAGATTTACTATAAGAATGCGCTAAGCCTTCTCCCGGGCCTTGACAAGAAGCAATTCCCTAAGTAGTCGGCTATCGCATATCGCGATCCCGATCGATTGCCCATCCGGTAAGACTGTACCGTTCTCGCGTAGCAGGCAAAACTTCGTGCTCGATGCGGTCGCTTCTAAAGCAGACAAGGGTGCCTCGCTCAGGAAGGATATCCCTGACCCCTTCGGGAAGATGCATGCGAAGTTGTCCGCCCTGCTCTACTTTCCAATCGGGATTTAAATAGCAGATGATGGAGAGTTTCCGATGATCATCGGACTGAAACTGATCCCTGTGCCGCTGGTATCTTGTGCCGATGGGATAGAAGGTGCGGTGGATCTCCACACCCTTTAGGCTCAGATAAAGGTTTTGGTTGAGGTGTGTGATCATCTCCTGCAGCCGATGAAGATACATTCGTTCACCGGAGGATGCAGATCCTGAGTCAATCCACTGAATGTAGTCGCCACGAACCCCTTCGTTAATTTGCTTATCCGCTTTTCCAATGGCCGACTTTCGGAAATGTAACTTCCCGTTCTTGAATTCGTCTGCTTGAAGGATGGAGTCAGCCTCTGCGGCACTTAGAAAGTTTTCGATTGTGGCATACCCCGCTTCGGCCAGACCGTCGGCAATTTGATCGAAGACGGGCGACAGGTTATTTGACATAGGGCAGGAACAAAAGTAGAATATTGTAACATTGTGCGATAACAATCTTCCATGCATCGATTTGGCTATTTCTTGTTGTTGATTTTTGGGATAGGGTCCTGTGCCCCCAAAGAACCGGTTGTTCTTCGCGAGGTCCAAATAGTTGACTTTACTCCGGGGAAAGACGGCAATCCGATATTGAAGGCGAACGCCATACTTTACAATCCCAATAAGGGCTCCTTACGGCTAAAGGCCATAGAATTGGACATTCTCCTTGATGGCAAGGTCTCCGCAAACATTGATCAGAAATTGAATGCGAAGATCAAAGGCACTTCTGAATTTACAGTCCCACTGGAAGTAAAGCTGCAACTAAAGGACTCTGGTCTCCTGGGAACTTTGCTGAGTATGCTAGGTGGAAAGAGGTATAAGATTCAATTTGTAGGAAAGCTCAAAGTGAGTATTGGTGGATTTCCGATACGCGTCCCAATTGATCACAAGGACGAAATCAAACTTTAGTCTTCTGCCGGCCGGCGCTGACGCAACCTAAAATTTTGACCAAGGTACACCTTGCGAACCATCGGGTCATTGGCCAGGTCTTCCGCCGAGCCCTGCTTGAACAGTTTGCCATCCACCATCAGATAGGCCCGATCGGTAATAGTCAGGGTTTCATCTACGTTGTGATCAGTGATCAGTATCCCGATATTTTTCTTTTTCAACCGGGAGATGATAGATTGAATTTCCTCAACCGCAATGGGATCCACACCGGCGAAAGGCTCATCAAGAAGGACAAAGTGTGGATCGACGGCCAATGCTCGGGCAATCTCTGTTCGCCTTCGCTCCCCGCCGGAAAGCACCATCCCCAGGCTTTTTCGCACATGCGTTAGGCTAAACTCCTCGAGAAGGCTTTCAACCTTTGCCTTTCGATCGGCTTTTGACATTTGTCGCATTTCGAGGGGAGCAAGAATATTTTCTTCAACCGTAAGCCCGCGAAATATCGAAGCCTCCTGAGCGAGGTATCCAATTCCCAGCTTTGCCCGCTTGTACATGGGCAAATCTGTGATATTCTGATCGTCAAGAAATATTTGGCCTCCGTTGGGTTTAATCAGCCCTACAATCATGTAAAAACTAGTTGTCTTCCCGGCACCGTTAGGCCCAAGGAGACCGACGATTTCTCCTTGTTCTACGCGGACCGATACGTTGTTAACGACTGTCCGTTTCTTGTACTTCTTTAGTAGGCTTTCTGCACGCAGGACCATCAGGCTTCAAATTTTATGTCTTTCAACCGCAGCTGAATGTTAGTTTCTCCATTATACGTATTCTCTTCAATCGTAAATGCTATGCAGAAGGGATAACCAGCCATTAGTTGCTTATGGTGTTCAATTTGATCGAATCCAACTGCTTGAAAGAATGATTCATTTCCCGCTTGTCCAGCTAAAAACCGAACATGGCGATCCTTAAAGGTAGACAAGGCGTTTAATACAGTAACGCTTTTTGCCTCAAATACCGGGCGTTGATTCTCGGGGCCAAACGGGCCCATCTGCTTAAGAATAGATAAGAACTTCGGAGTAATGCTGTCAAATTGAATGGACATATCAATTTCAATCACGGGTGTCAGCATCTCGTCTGTAATTGTAGAAGATACCACTTCCTCGAAGCGCTGCTCAAAGGCGGCCAGATTCTTCGGATCGAGCGTAAGCCCTGCTGCATACTTATGCCCACCAAACTTCTCCAGTAAGTCACTGCATTGCTCGATCGCCCGGTACAGGTCAAATCCATTGACGCTACGGGCGGATCCAACTATTCGTTCATTGCTTTCAGTCAAGATCACAGTAGGGCGGTAATATCGCTCCACACACCTAGCAGCAACTATGCCAATAACTCCTTTGTGCCAGGTGTTTTTGAAAAGAACCGTAGTTTTCGCTTTTTGCCTTTTCTCGTCTGAAGAAATCATGGACAAGGCCTCCTCCGTAATGCTGGAGTCAAATTCACGTCTCAGGTCGTTCTTGAGGTTTATTTTTCCAGCAAACGCATTGGCCTCCTCTTCCGTCGTAGCGATCAGTAACTCTATCGCAGCGTGCGCATGGGCCACCCGCCCAGCTGCGTTGATACGCGGACCCAGGGTAAAGACTACACCGGAAATATCCAACTCACTTCGGATGCCTGAGATTTCTTTGAGCGCCTTTAGCCCTGGACGGGGACTTTGATTTAACTTTTTGAGCCCAAAGTAGGACAGAATTCGATTCTCTCCATTGATCGGCACGATGTCGGAAGCAATGCTCACCACAACAAGGTCGAGATAGTCAAACACTTCATTTTCATCGCGATAACTTCTTGCAAAAGCCTGTATGAGTTTGAAGCCAATGCCGCATCCGCTTAGTTCCTTAAATGGATAGAAACAATCTCTTTGCTTGGGGTCAAGAACGGCAATCGCCTGTGGGATCTTGTTGTCGGGCAAGTGATGGTCACAAATGATGAAATCAATTCCTTTGTGATTGGCCAACATCACCATATCGGAGGCCTTTATTCCCAGATCCAGGGCAATAATGAGTGAGAACCCATTCTGCTCCGCCCAAAGAATACCTGCTTTCGATACGCCGTATCCTTCAGCAGTTCGGTCCGGAATGTAATAGGCAACGTGTGGGTAAAAGCTTTTTAAGTAGCTGAAGGCGAGCGATACAGCGGTTGTCCCATCCACATCATAGTCGCCGTAGATGAGAATTTTTTCAGTTTGATCAATGGCCAGTTTGATTCGTTCAACAGCAGGCCGCATGTCCTTCATCAGAAAAGGATCGTGGAGATCGGAAAGTGCTGGACGAAAAAAATTCCTGGCCTCTTCAAACGTATGAACTCCGCGATGGAGCAGCAGCGTTGCT
Source organism: Cyclobacteriaceae bacterium (assembly GCA_031384895.1). Taxonomy (GTDB): domain Bacteria; phylum Bacteroidota; class Bacteroidia; order Cytophagales; family Cyclobacteriaceae; genus ELB16-189. The sequence goes on along the minus strand of JANNAZ010000248.1, from coordinate 3,671 downwards.
AATGTGGCGCTGACATGGATACTCTCGCTTAGGAAATCAATTTGTGATTGTTGCGGAAGCGTTTTATATATCCATCGTCGATTCATCCTGGTCACTTGTTCGGAACATTTATGGCACCCGTTTTACCGGCAATACCATCCTTGCCGCGAGCCCCCTTGTTGCCCTGCTTTCCGTCAAGTGAATTTTTCCCGGTAGGACTGAGACCAGCATAACCGCCTCCGCCCCCTTCGCCGGCCGAGCCGAGATTTCCTCCATAGGTATGAACCAGGATACGCTCACCAAGCATGGACCGCAGCTCAGGCACGCTGATAGCATGGAAAGTCATAACGCCCCCATTTCCCCCATTTCCTCCATTAGAGCCCACGCCCCCGGTACCCCCGTTTCCCCCGGCACAAAGTCGTGTTCCTGAGCCGCCGCCACCACCCACGCCACCTTTGCCGCCATCCGCAGCATCACCTCCTGAAAGGTCTATCGAGGGAACGCCTCGTAGAACGATATCGGTGAAAGAGAGAAACAGACTAGTTCCATTTGCCCCATTCGTGCCATCGGTACCTTTTGTTCCCGAACTGCCATTTGAACAGGGACTTGAGGAAGAGAGTCCTGTTCTTCCATTTCGTCCGGGCAGACCGTGAATGCCTTTCCCATCGATGAGGCTCCCGCGATAGAATATCACTTTCTTCGCATGAATGTAGTTTTCTCCCTTGAGCTTGTTGAGCACCAGAACGGATGAATCCATCATGATCAGGGTATCCACTACAAGGATGTCGCTGCCCTTCAGTTCGTAAACCTGTTTAGGTTTTAGAACGAGCGTGGCGATCCTGACCTGGCCAAGTGCCATGGAAGTCCAACCCATCAGGAGTATAATGCCCGCAACTCGAATCATATGACCAAAAGTATGAAAACAAAAAAGCAGTGCACGGTCAATGCACTGCTTTAAAAGTCTCTTTTATGTGACTATTTCTTCGGCTTCTTTGGCTCGCCGTTCTTGTCGAATACGACACCTTCCAGAACATCTTTGATCTCTACCCGCTGACCATCGCGGTAAGGAACGATCCAAGCATCCTTAACCCCCATATCACGCATATACTTCTTGAATGTATCTGCCTCCCAGTAATCACGGAAGATCCCAATGGTAATCCGCTGTGGATCGGCTGCATCTTTACCCGCTGCTTCGCCACCAAAATTTGGGTTGTTGTCAAAGTACTTTGACAAGTCCTTATTCTTGAAAGCTCCAACCTGAACTTTGAAGACAACTCCCTTGGAAAAATCCATCGGGTTAATGACCGGATTAGCTCTTAGATTGGACAGCTCGGCATTGGCAGATGTCAACTCACTGCGCATTTTGGAGATCTGATCTTCCAGTTCCGCGATTTTTGAATTTTTGTCGCTCAGCGTTGATTGCATCTGCTTCATATCGCCTGTCAGCTTGGTTACCTGATTGTCGGCCGTCTGTTTAGCCTCTGTCATCTCTTTCAGGGTAGCCGGGCTCTTAGCGTATTGTTTGGCTTTCTTCTTCCACTCTTTTTTCTCCGCTTTGGAAAGCTGGGCGAAAACCTGTGAGCTGGAAAAAATCAGAGCCAGGCAGACAATGATCACGTTAGTTTTCATGTACGTTGGGGTTAATTGATTGTTAAAAGTAGTCAAAAAACTTCAAAACTAGAGACTGGAGAGCCGTTAGACCATTTTTTCTGGGCGTACCCACTCATCAAACTGAGCGGAAGTGACAAGCCCCAATTCAACAGCAGCTTCTCTCAAAGTCTTGTTTTCCTTGTGCGCTTTCTTGGCAATTTTAGCCGCGTTTTCATAACCAATATGTGTGTTCAACGAGGTCACGAGCATGAGGGAATTCTCCATATGCTGCTTTATAATGGGCAGATTAGGCTCTATCCCCATGGCGCACCGATCGTTAAATGAAATGCAGGCGTCGCCAAGCAGTCGGCCCGACTGTAACACATTTGCGGCGATTACCGGTTTGAAGACATTCAATTCGAAATGTCCCATTGATCCGCCGATGGATACAGCAACGTCATTGCCCATTATCTGGGCGCAAACCATGGTCATGGCCTCCGGTTGGGTAGGATTTACTTTTCCTGGCATGATAGACGACCCGGGTTCGTTGTCAGGGATTACGAGCTCACCAATTCCTGACCGCGGCCCAGAACTCAGCATTCGGATGTCGTTCGCAATTTTCATGAACGAAACCGCTGCTCGCTTAAGTGCACCAGACAATTCAACCATCGCGTCATGCGCAGCCAAGGCTTCAAACTTATTGGGTGCAGTAACAAATGGATATCCCGTTAACTCTGCAATTTTTTTGGCAACCAGTACATCATACCCCTTTGGTGTATTTAGCCCTGTTCCAACGGCTGTGCCCCCTAACGCCAACTCGCTCACCGCTTCCAACGCATTCTTGATCGCGCGGACGCTGTTGTCAATTTGTTGAACATATCCTGAAAATTCCTGACCGAGTGTAAGCGGGGTGGCATCCATAAAATGCGTGCGTCCTGTTTTCACAATGTTCTTGAAGTCAACAACCTTTCGGGCGAGGGTATCACGCAGTTTCTGCATGCCAGGCAGCGTAACCTCCATGACTTGTTTGTAAGCGGCAATGTGCATCGCGGTCGGGTATGTGTCGTTTGACGATTGCGACTTGTTTACGTCATCGTTGGGATGAAGTACTTTTTTTTCGTCTGTCAGCTTACCACCCTGCATGACATGGGCACGGTAGGCGATGACTTCGTTGGTATTCATGTTGCTTTGTGTGCCGGAACCTGTCTGCCAGATAACAAGCGGAAACTGGTCATCAAGTTTCTTTTCTAGAATTTCATCACAGACGTTTGCGATGAGTTGCATTTTGTCAGCCGGCAAGACACCTAACTCACAATTGGCCATAGCTGCTGCCTTCTTCAGGTAAGCGAAAGCATAAATAATTTCCTTCGGCATGCTGCCTTCGGGTCCGATCTTGAAGTTGTTGCGAGACCGCTCTGTCTGCGCTCCCCAGTATTTGTCGGCGGGTACCTGTACTTCGCCCATGGTGTCTTTCTCAATTCGGTAACTCATAGTCGGGTTGATTAGATAACAAAAGTAAGAAAGCGGCAGTAATGAAATGCCAATACATTCGGAACGATCCAAGAAAGGGTGCGCCGGATTACCCCCTTTTTTTACTAAACCTTGTAACCCTTAACCAAACCAAACCACTATGAAAAGTAAGATTTAAGGCCTGAGCATGGTTGTGCTCTTGTTCTGGGGCTGTCAGCAATCATCGAGAGTCACAATTGCGTCGACAGGTCCCGAGATAGAAAACCAGAAGAAATCTCTGGAGGCGTATGTCAATGGCAACTGGACAACGTATCGTGCAGACTATCAGGAAACCTTCTCGGTGGGAAAACGGTCGAACAATATGGACACTTCAATACGCAGGAGATTTTTGTGGCACTCCAGGAAGCAGCGGCTCCGCCTTAACCACCAGCAAAGTAGGATCACCAGAAAAGACGCGACGAACATCGCGTTTTTCTATTCCTTCAAAAATTTTTCGTCGATTCTCATTGGGAAATGCCATACCTTCACTTGGGTAATGATATAAAGCGCAAATGCTTGAAGTAATCCGTCAGGCTCGCTCACAAGGCGAAAGAATCTCCATCCTTGCCGACGGTCAGGAATATTCCTATTCC